>NZ_JAMYKZ010000003.1:0-460459 GCF_040317735.1 Mesorhizobium sp. M1399
GGGGAGGTGCCGGCGGCGCTGTTCGACCAGCTTGCCGAAGGCGGCCGACTCGTCGCCGTGGAGGGGCAGGGCAATTCGGGCGTAGCCCGGCTTTTTTTTAAGACTGGAGGGGTTGTAACGGGAAGACGCGCATTTAATGCGGCAATTAAGCCACTACCTGGATTTGAACGCATTCCCGCCTTCGAATTCTGAGTGATTTTGCCTTGCAGCGAAGGCGTTGTCATGATCGCTTGCGTTTGAACAATCGTTGCTGATCTGCATAACCGGGTGTTTCTTGGGGGCTTTCAGCGGGGGAACGATAAAAAACGCGGCGCCGGCTGATCAGAGGAGAAGCCAGCGTGGCGCAGTTCCCGTGCAAAACGAATGAGGGAATATAACGTGCCGTCTGTACGCAAGTTGCTTTTTACCGCTGTCCTCGTTTCGGCGACCGCGCTTTCTCCAATGGTCGCCTCGGCCGAAACGATCATCGGGGCCCTTTCAAAGGCCTACCAAAACAATTCCTCGCTCAATTCGACACGCGCCGGCGTCCGCGTCACCGACGAGGGCGTTGCAATCGCCAAGTCCGGCTGGCGCCCGACCATCACCGGTTCCGCGGACATCGACTACACCAGCACCCACGTCAATGGTACCAGTCGAACCGCACGCATAACTACCGGCAACTTTGGCGTCCAGATCAATCAAACCCTGTTCGACGGCTTTCAGACCAGGAACAATGTCGCGGCCGCTGAAGCGCGGGTCAGCGCCTCGGTCGAGAGCCTGCGCAACACCGAAGAAAACACCCTGTTCAACGCGGCAAGTGCCTATATGGACGTCATCCGCGACCGCCAGATCGCGGTGCTGACCGAACAGAATCTGCAATTCCTGACCGAGCAGGCGCGTGCGGCGCGTTCGCGCTTCGAGGTCGGCGAAGGCACGCGCACCGACGTCGCGCAAGCCGATGCTTCGCGCGCCTCCGCGGTGGCGCAGTTGAGCGCCGCCCGCGCGACAGCGCTGGCAAGTGCTGCGACCTATCGCCAGATCGTCGGCGACGAGCCGGGCAGGCTCAGGCCGGCTTCGCCGCTGTCAAAGCTGTTGCCGTCGAGTCTCGATGCAGCGATTGCGATCGCATCGGCCGAACATCCGGCCATCCTCGCCACCGAGCATCTGGTCGACGCGGCGGCGTTTTCGGTTAAATCGGCCGAAGGCGCGCTGCTGCCGCAGCTTTCGGCTAGCGCCGGCGTTTCCGGCGACTATCGCAACACGGTTCCGGGCGTCCTTGGGGCATCGCAGGATGGTACAAGGACGTCGGCGAACATCGGCGCGACACTGACCGTGCCGATCTATTCCGGCGGACGGACCTCGGCGACCGTGCGCCAGAACAAGGAATCGCTCAGCCAGGCGCGGATCGAAGTCGACGTGAGTCGCGACCAGGTGCGCCAGGCCGTGACATCGGCATGGACGCAATATACCGCCGCGCAGCAAAGCGTCACGGCCAACCGGCAGGTGGTCGCCGCCGCGCAGCTTGCCTTGAACGGCGTCATCGAGGAGCGCAATGTCGGCCAGCGTACCACGCTCGACGTTCTCAATGCGCAGGCGACCGTCATCACTGCCAAGATCAATCTTGCCAGTGCCGAACGCGACGTGGTGGTGGCAAGCTATGCCATCCTCTCTGCGGTTGGCCATTTGTCGGCAGACCGCCTTGCGCTCAATGTGACGAAGTACAGGCCGGAAGAGCATTACAACGCCGTCAAAGACAAGTGGATCGGCCTGCGCACGCCGGACGGCCGCTGATCGCCAGGCCGTGGTTTCAGCCCGCGCTCGAACGACGCGCGGGCTTCCACTCCCGACCCTAATCTGTTGAAATCCGAGATGTCGCCAGATTGGGGATTCTCGCAGGGCGTTCCGTCGGTTACGCTGTCGCCATGATTCGAATCCGGCATTGCCGGACAGGAAATCTGAGAACGAGTCACAAGGGCGGCGGATGTGACGATGGCGACGGCAAGCAGCGTACAGCGCGAACCTTCCATGGAAGAGATACTGGCTTCCATCAGAAGGATCATCGAGGACAGCGATACCGGCCGCAAGCAGCCGGGCGACGCGGACGAGCTGCGCCAGGATCTGCAACCGGCGCCGGCAGCCGGACGGGCAGCGGAGGGCGATGCGTTCCGTTCCGAACTGCGCGGCGGACTGGAGATCGCCAAGCCGGCCACGCGGGCCGAGGTGCAGCCATCATCCGCGCCCGTCAATGCGTATACGGAAGTGCGTCCCGGCCCGGCAAAAGCGCCGGTCACTCTGGCTGAGGTGAACACCGCTCCCGAACCGCCCGCAAAGCCGGATCGGCCTGCGACGGCCAAGGCTGCCGAGACGACGGACACCATCATTGCCGATTGGCGGCGCGAGATCGCAGCGGTCGGCGACGCGATGGCCAAGCCGGACCGGGCCGAGCCACCCCGGACGCCGGACGCCGGGCCAAAAGCCGAGGTTTTCGAAGACGAGGCGACTGCTGGACCTGCGCCGGAGCCTTCTGAAAATGGGCCGCAGTCTTCGGAAAGCGGCCTGGAACCTTCGAAAATCGGCCCGGGACCTTCGAAAATGGGATTGGCGAGTTCGGCGGCCAGCGAGGCGCCGTACTCTCGGCCGGCGATCCTTTCGGAACATACGGGGCGGCAGGTTGCCGCCGCCTTCGGCGAGCTTTCAGACGCATTTGCCAGCCGCAGCAAGAAGACCTTCGACGAGATGGCCGAGGAGATGCTGCGGCCGATGCTGCAGGACTGGCTAGACAACAACCTGCCGACGCTGGTCGAGCGGCTGGTGCGCGAGGAAATCGAGCGCGTCGCGCGCGGCGCGCAGTAAGTTCAGAAACCAGGACCAAAGGCTGTCTCCAGGCGGCGTCTTTATTGAGTTTGGACGCCACCCCTCCGGTGTCGAAATCGCCGCTGCCCCTCATCCGCCCTGCCGACAGGCGCCATCGGCGAAGCATCCAATCTTCCCCGTTGCGGGGGAGATGCCCGGCAGGGCAGAGGGGGGTGCTGTCCCTCCGGCCTCTCAACGATCGCAGCTACGCCTGCAGGCAATTGAATTTCCGAGATTGGGGAAGACAGACGTCGAAGGTGGCGATCCTTCCCACCCCCCTCTGTCCTGCCGGACATCTCCCCCGCAAGAAGGGAGATCGGATGACGCTTTGGCTTTCGCCAACCACCAATGCTGCAAGGCAGGGCAATGAGGGGCAGTGCAACCTGAAGCGATTTGCCTTGCAACGATCACTTCCGCGAGTTGCACCTAACCATCCCAGCGCTATCTATTTGGCCATGCCGCCCTTGCGGTTGACTTGGCAACAACCTTCCGATTTACACCGGACCACAAATTCCGGACAGCGCGGACCGTTTTCCCATGCTCGAAAAGACCTACGACGCCAAAGCCGTCGAGCCGAAGATTGCCAGGATATGGGAAGAGGCCGACGCGTTTCGGGCCGGTGCCGGCGCCGAGGAGGGGGCTGAAGCCTTCACCATCGTCATCCCGCCGCCGAACGTCACCGGCTCGCTGCATATGGGCCATGCGCTCAACAACACGCTGCAGGACATTCTGGTGCGCTTCGAGCGCATGCGCGGCAAGAACGTCTTGTGGCAGCCGGGCATGGATCATGCCGGCATCGCCACGCAGATGGTGGTCGAGCGCCAGCTGATGGAAAAGCAGATCCATCGCCGCGACCTGACGCGCGATGAGTTCATCGACAAGGTGTGGGAGTGGAAGGCCGAGTCCGGTGGCGCCATCCTCAACCAGCTGAAGCGGCTCGGGGCCTCGGCCGACTGGAGCCGCGAGCGCTTCACCATGGACGAGGGCCTGTCGAAGGCAGTGCTCGAAGTGTTCGTGACGCTCTACAAGGAAGGGCTGATCTACAAGGACAAGCGCCTTGTGAACTGGGACCCGAAGCTGTTGACCGCCATCTCGGATCTCGAGGTCGAGCAGCAGGAGGTCAACGGCAACCTCTGGCACTTCCGCTATCCGATCGAAGGCATGACCTTCGATCCGGAAAATCCGAAGACCTTCATCACCGTTGCGACGACCCGCCCCGAGACGATGCTGGGCGATACGGCTGTCGCAGTCCACCCCGACGACGAGCGTTTCCGGCATCTCGTCGGCAAGAACCTCATCCTGCCGATCGTCGGCCGCAAGATCCCGGTGGTGGCGGACGAGTATTCCGATCCCGAAAAAGGCAGCGGTGCGGTCAAGATCACACCGGCGCATGACTTCAACGATTTCGAGGTCGGCAAGCGCCACCGGCTGCCGGCGGTCAACATCCTCACCGTCAATGCGGCGGTGAGCCTCAAGGACAATGAGGACTTTCTGGCCGGACTGGAAGTGACGCCGGAGCGCCAGGCCGTCTGGGACGGCCTCGATGGCCTGGACCGTTTCGATGCGCGCAAGAAGATCGTCGAGCTGATGGAGGCGGGCGGCTTTCTCGAAAAGGTCGAGCCGCATCGCCATGCGGTGCCGCACGGCGACCGCGGCGGCGTGCCGATCGAGCCGTTTCTGACCGACCAGTGGTATGTCAATGCGGCGGAACTGGCCAAGCCGGCGATCGCCTCGGTGCGCGAGGGCCGCACCAATTTCGTGCCCAAAAACTGGGAAAAGACCTATTTCGACTGGATGGAGAACATCCAGCCCTGGTGCATTTCGCGCCAGCTCTGGTGGGGCCACCAGATCCCTGCCTGGTACGGGCCGGACGGGCATGTCTTTGTCGAAAAGACCGAGGAAGAAGCGCTCGGTGCCGCCGTCGAATATTATCTGGCGCTGGAAGGGCCGTGGAAGGCCTGGGTCGAGGACAAACTCGAGAATTTCCAGCCTGGCGAGATCCTGACCCGCGACGAGGACGTGCTCGACACATGGTTCTCGTCGGCGCTGTGGCCGTTCTCGACGCTCGGCTGGCCGGACCAGACGCCGGAGCTGGAGACCTATTACCCGACCGACGTGCTGGTCACCGGTTTCGACATCATCTTCTTCTGGGTCGCCCGCATGATGATGATGGGCCTGCATTTCATGGACCAGGAGCCGTTTCATACCGTTTATGTGCATGCGCTGGTTCGCGACAAGAATGGACAGAAGATGTCGAAGTCGAAAGGCAACGTCATCGATCCGCTCGACCTCATCGACGAATATGGCGCCGATGCGCTGCGCTTCACCTTGACGGTGATGGCAGCGCAAGGGCGCGACGTTAAGCTCGATCCGGCCCGCATTGCCGGCTATCGCAATTTCGGCACCAAGCTGTGGAACGCGACGCGCTTCGCCGAGATGAACGAAGTGGCGCGCGACGACGATTTCTGGCTGCAGGACGCCAAGCTGGCGGTCAACCGCTGGATCCTGACGGAGCTGACGCGAGCCGCGCGCGACATAACCGACGGCATCACCTCGTACCGCTTCAACGAGGCGGCGGGTGCTGCCTACCGGTTCGTCTGGAACCAGTTCTGCGACTGGTACCTGGAACTGCTGAAGCCGGTGTTCATGGGCACCGACGAGGCCGCCAAGGCCGAGAGCAGGGCATGCGTCGCCTTCGTGCTGGACGAGATCTACAAGCTGCTGCATCCGATGATGCCGTTCATGACCGAGGAACTGTGGGCCGAAACCGCCGGCGAAGGCAGGCAACGGCCGTCGCTGCTTTGTCATGCGGCTTGGCCGTCGCCCGACTTCGAGGACGAGGAGGCCGCCGCCGATATCAACTGGCTGGTCGATCTCGTCTCCGGCATCCGCTCGGTGCGTTCGGAAATGAACGTGCCGCCGGCAGCGATCGCGCCCCTGATGGTGATCGGTGCCAATGAAACGACCCACCAAAGGCTTGAGCGCCAGGCATCGGCCATCAAGCGGCTGGCGCGGGTCGGCGACATCTCGCTGGTCGATGCGGCGCCCAAGGGCTCCGCCCAGATCGTCGTCAACGAGGCGACCATCTGCCTGCCGCTCGGCAGCCTGATCGACGTTACAGCCGAGGCAGCGCGCCTGCAGAAGGAACTTGCCAAGGTGACCGAGGAAATTGCGCGGCTTTACAAGAAGCTGTCCAACGAGAAATTCGTCGCCAACGCACCGGACGAGGTGGTGGAGGCCGAGCGCGAAAAACTCGCCGAATATCGCGAGGCGCAAGAGAAGCTTTCGGTGGCATTGACGCGGGTGCGCGATGCCGGCTGATCGAACAAATTGGGCCGGCTGATAGAGCAAATTGGGCCGGCTGATCGAGCAGATTCGCCGGGTCACGAATCTGCTTTCCAGATGGGCTTCCTGCCACGAAAACAGGCATTCCGCAGCGTAAATCTTGAGGCAAACTGAATGTTTTTGCCCCATTGTTGCCATAATGTAACAATGGGTGGCTGCGCACGCGAAATGCCCAGTTTTGTCGTGATTTAGGCGATTTTCCCGATTTTTCTCATTGATTTGTACCGAGCCAGCCATTTTCCCGCCTTGTCGAGAAGGCCGACACCTTGTCGGAAATGCGTTCGGCCAGGGTGTACATGTACGCACGGCGAATTCGTTGTTGCGCCATTAACCTGAATTGGTTCTAGCTTGATGGAATGACATTCGGGGAGGAGATTCATGTGTTATTCGCGTCTGAAAGCGCTGCTGGGCGCAGCGGCCTTTTCGCTGGCTTTGGTCGGGACGGCGCACTCCGGAGGCTTTGACCGGGGCGGCGTCAACATCGACCAGCTGTTCGACGCGGCGCCATATTCGTTCGATGCAGGCGTCACCTATGTTTCGCCCCAACGCACGCTCAAAAATGTGCAGCGTCTGGACGGCTCGGGGCTGTCGACGTCGGCGGTGGATGTTGGTGGCGACTATGCGGTGCCGCATGTCGGCATCAAGGCCAACATCTTTGAGCCCGTAGACTGTCTTGCCACCTATACCAGACCGTATGGTGCGGACGCAAATTTCGGCATGAACAACGCCTATTCGCCGACAGCGGTCAAATACTCCGTCGACACAGACGATTTCGGTCTCACCTGCTCTTACAAGGTGAACGTCGGCAAGGGCGCCATACGATTCATTGGCGGTGTCTCCTACCAGCAGGTCGACGCGTTTCTGTCCCGCCAGACACTGCTCGCCTTCGGCAATACCGGCCTCGGCGTCTTCAAGCTGTCCGACGAGGCATGGGGTTGGCGTGCGGGCGCAGCCTATGAGATCCCCGAGATCGCTCTGCGCGCCAGCCTGATGTACTCTTCCAGCTATAAATATGACGGGCTGTCGGGAACGGTCGACACGACCGGCTTCAGGGGCGCCTTTCCAGCGGATCTGGTTCCTGGCTCTACCGGCGTGTACCCAGTCTCGGCGTCGGCCGAGATACCTCAGGCTCTGGAATTCAAGCTGCAGAGCGGTATAGCTCCTGGCTGGCTGGCCTTTGGTTCCATCCGCTGGCAGGAGTGGAGCAAGCTTGGCGTCATTGCCATCAATGGCGTGCGCAGTCCGGTAACCGGTGCTCCCTCGCCCGTTTCATTCGACCTGCTTTATCGCGACGGCTGGACGATCACGGGCGGTATCGGTCACAAGTTCACCGACCAATTGTCGGGCGTGGTTTCGCTGACCTGGGATCGCGGCACCTCGACGACCTCCGGCTATCAGTCGGATACCTGGGCCGTGGCCAGCGGCGTCTCCTATTCGCCGAACGACCAGGTCGAGGTCAGGCTCGGCGGCTCGATCGGTGTGCTGACGAGCGGGTCATCGACTTTCAGCGGTGTCGGCGACGTGGCAAATGCCGTCACCTATACCTACGGCAACGACCTGCTTCTCGCCGGTTCGGCTTCCGTCAAGATCAAGTTCTAACTACAAATTTTTAAACGACAAAACGGCCGGGCACTGCCCGGTCGTTTCGTCGGTGCGTCATCCGTCATTCGGCCAGCGCAACAATTGCCCCCATGATGTTCGCTCCGATAATTGTGACGTTTCGGCAACAGTTTCTGAACAACCCTCGCGCCACCCGGCCGCCTGGGAACATTGCCCATTTCCCGCCATAAACCCGGCGCACCTCGAACTTGTCTCGGGACACGCGCCAAAAGGCTAGGCGAAGAGACAGGCCGCACCGCCCGCGGCAAGGACGAGTATGGACGCCAGAGCGATCTCCAAGGCCAAGCTGCCAAGCCGTCACGTGACCGTTGGTCCCGAGCGGGCGCCGCATCGCTCCTACCTCTATGCGATGGGGCTGTCGGCGGCCGAGATCGCGCAGCCGCTGGTTGGTGTCGCCAGCTGCTGGAACGAGGCCGCACCTTGCAACATCTCACTGATGCGCCAGGCGCAAGTGGTCAAGAAGGGCGTGGCGGCCGCCAAAGGCACGCCGCGCGAATTCTGCACCATCACCGTCACCGACGGCATCGCCATGGGCCACCAGGGCATGAAGTCGTCGCTGGTGTCACGCGAGGTCATCGCCGATTCAGTCGAGCTTACCATGCGCGGCCATTGCTACGATGCGCTGGTCGGCCTGGCCGGTTGCGACAAGTCGCTGCCCGGCATGATGATGGCTATGGTGCGCCTCAACGTGCCGTCGATCTTCATCTATGGCGGCTCGATCCTGCCCGGCAGCTACCGTGGCCGGCAGATCACCGTGCAGGACGTATTCGAGGCGGTCGGCCAGCATTCGGTCGGCACCATCGGCGACGCCGAACTGCTAGAAATCGAGCAAGCCGCGTGTCCGTCGGCCGGCTCCTGCGGCGCCCAGTTCACCGCCAACACCATGGCCACCGTCGCTGAGGCGATCGGCCTGGCGCTGCCCTATTCCTGCGGCGCGCCGGCACCCTACGAGATGCGCGACCGCTTCAATTTCGCTTCCGGCGAAAAGATCATGGAGTTGATCGCAAGGAACATCCGCCCTCGCGGCATCGTTACTATGAAAGCGTTGGAAAATGCCGCGACCGTGGTCTCGGCCACCGGCGGCTCGACCAACGCGGCGCTGCATCTGCCGGCGATCGCGCACGAAGCCGGGATAAAGTTCGACCTTTTCGACGTGGCCAGGATATTCGAAAAGACACCCTACATCGCCGACCTCAAGCCGGGCGGCAAATACGTCGCCAAGGACATGTTCGAGGCCGGCGGCATTCCGCTCTTGATGAAGACGCTGCTCGACCATGGCTATCTTCATGGCGATTGCCTGACGGTGACCGGCCGCACTTTGGCCGAAAATATGGAACATGTTTCCTGGAATGACAGCCAGGATGTGGTCCGTCCCGCCAACAAGCCGATTACCCAGACCGGCGGGGTCGTGGGCTTGAAGGGTAACCTTGCCCCCGAAGGCGCGATCGTGAAGGTCGCAGGCATGGCGGAACTCAAATTCTCGGGTCCGGCGCGCTGCTTCGATTCGGAAGAGGAATGTTTCGAGGCGGTTACGCGCCGTAACTATAGCGAAGGCGAGGTTCTCGTCATCCGTTACGAGGGTCCGCGCGGCGGCCCGGGCATGCGCGAAATGCTGTCGACGACGGCGGCTCTCTACGGCCAGGGCATGGGCGGCAAGGTGGCGCTCATCACCGACGGGCGTTTTTCTGGCGCGACGCGCGGTTTCTGCATCGGCCATGTCGGGCCGGAAGCGGCCGTCGGTGGCCCGATCGGGCTTCTGAAAGACGGCGACTTGATCTCGATCGATGCGGTGAACGGCACGATCGAGGTTGCATTGTCCAAAGCCGAACTGGCGGCGAGGGCAAAAGCATGGAAGGCGCGCACGACCGACTATCAGTCGGGCGCGATCTGGAAATACGCACAGACGGTCGGATCTGCCCGCGACGGCGCGGTCACCCATCCGGGCGGTGCCAAAGAAACACACTGCTATGCGGACATCTGAGTTGTTGAGGTCGTCTGTCCTTTCGGCACTGGTTGCGCTCGCCACGTTTGGCGCGACCTTAGGCGCCGTCGGCCAGGCCATGGCCTTCGACGACAAGGTGTTCGACGACAAGACCGGCGTGAAGCCGCAGTCGAGCCCGTGGGCGGTGTTCCAGTTCGGCTTTTCCGCTTACAAGAACGGCCATAAGGAGCAGGCCGCGGAAGCCTACAAATATGCCGCCGAGAACGGCCAGATCGGCGCCACCTGGAAGCTTGCGCGCATGTATGCCGAAGGCGATGGCGTGGCGCGAGACGACTACGCGGCATTCAAGTTCTTCAGCGAGATCGTCGACCAGGACGTCGAGCCCGGTTCGCCCGAGGAAAGCTATGTTTCGGACGCGCTGGTGGCGCTTGGCGACTATCTGAGGAAAGGCATTCCCGGCAGCCCCGTCGAGGAGAACGAGGTGGCGGCCCAGGAATATTACATGCGTGCCGCCGCCAACTACCGCAATCCGAACGCCCAGTTCGAGATGGGCCAGATGTTCCTCAAGGGCGAGGGCGGCGTCAAGGCCAGCGTCAAGCAGGCCGGACGCTGGTTCCAGCTGGCGGCCGAAAAGGGCCATGCGGGCGCGCAGGCGACGCTCGGCAACCTGCTTTTCCAAAGCGGCAAGATCGTCCGCGGGCTGGCGATGATGACCGCGGCACTCGAACGAGCCTCACCCGCCGACCAGCCATGGATCCGCGGCATGCAGGAAGAAGCGTTTGCCGCCGCCGGCGAAGCCGACCGTCGCACCGCGATTTCGCTGGCCGACGACATCCTGACCAAGGGTGGCGGCGACCAGTAGGCCGGCGGGATTGGTCGATTTAAATCAGTTCTCGGTCGGTTTCGCCGGCACGCCGCCGGGCGCCGGTGTTGATATCGGCGTGCCTTGCAGATGCGGGGCCAGTGTGTTCTCCGGGCAGCCGTCCCGCTGCTTTGTCCAGGACGTGTTGTTGAGCACCATCTCGCAGCGGGCGAGGTGGCTTTGTCCGGCAAGTGTCAGGCAGGCCATTTGACCGATCTGGAACGATTTGCCATTGGCAAGGCATAGCGGAGCGGCAACGGCCGGCATCGCGCCAAAAGCGAGCGCCGCGGCACACGTGCAAAGTGCAAGTCGGATAGTCATGGGAACCCCAGCCACCATGATGATTTCTCATCAAGCGCGCGATTTGTGGCGATAAGAGGTCAACTTCTCAATGTGCCGCCGGACAGCAGCTCCGATCAGGCCGGCCGCAGCGCCAGATCGATCGCCACCGGCACATGGTCGGAGGGTTTTTCCCAGGCGCGCACCTGTTTTTCGATCGAAGCCGAGGAAAACCAATTGGCGGCTTCGGGCGACAGAAGCAGGTGGTCGATGCGGATGCCGTTGTTCTTCTGCCAGGCGCCGGCCTGATAGTCCCAGAACGTAAAGACGTCGGGGGCGTCGGTGACGGCACGCACGGCTTCGGTGAAGCCGAGATTCTTCAGCCGCCGGAACGCCTGCCGCGTTGCGGGCTGGAACAGCGCGTCGCTTAGCCAGTTTTCCGGATATTTCGCATCGGCCGGCTCAGGAATGACATTGTAGTCGCCGGCCAGGACCAGCGGCTCTTCCAGTGCAAGCCGCTCCTCGGCCCAGCGCTCCAGCCGCGTCATCCAGGAAAGCTTGTAGGAGAACTTCTTCTCGTCGTCGATTGGGTTGCCGTTCGGCAGATAGATAGAGGCAACCCGCAAGGCGCCCTTGTCGGTCGAGAACACGCCTTCGATGAAACGCGCCTGCTCGTCGGCATCGTCGCCCGGCAAGCCGCGATTGACCTCGTCGAAACGCAGCTTCGACAGGATGGCGACGCCGTTGAAGCCTTTTTGGCCGTAGGTCTCGACATTGTAGCCGAGCGCCTCGATCTCGGCGCGAGGAAATTGCTCGTCGACCGTCTTGATCTCCTGCAGGCAGGCGATGTCGGGCGCGCTTTCCGTCAGCCAATGGGTCAAATTGCCGATGCGGGCGCGGACGCCGTTGATGTTCCAGGTGACGATTTTCATGACGTCCTCGATAGGCTGGTGGTCCGGAGACTAGCGATCCGGCGGGTGACGTTCGACAAGGCCGATCGTATTGCCTGCCGGGTCCTTTAGGAAGGCCATCCACTCGCTTTCCCCCGCCTGGCCGAACAGGCCTTCGGTGTCGCGATGGACGAGCGCCGGCGGCGCGGTGAAGGGAACACCGGCGGCCCTTGCCGAAGCGTGGAACTCTTCGAGGTCCGATATGTCGAGATAGACGGTGCCGGCCGGCAGGCCGTCGGTGAAAAGCAGGCGCACGTCACCTGCCATGATGAAGGCGATGCCTGGAGGATCGAAACGCGCATGCAGACTCATGCCGAGCACCTCGCGCCAGAAGGCCAGCGTTGCGTCGAGGTCGCGTCCGGCGGAAAGCGCGATCTGACGGACCGCGCCGATGTCGGGCATTTCTAGATCGAGAAGCTGGTGCCGCAGCCGCAGGAGGCGACCGCATTGGGGTTCCTGATCTGGAACGACTGGCCCATCAGATCGTCGACAAAATCGATCACCGAGCCGCCCATATAGACCAGCGACAGGTCGTCGATCAGCACGGTTGCGCCGTCCTTCTCGATGGCGACGTCGTCATCATTGCGCCTATCGACCAGATCGAACTTGTAGGAGAAGCCGGAACAGCCGCCGCCCTCGACCGAGACGCGCAGGGCCGTCTTGCCGGCTTCGCTCGCCACGATCTTGGCGATCCGCTTGGCGGCGGCGTCGGTCATCTCGACTTTCATGGCGGTCTTGGCATCAGCGCCCATGGGCGTCACCTTGCTTTCGGTTTCGTATGATAGGTATGAAGCGCGACGGGGCAAGTCAACTGCGGCATACGCTATGACCAACGAGTTGGGCGACATCGGATTCGGCTATCGGCCGCGCGCGGCCTATGCCAGCGACCCGGCGAAGTCGCGCGGCCGGCTGTTCGACGAGGTGGAAAGCCCGACGCGCACGCCGTTCCAGCGCGACCGCGACCGCATCATCCATTCGACGGCGTTCCGCCGGCTGAAGCACAAGACGCAAGTGTTCGTCGCACACGAAGGCGACCATTACCGCACAAGGCTGACGCATTCGATCGAGGTGGCGCAAATTGCACGCGCTCTGGCGCGGGCACTGCGCGGCGACGAGGACCTGGCCGAGGCGGTGGCCCTGGTGCACGACTTCGGCCACACACCCTTCGGCCATACCGGCGAGGACGCGCTGAACGAGAAGATGGCCGCCTGGGGCGGCTTCGACCACAATGCGCAATCGCTGCGCGTGGTGACGCGGCTGGAGCGGCGCTATGCCGAGTTCGATGGGCTGAACCTCACCTGGGAAACGCTGGAGGGGCTGGTCAAGCACAATGGCCCACTGACCGATGCCAAGGGCAAAGGGCTGAAGGGGCCGGTGCCGCAGGCGATCCGCGACTATTCCGAACTGCACGACCTCGAGCTCGACCGCTTCGCCGGTATCGAGGCGCAGTGCGCGGCGATTGCCGACGACATCGCCTACAACACCCATGACATCGACGACGGGCTGAGGGCAGGGCTGCTGACGCTGGACATGCTGGAGGACCTCTCGCTGCCGGGGTCGATCCTCAAGGGGGTGCGTGAGCGCTATCCGGCGCTCGATGACGTACGCACCGGCCACGAGCTGATGCGCCGGCAGATCACTATCATGGTCGAGGACGTGATCGTCTCGACGACGGCCAATCTGGCGCGCATCAAGCCCGACAGCGCCGAGGCGGTAAGGGCGGCCGGCGAGACGATGGTGAGCTTCTCCGCCGAGACGGCCGTATCGGAAAAGGAGCTGAAGGCCTTTCTCTACAAGCATCTCTATCGGCACGCGGAGGTCATGCGGGTGCGCGCCGACGCCGACCAGATCGTCAGGGACCTGTTCGACGTCTATTTCGCCGATCCGCGCGCCATGCCGGATGGCTGGCGCGAAGGGCTCGATCGGGCGGAGGATCGCGTCAAGGCGCGCAGTGTTGCCGATTTCCTGGCTGGCATGACGGACACTTATGCACTCAAGGAACACAGGCGTTTGTTTGACCATACGCCGGATTTGAGCTAGGGCGGGCGCGATTTTGCCGGCCAACGAGCCGGATCCCTGCAAAACCGTCAGAGCCATAGCAATGAACATCTTCGCCGATTTCAACGCGCGAATCATAAAGGCCGTCGAAGCGCTTGATTTGAAAGACAAGGATGGCGTGCCGCCGGATCTGTCGCGCATCGCCGTCGAGCCGCCGCGCGATGCCAGCCATGGCGATCTCGCCACCAACGCTGCCATGGTGTTGGCCAAGCCGACCGGCCAGAACCCGCGCGCGCTGGCCGAAAGGCTGGCCGAGGCGCTGCGCGCCGACGAGGATATCGCGGCCGCCGAGATCGCCGGCCCGGGCTTCGTCAATCTCAAGCTCAAGGACGACTTCTGGCAGGCACATCTGACGGCGCTGCTCGGCGAGGGCCGCAATTACGGCCGCTCGACAGTCGGCGGCGGCAAGAAAACCAATGTCGAGTATGTCTCGGCCAACCCGACCGGGCCGATGCATGTCGGCCATTGCCGGGGTGCCGTGGTCGGCGACGCGCTCGCCAACCTGATGGCCTTCGCCGGTTACGACGTGACCAAGGAATATGTCATCAACGATGCCGGTTCGCAGATCGACGTGCTCGGACGCTCGGTCATCCTGCGCTACCGCGAGGCGCTTGGCGATGAGATCGGCGAGATTCCGGCCGGGCTTTATCCAGGCGACTATCTGATCCCCGTTGGTCAGGCGTTGGCCAGCGAATTCGGCCGCTCCCTACTGCAGATGCCGGACGAGGAGGCACTTGCCATCGTCAAGGACAGGACGATCGACGCGATGATGGCGATGATCCGCGAGGATCTGGCGCTGCTCAACGTGCATCACGACGTCTTCTTTTCCGAGCGGACGCTGCATGCCAACAATGCGAAGAAGATCCGCTCGGCGATCAGCGACCTGACGCTGAAGGGCCACATCTACAAGGGCAAGCTGCCGCCGCCCAAGGGCGAGAAGCCGGACGAGTGGGAGGACCGCGAGCAGACGCTGTTCCGCTCGACCGCGGTCGGCGACGACATGGACCGGGCGCTGGTCAAGTCGGACGGTACCTTCACCTATTTCGCTGCCGATGTCGCTTACCTCAAGGACAAGGTCAATCGCGGCTTCGTTGACCTGATCTATGTGCTTGGCGCCGATCATGGCGGCTATGTGAAACGGCTGGAAGCGCTTGCCCGGGCGATTGCCGGCGACGAGGTCAAGCTTACCGTGCTGCTTTGCCAGCTGGTGAGGCTGTTTCGCGCCGGTGAGCCGGTGCGCATGTCGAAGCGGTCGGGCGAGTTCGTGACCTTGCGTGAAGTGGTCGAGGAGGTCGGCCGCGACCCGATCCGCTTCATGATGCTCTACCGCAAGAACGACGCGCCGCTCGATTTCGACTTCGCCAAGGTGACCGAGCAGTCGAAGGACAATCCCGTGTTCTACGTGCAGTATGCCTCGGCGCGCTGCCATTCGGTGTTCCGGCAGGCAAGCGAGCAATTGGGCGAGGCCATGTTCGACCGCAACCAGCTGGCCGCCGAAGTGGCTTTGCTGACCGACGAGGGTGAGATCGGCCTGATCAGAAAGCTTGCCGAATATCCGCGGCTGATCGAAGCCGCGGCGCTCGCGCTTGAGCCCCACCGGCTGGCATTCTACCTCTACGAACTCGCTTCCAGCTTCCACGGACACTGGAACCGCGGCACCGATAATCCTGACTTACGTTTTGTTAAGGTTAACGACCGACAATTGACGCATGCCAGACTAGGGCTGGTGCAGGCTGTTTCGGACGTTTTGACGTCCGGCCTGACGCTGATCGGAGCCAATGCGCCCACCGAAATGCGTTAGGTTTGAGTAAAAAACCTGTCACCTTTTGCCCACATTGCGCTGGTAAGGGCCAACCCTACGCGACGTCCATGGCGTCCGAATGAGTGCGAGTTCGGGAACAATAATGGCAGACAGAACCCAGCTGAGAGCAGCCGACCACAACGACATCGCCAACGATGATCCGTTCGCGGAACTGACCAGGATCATGGGGTTCGACCCGCGCCAACCGGTCAAACCGCAAACGCCGGCCCAGCCGAAAGCCGCTGCCGCCGGGCCGCCGGAGGGCGAGGCCGATTTCGACATCGATCTCGAGAAGGAGTTGATGGGCGAGTTCGGCGCCGACGCCAATGACAATGCTTCCCCTGTCGAGCTTCGCGAGCCGGCATCCGAACCGGCTACCACGGATGGGATGGAGGACGCGCTTGCCGCCTCGTTCGAACAGGATTTCGCGTTCGACGACAGTGCGGTGGATGATGCTGCTCCTGTTGCGGCCGCTCCTGTTGCCGCCGACGAAATTGCCTCCGGCCCCGAAAGGTCGTTCGCTCCCGCTGTCGAGCCGGAGTTCGACGACGAGTTCGATAACGCCGTCGCCGGCTCGCTCGAAGACGTGTCGCCGTTCGAGGACGACTTGTCGAGTGACGACGAACTTGCCGGCCCTGTCGACCAGGATTTTCGGCTCGACGACGATGTGACGGGCAAGATCGGGGCGACGGGCGAGGACGGACCTAGGGCCGCAGCCGATGCATACGCGCCGGTCGACGAGCCCGCCTTCGACGACGAGCCTGCCTTCGACAATGAGTTCGACAACGCCGTGGCCAACTCGCTCGAAGACGAGCTGATGCTCGAAGAGCATGAGCCGATGGAGCAGGCCGTCGCCGTTGAACCCGCGGCGCAAGCCGCCGAGCCTGCGTTCGATGACGAGTTCGACGATGCCGTTGCAAGCTCGCTCGAAGACGAGCTGATGGTCGACGAGCATGAGCCGGCGGAAACCGTCGCCGCCCCGGCATCGCCGGTTGAGGCGGTTTCGGACGATGAGAATTTTGCCGGCCATTTCGATGATGCCATGGCCGACGTCGACATGGACTTAGACGTTCGCCCGAACGAGCCTGCCGAAATCGAAGAACCAGAGGCCGTCGAGCTTTCCGGCACGGCTGCTGAAGCGGCGTTCGACGACCATTTCGATCTGAGCCTCGACGATGCGCTTGCGGAGGACGTCGAAGAGCCCGTGGCGCAGGTTGCGGCCGAACCAGTGGCGCCGGCCGCTGTCGTCCCGACAGCCCCAGTGGCTGAGGAACGCAGCCTGGAAGACGAGTTGAACGCGCTGCTGGGTGCAATGAGCACACGGCCGGCACAAGCGGCCAACGAACCTCAGACAAGCCAGCAGCCTGCCCAGAAGCCTGTGATGGCTGCTGCTCAGCAGCCCGTGGCGCCCGCAATTCAGGAGCCAGCAGTGGCTGCTGAACAGCCCATGGTGGCGGCTGAAGACGTCACCAACGAACCGGTGCATCCTGTCGACGAGCTGGATTGGGAACTCGACGAGCACGAGCCCGCTGAGCCGCAGCAGTCCAGTGCCGCCGATGATGCCGATCTTGGCAGTGTCCTCTTCGATGAGCTTGAAGGCGAGGATTTCGGTGTTGAAGCCGCTGCCGGACCTGCGGATGATTTGGACAATGATGCGCTCGATGCCGATTTCGCCAGGAATATCGGCCTGGATCATGACTCGGCCGACAAGAGTGCCGCAGCTGCTTCCGAAGAAGATCCGCTCGATGCGCTGAACTGGCTGACGACACGCGCCACGCCGCCCGAGCCGGCCCGCTCGTGGAGCCGCGTGACGCCGGTCGCACAGCCTCAGCCCGCTTTTGCAGGCCAGCCGGTGGCTTCGGCGCGTCCGGCACCACCGCCGCAGCCGGCTGCGGCGCCGTCCTATCGGGCCGCACCGGTCGAAGAGGCGCCGTCCTATGAAGGCCAGGCATCCCGTGAAGAGAGGCCGTCCTATGAAGATCGGCCCGCCTACACGGAAGCTGCACCAACCTCGCATCAACAGCCTTCCGCGTATGACGAGATGCCCGATGTCGAGACGGTCGACGTGCCCGAGCGCGTCGTGGCGCTGGCGGACGATCTCGACATTCCGGCGCTCAACTTCGACGATGACGAGCCGGTGGCGCCCGCCTACGACGATCTTGATGCCGATTTTGCCAGCCTTCTCACCGAAATGAATGCCACGGATATAGCGCCTGCCCCGGTGCGCAGTGCTGGCTATGACGATGAATACGATGCGGGCTTTGCGTCTGGTTATAAGCAAGATCGTGGCGAGACGCGCGCCTATGGCGCCAAGCCTGCGGAAGCCCCCGTCAGCGCGGCGGCCGCTTCCTATGCCGATGCAGCGGACGGTTTCGATCTGGGCCCATTGCCCGGTGGCCAGCCGGTTTCGCAAGCCGACGATTTCACCTTCGATGAGCTCGACTACGATCCCGAACTGGACGACGAGATGTCGGTCCCGGGCCTCGCCGAACGCGAGGCCGAAAGGCGGCCGCGCAGGCGCGGGCTGCTGATAGGAGCGATAGTCGGCGCGGTGGCGATCGCCGGAGGCCTTGGCGCCTTTGCGTTGACCCTCGGCGGCAAGAGCGACGGCGATGCGCCGGTTATCGTCAAGGCCGACAACAGGCCGATCAAGATCAAGCCGGAAAATCCAGGCGGCGCCGTCGTGCCGAACCAGGACAACAAGGTCTATGACGCTGTGGTCAAGGGCGCCAAGCCCGCCGAGCCCGTTCAGCAGAAGCTGGTCACCAACACCGAAGAGCCTGTGGACCTGAAAGCCAACGAACCGGAGAGCCGCGTCGTCGATCTTTCGCCCAATGACCCCGACGCCGCGGACGATCTCGACGCGCCCGGCACAGTGGCGTCCGACACCAACGCCTCTGGTATCAACGCGCCTGATACCAACGCGCCTGACACCGATGCGCTTGGCGCCAATGCCGCTGGCGGTACCGAAACTGCCGCCGCACCGGCGCCCAAGTCCGAGGATCGCATCGCGCAGGTTCTGCAGGAGGCCGAGAAGGGTGCCAACCCCGAGATCGTCGCCGTTGCGCCGCGCAAGGTACGGACCATGGTCGTGAAACCTGACGGCTCGCTGGTGGCGCGCGAGGATCCGGCGCCTGCCGCCCCGCAGATGGCTGCTGCCGAGCCGGCAGATCCGGCGCCGCAGCACGTGGCTCCGTCGGCCCAGGCCGACGCCGCCGCGCAGACTGGCACCGTGCCCCTGATCGAGCAGATGACAAGTGATCCGAAGATTGGCGATCAGAAGATTGGTGACCAGCCGAGTGGCGATCAGGCGAGTGGCGATCAGGCCGAAACCACCAAGCTGCAGCCGGCGCCCAAGCCCGACACCAAGGCCGAAGCCAAGGCCCAGCCCTCAGCCAGCAAGCAGTCCGCCAACACCCCGGCCACGGTCCCAGTGGCGCCGCAGCGTCCGTCCGACCAGCCGGTCGACGTAGTCGGCGAAGTCAAGCCCGATCAGGTTGCTTCCATCGATCCGGCCGCGGCCGGCGCTGGTTCGTGGTCGATACAGATCGCTTCGCAGCCGACAGTCGAAAGCGCCCAGTCGACTTATCAGGATCTGCAGCGCCGCTACGGCAGCGTGCTTTCCGGCCGCACCGCCAACATCGTCAAGGCCGAAATTGCCGGCAAGGGCACCTTCTACCGCGTCCGCGTTCCAGCGCAGTCGCGCAACGAGGCGATCAAACTGTGCACCAGCTACAAGGCTGCCGGCGGCAATTGCTTCGTGTCCCACTAGCGGCACCAAAAACCTCTCGAAAAGCCGGCGCTCGCGCCGGCTTTTTTGCGTGAACGGAAATCCCTGGAGGCAATTGCGGGCGATTCCCTTTGTCGGCGCGAAGCTCTAAACTGTTCCGCATGACCGAATCAAAATCCATGATCCTCGGCTGCGCCGGGAAATCACTGACCCGCGACGAGATCCGTTTCTACCGCAACGAATGCCCGTGGGGTTTCATCCTGTTTGCGCGCAATATCGGCGAGACCGAGCAGATCCGCGATCTGGTCGCCGCTATGCGCGACTGCGTCGGGCGTGCGGACGCGCCGGTGTTCATCGACCAGGAGGGCGGCCGTGTGCAGCGCCTGCGGCCGCCGCTGGCGCCGAACTATCCGGCTGCCGGCGCACTCGGCGCCTTATGGCGCGACGACCATGACGCCGGCACCCGTGCCGCCTGGCTGATGGCGCGGCTGCATGCCTTCGATCTGCTGCGCTACGGCATCACGGCGGATTGCCTGCCGGTGCTCGACGTGCCGATCGAGGGCGCCAGCGACGTCATCGGCGCACGCGCCTATGGCAAGGAGCCGCGCGCCGTCATCGAATTGGGTCGCGCCGCGGCGGAAGGCCTGATGGCGGGCGGCGTGCTGCCGGTGATGAAGCATATTCCCGGCCATGGAAGGGCCTTCGCCGACACGCATTTCGAACTGCCGACCGTCGACGCCTCGATCGGCGACCTGCAGCGGCATGATTTTGCCCCGTTCAGGGAGCTCAACCATTTGCCGATGGCGATGACGGCGCATGTCGTCTATAGCGCGATCGACCCGAAGAACCCGGCCACGACATCCGGCAAGGTCATCGAAAAGATCATCCGCGGCGAAATCGGCTTCGACGGCCTGTTGATGAGCGACGACACCTCGATGAAGGCACTTTCTGGGGATTTCCCGTCAAAGGCGGCCGCTATCCTTGCGGCGGGCTGCGATCTGGTCCTTCACTGCAACGGCGTGTTTGAGGAGATGGCCGGCATTGCATCGCGAACGACCGGACTTGAAGGCAAGTCGTTTGAGCGCGCGGAGCGGGCGCTGACCTATATCAGGAACTGTGACGTAGCGGACGAGACCGAGATTCGGGCCGAATTTGCCAGTTATTTCGACGCGGTGGCCTAGCATCAAAGGAAGCGAAGTGGCGGAAACATTGGACCTGAAGGCCGGCAAGGCCGCACCGATGGACCGTCTGTGGGCCGAGAACGATGATTCCCGGCTGACCGGCGATCCCGCTTTGGTCGTCGACGTGGCCGGTTTCGAGGGTCCGCTCGATCTTCTGCTGCATCTTGCCCGCAACCAGAAGGTCGACCTGTCGCGCATCTCGATCCTGGCGCTGGCCGAGCAATATCTGGCCTTCGTCGAGAAGGTGAGGGCGCTGCGGCTGGAGCTTGCCGCCGACTATCTGGTGATGGCGGCATGGCTGGCCTTCCTCAAGTCGAAGCTCCTGATCCCCAAGCAGCCCGGCGACGAAGGCGAAAGCGGCGAGGAACTGGCGGCAGTGCTGCAGTTCCGGCTGAAGCGGCTGGAGGCGATGCGCGACGCGGCGGCACGGCTGGTCAACCGCAACCGGCTCGGACGCGACGTGTTTGCGCGCGGCATGCCGGAAATGGTCATCGTCGAGAAGCGAAATGCCTATTCGGCCTCGCTCTACGATTTGTTGACCGCCTATGCCCAGCAGCGCCAAAAGCAGGCGGTCACCAATGTGACGATCGCCAGGCGCGGCGTGTGGTCGCTCAAGGATGCGCGTGACGTGCTGATCAGGCTGATCGGGTCGCTGCGCGACTGGACGGCGCTCGACAGTTTCCTGGTCGAATATCTGGCCGGCCCGGAAGAGCGGCGCACCGCTGTCGCCAGCTCGTTTGCCGCAACGCTGGAACTGGTGCGCGAAGGCAAGATGGAGATGCGGCAGGACCAGGTGTTCGCGCCGCTTTATCTGCGCGGCCGCGCTCAAGCCATCAAGATAGTCGAGGTGACACCATGAGCGAACGCGCCAACGCTTCGGTCATTCCGTTCAAGGTCGAGGACGACGCCGAGCAAGGCGCGGTTGCCGAGAACCCGGCACAAAACCAGGGGCAGAATTTGTCGCAGAATCCCGGCGAGCGGCTGCATATGGCGGAGGCCGTACGGATGGCCGAGGCGATCGTATTCGCCAGCGCCGAGCCGGTCAGCGAAAAACAGCTCACTTCGCGGCTGCCCGACGGCATCAACATTGCCGCGGCGATGGCCGAACTGCAGCAGATCTATGCGCGGCGCGGCGTCAATCTGGTGCGCGTCGGCGATGCCTGGGCCTTCCGCACCGCCGGCGACCTCGCCTTCCTGATGAGCCGCGACACGGTGCAGCAGCGCAAGCTGTCCCGCGCTGCCCTCGAAGTGCTGGCGATCATCGCCTACCACCAGCCGGTGACGCGCGCCGAGATCGAGGACATCCGCGGCGTCGAGACGTCAAAGGGGACGCTCGACACGCTGATGGAGACGGAATGGGTGAGAATGCGCGGCCGGCGCCGCACGCCCGGCCGTCCCGTCACCTACGGCACGACGGACATTTTTCTCGACCATTTCGCACTGGAGGAGATCCGCGATCTCCCCGGCATGGAGGAATTGAAGGGTGCAGGATTGCTGTCCGGCCGCATGCCGTCGAATTTCTCGGTGCCGCTGCCGCCGGCCGACCCCGATGCGCTCACCGACGACGAGGATCCGCTGACCGACATCGACCTCGAGGAACTCGGCCTTTTGACGCCGCGCGTCACGGACGATTGAGCCGAGCGCCATCTTTAAGCCACAGCCAGGATGGAACTGCGCCGATTGGTAGCGGGCCGCCGTGCCGAAAGTGCGTGACTTCGGCCACTCATTCATGAACTCTGTCGCAGTTCTGTTTGAATCCGAACCCGAAAGCGCATAGATCAGCGTCTGGGAAACCGTTCGAGAGAGATTTGCTATGGGTTCATTTTCGATTTGGCACTGGATGATCGTTCTGGTGATCGTGCTGCTGGTCTTCGGCCGCGGCAAGATCCCCGAGCTGATGGGCGACATGGCCAAGGGCATCAAGAGCTTCAAGAAGGGCATGGCCGACGACGAGACTGCCGAGGACAAGCGCACCGTCGAACACCGTTCCGACGAGACCGTGTCGGTACCGAAGGAAAAGGCCAGCAAAAGCTGAGCCCAAAACTTTGGTTGGCCAAAACTTGAGTCGGCCTGAAACTTGAGTCGGAACGTATAGCCATGTTCGAAGTCGGCTGGACCGAGATGCTGGTGATCGCGATCGTCATGATCGTGGTCGTCGGGCCCAAGGATTTGCCCAACATGCTGCGCACCTTCGGCCGCACAACGGCGAAGCTGCGCGCCATGGCGTCGGATTTCCAGCGGCAGTTCAACGACGCACTGAAGGAAGCCGAACTCGACGACGTCAAGAAGTCGGTCGATTCGCTAAGAAGCCTCAATCCGGCAGCCGAGATTAGGAAGCAGCTCAATCCATTCGAGCAGGCCGCCGCCGACGTCCGTTCCGGCGTCGATGCCGTGATGAAACCCAAGCCGGCGGTCGAGGCCGCCTCGACAGAGCAGGCAGCCGAGCCGCTGAAGAACGGCGCGACGACGATGCCGGGCGTCAGCCCGCCGGAGCCGACGCCGGCCACGCCGATCTTTCCGGCGATGACGGACGAGTCCGTCGTGGCGCCGGCAGTAGAGGCGCAAACGACTGCAGCGGCCGTGCCGCAAAAAGCGCCGGCGGCAAAGAAGAAGCCGGCGCCCGCGAAAGCCGCGGCTGCCGTGCCGGCCAAGCCGGCAAAGGCCGCTGCGCCAAAGGTCGCCACAAAAGCTGAGCCGAAAGCGCAGTCATCAGCAGCGAAGAAGCCGGCGGCAGCAGCGAAGAAGCCTGCGGCAGCAACGAAGAAGCCGGCCGCCACGAAAACGGCGGGAGCCGCCAAGTGAGCACTTCGGACACGGAAAAGGACGAGATCGAAAAATCGTCGGCTCCGCTGATGGAGCACCTGATCGAGTTGCGCCGGCGGCTGATGTGGTCGATCGGCGGTTTTTTCGTTGCTTTTCTTGTGTGCTTCTTCTTCGCCAAGAAGCTGTTCAACCTGTTGGTGATCCCGTTCAGATGGGCGACCCAATGGGCCGGGCTCGATCCGCACAAGGTCGAGCTGATCTATACGGCGCCGCAGGAGTTCTTCTTTACCCAGGTCAAGCTCGCCATGTTCGGCGGTATGGTCATCGCTTTTCCGTTGATCGCCACGCAGATCTACAAATTCATCGCGCCCGGCCTCTACAAGAACGAGCGCAATGCCTTCCTGCCGTTCCTGATCGCCTCGCCGATCCTGTTTCTGATGGGCGCGTCGCTGGTCTATTTCTTCTTTACGCCGATGGTGATGTGGTTCTTCCTCGCCATGCAGCAGACCGGCACCAACGACCAGGTGCAGATTTCGCTGCTGCCGAAAGTGTCCGAATATCTCAGCCTGATCATGACGCTGATCTTCTCCTTCGGCCTGGTGTTCCAGTTGCCGGTGGTGACAAGCCTGATGACGCGGGTCGGCATGCTGTCGTCGCAAGGGTTGGCCGAGAAGCGCAAATGGGCGATCGTCATCGCCTTCGTCGTGGCGGCGGTGCTGACGCCGCCCGACCCGATGAGCCAGATCGGCCTCGCAATTCCGACGATCCTGCTCTACGAGGTCTCGATCTGGTCGGCTCGCTTGATCGAGCGCAGCAAGGAGCGCGACCGTGTCGCCCGCGAAAAGCAGGACGCCACGGAAGAGGTGGCCGAAAAGCCGGCGGACGCGTCGTCGACGTAGGTGGGGTTACCGGCTGGCATCTTTCTTCCGGCCGCAGCAACTTTGTTCTTGCTTTGTGCCGGCAGCTATGCTACTAATCTGGGTATAGTGCTGATTCGGCGCCGACGACCCGCCCTCTGAGGCGGGTTTTTGTTTCAGGTTCCTTTCGACCAAATGTTGCGAGTGCTGCCTACCTGAGGTCGGCGGGACAGCGCCCCCCCTCTGTCCTGCCGGACATCTCCCCCACTTGGGGGGAGATCGGCAGCTTGGGCGACGGCTTGCTTTTTCAGCGCCGGAGATTGGCGAAAGCCGCTATGACGGCCAATCTCCCCACTCGTGGGGGAGATGTCCGGCAGGACAGAGGGGGGCGTGAAGAAACGCCAGGCTTCATATCTTGCATCGATCAGGGATGCGGTTTACGCCCTCTGGTCTTTGTTTTGGGCATTTCGTTGTCCCGAAACCGCTGCGCCGAGGACGAACAGACCATGCTTGACATCAAATGGATTCGCGACAACCCGAAGACCCTTGTCGAGGCGCTTCAGAAGCGCTCGTGGTCGGCCGGGGAGGCGCAGTCCACGGTCGACGATCTGATCGCCGCGGATGAGGCGCGGCGCGAGCATCTGACCGAGCTGCAGACCAGGCAGGAACGCCGCAACGCCGCATCGAAGGAGATCGGCAATGCCATGCGCTCGGGCGATGCCGCCCTTGCCGAACGGCTGAAGGCTGAGGTCGGCGAGATCAAGGCCTTCATCCAGAACGGCGAGGCGCGCGAACGCGAGCTCGACAAGGCGCTGAACGACGCATTGGCGGTGCTGCCCAACGTGCCGTTCGACGATGTGCCGGTCGGCAAGGACGAGCGCGACAATGTCGTCAAGCGCGTCGTCGGTGAGGTGCCGACGCGGCCGAACTGGGTGAAGGAGCATTTCGAGATCGGCGAAGCGCTCGGCATGATGGATTTCGAGCGTGCGGCCAAGCTTTCCGGCTCGCGCTTCACGGTGCTGAAAGGCGGACTGGCGCGGATGGAGCGCGCACTCGGCCAGTTCATGCTCGACCTGCATACGACCGAGCACGGCTATGTGGAGATCCAGCCGCCGCTGATGGTGCGCGACGAGGCGCTTTTCGGGACTGGGCAGCTGCCGAAATTCGAGGAGGATTTATTCTTCGTTCGGCCTGGGGACGGCAGGCTTGGCCTAATCCCAACCGCCGAAGTGCCGCTCACCAATCTCGTTCGCGATGAGATCACGCCGCACGAAAAACTTCCGCTGCGCTATACCGCGCTGACGCCTTGCTTCCGCTCGGAGGCGGGCTCGGCCGGGCGCGACACGCGCGGCATGCTGCGGCAGCACCAGTTCTACAAGGTCGAGCTGGTGTCGATAACCGATCAGGACTCGTCAGTCGCCGAGCACGAGCGCATGACGCAATGCGCCGAGGAGGTGCTGAAGCGGCTCGGCCTGCCGTTCCGCACCATGACGCTGTGCACCGGCGACATGGGCTTTGGCGCGCGCAAGACCTACGATATCGAGGTCTGGCTGCCCGGCCAGAATGCCTATCGCGAGATCTCGTCGTGCTCGGTATGCGGCGATTTCCAGGCGCGGCGCATGGACGCCCGCTACAAGGACAAGGACGGCAAGGGCAATCGCTTCGTCCACACGCTGAACGGTTCGGGCACCGCCGTCGGCCGCGCTCTCATTGCCCTCATCGAAAATTACCAGAATGAAGACGGCAGCGTAACCATTCCTGAAGCGCTTCGGCCTTACATGGGCGGTCTGGAAAAGATCGAATCGAAATAATGCGCGTCCTTCTGACCAACGACGACGGCATCCATGCCGAGGGCCTTGCATCGCTCGAACGCATCGCCCGCACGCTCTCGGACGACGTCTGGGTGGTGGCGCCGGAACAGGACCAGTCCGGCTATGCGCATTCGCTGTCGATCTCGGAGCCGCTTCGCCTCAGGAAAATCGGCGAAAAGCACTTTGCGGTGCGCGGCACGCCGACCGACTGCGTCATCATGGGCGTGAAAAAGATCCTGCCCGAAGCGCCTGACCTGATCCTGTCCGGCGTCAATTCCGGCGCCAACATCGCCGACGACGTCACCTATTCGGGCACGGTCGCCGGTGCCATGGAAGGCGCGCTGCTCGGCGTGCGATCGATCGCCATCAGCCAGGCCTATTTCTATGTCGGCGAGGATCGCGTCGTTCCCTATGAGACAACCGAGGCGCTGGCGCCGGCGCTGCTCCAAAAGCTCGTCGCCATGCCGTTGCCGGACGGCGTGCTGCTCAACGTCAATTTTCCGAATTGTGCGCCGGAAGAGATCGCCGGAACTGTGGTCACTTCGCAGGGCAAGCTGGTCCACAGCCTGTGGGTCGACGAGCGGCGCGACGGGCGCGGCCTGCCTTACTACTGGCTGCGCTTCGGCCGCGAGCCGGTCGAGGGCAAGCAAGGCAGCGACCTCCATGCCTTGCGCAATCGGCTGGTGTCGGTGACGCCGCTGCAGCTCGATCTCACCGCGCATGAAATCCGCGATCAACTGGCCAAGGCGCTCGCATGAACTTGAATCACGCTGCAACGTTCGACGAACGCGAAGGTTTCGCTGCCTTCCTGCTTCGCCTGCGCGGCAGGGGCACGGTGCCGAAGGCGCTGATCGCCGCCTTCGAGGCGACGCCGCGGCGCGGCTTCCTGTCTCCGCATTTCCACTCGATTGCCTGGTCCGACCGTATGCTGCCAATCGAATGCGGCGAGGCCATCGAAGGCGCCGACCTGCAGGCGGCGGTGATCGCGGCACTTGCCATCGAACCGGGCAACCGCGTGCTCGAGATCGGCACCGGGTCCGGCTACACGGCGGCGGTGATGTCGCGGCTTGCCGCGCGGATCGTCACCATCGACCGTTACAAGACGCTGGCCGAACAGGCCCGGCAGCGTCTCGAGGCACTCGCCATCGGCAACGTCATCGTGCGCCAGGCGGACGGTTCCAACGGGCTGGCCAACGAAGCGCCGTTCGACCGCATCGTCGCCTGGGCGGCCTTCGACAGCCTGCCGCGTTTCCTGCTCGACCAATTGTCGAGCGGTGGCATCGTCATTGCGCCCATCGGACCCGACGAGGGCGAGCAGGTGCTGGCCAAGCTGACCAAGGTCGGCAGCCGCTTCGAACGCGAGGATATCGGCCTGGTGCGTCTGCAGCCGATCCTGCGCAGTGTCGCGGCGGTCATCTAGGGTGTGTCGATATTCAGGTGAGGCCGGCCTGCAAATTGCGGCTTCCTCCGCTTCCGGTGCTCACGTACCCAAATGTACGCTCCGCTCCGGTTCTCGGAATCCACCATTTTCGGCTCGGCCTGACCTGAATCTCAACACACCCAGCGCTCGATCCTCGAAACATTTTTAAGAAAATTTGCGTCTGATTCTACAGGTTTAACCGACCGGTAACATTAACGCGCTTTAATCAGGCTCAGTTGTACCGGGTCTGTGCGGGTTAGTGCGATGCAATTCAGTGTTTTGAAGGCAAACGGACGCAATCTGGCGCGTGGCTGCGCCGTCCTCATGATCGCAGGCGCTGCGACGGGGTGTAGTTCCCAGGTGGCGCGGTTCAACAGCGTCGACGACGTGTTCACCGCCTCGACCAACAACCAGCGCGCCATCATCGACAAGCAGGATGCTGCCCAGCCCTATCCGGGCGATGTTGCGGCCGCCCCGATCGACGGCAGCCACACCCAGTCGGTCAGCCGCTCAAGCCTCGAACCGGTTACGGCACAGCAACTGCCGCCGCCGGCTCCCGCCCTGGCCCCTGCCGCCCGCCCGGTGCGTACCGCTGCCGCGCCGGCCCTGGCGCCTGCCGCTCCTCGTGTCGACAGGACGGCAACCGGCACCGTTGCTCCGGCGGCAAGGCCGTTCAAGAACGCCGAGCCCGACGCGCCGCGCATGGCGACGGCCGCCGGCGCACCGCATGCAACCGAGATCGTCGTCAAGGATGGCGAGACCATTTCCGGCCTGTCGCGGCGCTACGGCGTGCCGGCCGATGCCATCATGAAAGTCAACGGGCTGAGCGCGACCAAAGGGCTGAAGACCGGCCAGAAGCTCGTCATCCCGGCCTATGCTTACTCGAGCAACGGCGCCGCGCCGAAAGTCGCCGACGCCAAGCCCACGAACGGCACCAGGCACGACCAGCCGGCCGACGCGCCGGAGAAGGTGGCCGTGCTGCCGCAGCAGCCGAAGCTCAGGGAAGGCAAGTCTGCCGCGCAGGTGGATGCCTCGGCCGCCGCAAGCCAGCCGAAGGATGGAAAGACTGCGCTCAAAACAGCCTCGGCGATGGCCAAGCCGGCCGGTGCCGGCGGCACTTACACGGTACAGCAAGGTGATACGCTGTCCGCCATCGCCAGAAAGACCGGCGTCGGCGTCGTTGCGCTGAAACAGGCGAACGGCATGCAGGACGGGCTGCTCAAGATCGGCCAGACCCTGAAAGTGCCGGCCGGCGGAACCGCTGTTGTCGCCGGCGCGAAGCCGGCAAAGGTCGATCCGGTGACGACGGCCACCACTCAGCCACCGGCCAAGACAACGCCGACGCAGACGCTCGCCTCCTACACGCCGCCAAAGAAGGATGCGAAAGTCATCCAGCAGGCCGAGGACGACGATGCGGTGGCGCCGGATGCAACCGGCATCGGCAAGATGCGCTGGCCGGTGCGCGGCCGCGTGATTTCAAGCTTCGGCGGCGGCAAGGACGGCGTCGACATCGCCGTGCCTGAGGGGACGCCGGTCAAGGCAGCCGAAAATGGCGTCGTCATCTATGCCGGCGATGGCCTCAAGGAATTCGGCAATACAGTGCTGGTGCGTCACGAAAACGGTCTGGTCACCGTCTACGGCCATGCCAGCTCGATCGAGGTGCAGCGCGGCCAAAAGGTCAAGCGCGGCCAGGAAATCGCCCTGTCCGGCATGAGCGGCACCACCGACTCGCCGAAACTGCATTTCGAAGTGCGCAAGAACTCGGCGCCGGTCGATCCGTCAGGCTATCTCGAATAGGGAAAAAGCGACTTGCGGGCCGCCTGACCTTCAGCCCGCCGAAGAAGTCCGCTCCGCAAGGTGCGGGCTTCTTCTGTTGCTTTTCTGGACCATGATCGAGTCCGAAACCGGGCTCCTTTTTTGCTACGCTGACCTTCGGTTCGGGATCATGGTCTAGTCCTTGAGCGATTTTCCGAGCCGGCCTGCCAGATCCTGGGTGAACTGCCAGGCGACGCGGCCCGAACGGCTGCCGCGCGTCGTCGCCCATTCCAGCGCCTCGGCGCGCAGCGTCTCGGGATCGATGGCGAGATCATGATGGCGGACATAGCCATCGATCATGTCGAGATATTCGTCCTGCGAACATTTGTGGAAGCCAAGCCACAGGCCGAAGCGGTCCGACAGCGAAACCTTCTCCTCGACCGCTTCCGACGGGTTGATCGCGGTCGAGCGCTCATTGTCGATCATGTCGCGCGGCAACAGATGCCGCCGGTTCGAGGTGGCATAGAAAATGACATTGGCCGGGCGGCCTTCGACGCCGCCTTCAAGTGCTGCCTTCAGCGATTTGTAGGATGTGTCGTCATGGTCGAATGACAGGTCGTCGCAAAACAAGATGAAGCGAAACGGCGCTGCCTTCAGCAGGCCCATCAGCTTCGGCAGCGTGTCGATGTCTTCGCGGTGGATCTCGATAAGCTTGAGCGGCACGTCGGGCTTCGCCGAAGCGTTGACCGAGGCGTGTACCGCCTTGACCAGCGACGATTTGCCCATGCCGCGCGCGCCCCATAACAGCACGTTGTTGGCAGCGTAGCCGGAGGCGAAGCGCTCGGTGTTGTCGACCAATATGTCGCGGACGCGGTCGACGCCGCGGATCAGGCCGATATCGACGCGGTTGACCTTGCGCACCGGTTCCAGATAGCCGGGATCGGCCTGCCAGACGAAGCAATCGGCCTCGCCGAGGTCGGTTTGCGGCACCGGCGGCGGGGCTAGGCGGGCGACCGCCTCGATCAGGCGGTCGAGCTTCTGGTGCAGGATATCGATAGGGCTGTCGGTCATCTCTTGTCTTTTTGTTTCGCGTTTTGTTTCGCGTTCAGGACGGCGCGGGAGGGTAACCTACCTGATTTCAGGGGTTTCGAAACTCGTCCCAAGCATTTGTTCGGGCATGATCTTTTGCGAAAACAGAGCATCGCTTTTCGTGATCACCCTCTAACACGGCTCACCAGGCCGGAAAAGCAGCCGATTTGCCCGGCCGCGCAGTTGCATTGGCAACGTTACCGACTATATTCCGGCCAAATTTGGCGGGGCCGCTTTGCGGCTGTTTTTCAAAGTTCAGGAGTACCTCGATGTTCGTGACACCGGCATACGCCCAAGGCATCGGCGGGGACTCGTCCGCAATGTTTATCCAGATCGTGCCGTTTGCTCTGATTTTCGTGATCATGTATTTTCTGATCATCCGGCCGCAGCGCACGCAGCTGAAGAAGCGCGGCGAGATGCTGGCGGCGGTTCGCCGCGGCGACACCGTCGTCACCGGCGGCGGCTTGGTCGGCAAGGTTACCAAGGTGATCGACGACAACGAGCTCGAGATCGACCTTGGCGGCGGCACCAAGGTGACGGCGCTGCGCTCGACGCTTGCCGACGTGCGCGTCAAGGGCGAGCCGGTGGCGAACCAGAACGCCAAGAAATAACCGAATTGTCGGCGGAACGATCCGCCAGTACGCCCTGACGGACGACGCCATATGCTTTATTTTTCGCGCTTCAAGATGATCCTGATCTGGCTGGCCGTGGCCGCCACAGTGGTCCTCGCTGCGCCCAACCTTTTTTCCGCCAGCACGCTGGCCAAGCTGCCCGACTGGGTGCCGAAGCGGCAGATGACGCTTGGCCTCGACCTGCAGGGCGGCTCGCATATCCTGCTCAGGATGGATCCGAACGATCTGATCAAAGATCGGCTGGAGACGACGCGCGACGAAATCAGGACGCTGCTGCGCGATGCCAAGATCGGCTATACCGGCCTTGCCGGAACGGGCCGCACGGTGCAGGTCCGCATCACCGATCCCGCACAGATCGAGGCTGCCAAGAAGGCGTTGAAGACGTTGACCGATCCGGTGGCGGCCGGCTTGTTCAGCGGCGGCTCGATCCAGGAGATGACGCTGGATGATTCCGAGCCCGGCCTGCTCAAGTTCACCGTCACCGATGCGGGCATCAAATATCGTACTTCGGCAGCGCTGACGCAGTCGATCGAGGTCGTCGGCCGCCGCGTCAATGAACTCGGCACGACCGAGCCGATCGTGCAGCGGCAAGGTGACGACCGCATCCTGGTGCAGGTGCCGGGTCTCCAAGACCCGCAACGGCTGAAGGAAATTCTTGGCCAGACCGCCAAGCTGACCTTCCAGATGGTCGACCAATCGATGCCGGTGCAGGACGCGCTGAACGGCCGTCCGCCGCCGGGATCCTCGGTGCTGTATTCGCAGGACGACCCGCCGGTTCCGTATCTGATCGAGAACCGCGTCATCGTTTCGGGTGAAAACCTCGTCGATGCCCAGGCGACGTTCAACTCCCAGAACAACGAGCCGGTTGTTTCGTTTCGCTTCGATTCGAAAGGGGCGCAGCGGTTCGGCCAAGCGACATCACAGAACGTCGGCAAGCTGTTTGCCATCATCCTCGACAATCAGGTGATTTCGGCACCGCAGATCCGCGAACCGATCCCTGGCGGCACCGGCCAGATATCGGGGAATTTCACCGCTGAGAGCGCCAACGACCTCGCCGTGCTGCTGCGCGCCGGCGCCTTGCCGGCGACGCTGACGGTGATCGAGGAGCGCACGGTGGGCCCTGGCCTCGGACAGGATTCCATTCATGCCGGCAAAGTCGCCGGCATCATCGGTTCGATCCTGGTTGTGGCGTTCATGTTCGTCGCCTACGGCTTCTTCGGCTTCCTCGCCAACATCGCACTGGCGGTGCATGTGGCGATGATCGTCGGGCTGCTGTCGCTGCTTGGAGCGACGCTGACCTTGCCCGGTATCGCCGGTATCGTGCTGACCATCGGCATGGCGGTCGATTCCAACGTGCTGATCTATGAACGCATCCGCGAGGAGCGACGTGCCGGCCGCTCGGTCATCCAGGCGATCGATACCGGTTTCAGCAAGGCGCTGGCCACAATCGTCGATTCCAACGTCACCTCGCTGATCGCGACCGTGGTGCTGTTCTATCTCGGCACCGGGCCGGTGAAGGGCTTTGCCGTCACCTATGCCATCGGCATCCTGACCACGGTCTTCACCGCCTTCACCTTCACCCGCCTGCTGGTGTCGATCTGGCTTCGCCGGGCCCGTCCGAAGGAGTTGCCGCGGGCGCCTGTGACTTTCGTTCCGCCCGGAACGAAAATTCCGTTTATGGGCATCCGCCGCTGGACGTTCACGCTGTCCAGCGTGCTTTCAGTCCTGTCGGTCGTCGGGTTCATGACCATCGACATCAATTACGGCATCGATTTCAAGGGCGGCTCGCTGATCGAGGTGCAGTCCAAGACCGGCAATGCCGATCTGGCCGACATCCGCGGCAGGCTGACGGAACTCAATATCGGTGAGGTGCAGGTTCAGCAGTTCGGCGAGCCGAACGACGTGCTGATCCGCGTCGGTACGCAGGAGGGCGGCGAGAATGCCGAGCAGACCGTCATCGACAAGGTGCGCGGCGAACTGCAAGACCAGTACGATTTCCGCCGCGTCGAAGTGGTGGGGCCGACGGTCTCGGGCGAGCTTGCCAAGCAAGGCACCATCGCCATGCTTGTCGCGCTGCTCGGCATCCTGATCTATGTCTGGTTCCGCTTCGAATGGCAGTTCGCGGTCGGCGCCATCGTTGCGACCGTGCATGACGTGGTCATGACGATCGGCTTCTTCGTCATTACCGGCCTGGAATTCAACCAGTCGTCGCTGGCGGCGATCCTCACCATCATCGGTTATTCGCTCAACGATACGATCGTCGTCTATGACCGTGTTCGCGAGGATCTGCGAAAATACAAGCGAATGCCGCTGCCGCAATTGCTGAACAACGCCATCAACGAGACGCTGTCGAGGACGACGCTGACCTCGGTGACGACGATCCTGGCGCTGCTGGCGCTGGTGCTGTTCGGCGGCGAGGTGATCCGCTCGTTCACCATGGCCATGCTGTTCGGCGTCGTGTTCGGCACCTATTCGTCGATCTTTATCGCCGCGCCACTGCTTATCTTGTTCAAGCTGCGGCCGCAGGCCACAGCATCCGATGAGGAAAAGCCGGTGGGCGGCGGCAAAGCCATAGCCACCTGACGGCTTGCCGCAAAGTGGCCAAGGGCATCGTCATCCGCGAGGCGCATTTCCCCGGCCGCGCGCCGATCGAGGCTTATGGCAATGGCGGCTTCCGCTTTGCCGACATGTCGCATCGCGGCTCGCTGCTGTGCCTGCCTTCTGGCATCTATGGCTGGGAGCCGGCCGATCCGCTGGCGCTGACGGCAGCGGATTTCGCCAAGCTGTTCAACGAGGCCGACAAGGTCGAGATCCTGCTGGTCGGCAGCGGCAAGGATCTGAGGCCATTGCCTGCCGCGCTGCGTGCCGCGCTGAAGGATGCCGGCATTTCCGCCGATCCGATGTCGACCGGGGCGGCGGTGCGGACCTATAACGTGCTGCTGGCTGAAGACCGCGCCGTGGCCGCAGCACTCATCGCCGTCGACTGACGTGGCCGAAAACACCAAAGTCGTCATGGAGACGGTGCGCGCCGCCGATCATGACCGCTATCTCAGCGCGCTCTATGCGCCCGAGGACAAGCGCGACGCGCTGTTTTCTCTCTACGCCTTCAACGCCGAAATCGCCGGCATACGTGACCGCATCCACGAAGCACTGCCGGGCGAAGTCCGGCTGCAATGGTGGCGCGATATCATCACAGCCGAAGAGGATGGGGCTGAGGTCGGCCATCCCGTGGCGGACGCATTGAAGGCGACGATTTCCGCCCACCGTCTGCCGAAGGCGGCCTTCGACAATATGCTCGAAGCGCGCGTCTTCGATCTCTACGACGACCCGATGCCGTCGCGCACCGATCTCGAAGGCTATTGCGGCGAGACTGCCGCCGCGCTCATCCAACTCGCGGCGATGGTGCTCGATCCGGTCGAAGCACCGCGCTTTGCCGAACTTGCCGGCAGGGCAGGTTGTGCGCAGGCGATGACCGGTCTCCTGCTTCTGCTGCCGCTGCATCGCAAGCGGGGACAGTGCTTCGTCCCGGCCGACATTCTGGCTGCGGCGGGATCGTCGCCGCAAGAGTTCGTTACAGGTGACGGCGGGCCGGGCGCGGAACGCGCCGTTGCCGCGATGATCGCGCTGGCACGCGAGCATCTTTCCGCTTTCGAGCAGGGGGCGTCCGCCCTGCCGGTTTCACTGCGTCCGGCGTTTCTGCCGCTGGCGCTGACGGGCGCCTATCTCGGCAAGATGGAGACTCGACGCTTGCCCCTCAACGATGTGGCCCGGCTCTCAGGCCTGCGACGGCATTGGCTCTTGTTTCGGCGCGCGACGCAAGGCTGGCCGGCTGTGTGAAGGCTGCTGGCGCAACCTCGGTACCTTGAACCAGCGTCCGTTAGGATGGTTCGCTCGATCCGCCATCGCACATCAGCGTTTCATAATCGCGACCGCCATAGAAGATGTTGACGATGCGAATGAGATCGTCGCTGACAACATAGGCGATAAGAGCGGAGTGCTCGAACGGCACCGTTCGCAATCCTGGCGCAATGTCGTCGCGCGGCCGGCCGCCACGCGGTGAATTGCCGATGTTTTCGCAACGCAGCTTGATCCTGTCGACGAAATTGTTCGCAGCCGCTTCGCTCGCACCGCGGTTGACGATATAGCCGGCAATCGATGCCAAATCCGTGATCGAGCCTTCGCTAAGAACTACGGCGAGACGCTGGATCATCTTTCCCCTTCGCCAACTCCGAAATCCTGCTCTTCACTCTCGTGATTGCCTGGTCCAGCGGAACGTCAGGCCTTGTGTCCTCAATCGAAGCCTTCACGCGCGCCCTGATCGAGGCCATGCGCTCGGCATGTTCTTCCTCTTCGCGCTGGAAGGCGCGAAGTGCCGCGCGGATGACCTCGCTCGCCGATCCGTAGGAGCCGTCCTCGACCTTTTCGCGGATCATACGGGCCATGGCGGGCGTTACGGTGACGGACAGTTTCTCGGCGGATTCCATGGGATTTGGCCTCGCGACAAAGGAAGTAGGATAGTATCCTACTTCCGCGCCGCGCAACGCGCAAGAACGGACATCGGAACTATTCCGCAGCTTCGGCTCTCGCGGGCAGCCCCAGCCATTCGCGGCAATCGGCCAGCGCGCGCGATGTCACCGCGTGCCGCTTGGCGACCGTCTTGTCCTTGCCGCGCAGCCGCTTGCCTTCGATCTTTGGCGCGTCCACGGGCGGGAACAGGCCGAAATTGACGTTCATCGGCTGGAAAGAGCGCTTTCCCGGCTCGTCGTCGGAGACAATATGGCCGCCGGTGATGTGGTTGAGCAGCGCGCCGAAAGCGGTGGTCAACGGCGGCAGCGACGGCGCATGGCCAAGCCTTTCGGCGGCGGCGAAACGCCCGGCGAGCAGGCCGATGGCGGCACTCTCGACATAGCCCTCACAGCCGGTGATCTGGCCGGCAAAACGCAGGCCGGGCCGCGACTTCAACTGCAGCGAAGCGTCGAGCAGCGTCGGCGAATTGATGTAGGTGTTGCGGTGCAGGCCGCCGAGGCGGGCGAATTCGGCGTTTTCCAGCCCAGGAATGGTGCGGAAAATGCGCACCTGCTCGGCGTGCTTCAGCTTGGTCTGGAAGCCGACCATGTTGTAGAGCGTGCCCAGTGCGTTGTCCTGGCGAAGCTGGACGACGGCATAGGCCTTTACAGACGGATTGTGTGCATTGGTCAGCCCCATCGGCTTCATCGGCCCGTAACGCAATGTCTCGATGCCACGCTCGGCCATCACCTCGATCGGCAGGCAGCCGTCGAAATAGGGCGTGCCTTCCCATTGCTTGAATTCGGTTTTCTGGCCGTCGACCAGCGCCTGCACGAAGGCAAGGTACTGCTCCTTGTCCATCGGGCAGTTGATGTAATCCTTGCCGGTGCCGCCGGGGCCGACCTTGTCGTAGCGCGACTGGAACCAGCAGATATCCATGTCGATCGTGTCGAAATGGACGATCGGCGCGATGGCGTCGAAGAAGGCGAGCGCGTCGGCGCCGGTTGCTTCCGCGATCGACTGGGCGAGCGAAGGGGCGGTCAGCGGGCCGGTGGCGACGATCGCCTGGTCCCAGTCCGCCGGCGGCAGGCCAGGCACTTCCTCGCGCCGGATGGTGATGAGTGGGTGCGCTTCGAGCTTTCTGGTGACCGCTTCGGAAAATCCGTCGCGGTCGACGGCCAGCGCACCGCCGGCCGGCACCTGGTGCGCGTCGCCGGCGCTCATGATCAGCGAACCGGCGAGCCGCATTTCGGCATGCAGCAGGCCGACGGCATTGGCTTGCGCATCGTCGGAGCGGAAGGAATTGGAACAGACGAGCTCGGCCAGCCCGTCGGTCTTGTGCGCATCGGTGCCGCGGACGGGACGCATTTCATGCAGGATAACCGGAATGCCGGCTTCGGCCGCCTGCCAAGCAGCTTCGGAGCCGGCGAGACCGCCACCGATGACGTGAATGGGATTTGTGTTCATGAGCGCCGAAATAATCCCTTGGCGCGGCGATTGCAATTACACGAATCAGCCGCGCTGTTGCCGCCACGAGCTGCAATCGTCTACTATTGCGAATGGGTGGGAGTCTCGGGGTCTTTGCCAGAGCGACATTTCTGACAGTCGTGATCGCCGTGGGCGGATCAGCAGCGGCCGGCGAACTGGCCGCGACGGCTTCCAAGCGGATCCCCATATGCCATGGTTACGGTTGCAACTATCGCACGACGCTGGCGCTTGGCCCCAGTGACGGTGCGCGTTTCCGCTCTATCCTGCGTGCGGGCGCGGGTTCGCCCCAGGCCGAGCGCTCCGCTATTTCGAAGGCCGTCCGCTATTTCGAACAGCGCATTTTCCAGGCCATCGGCGTCCGCGACCAGCCGCAGTCGAAATTCGGTGCATCGCGCGTCAGGGGCCAGATGGATTGTGTCGACGAATCGACCAATACGCATGCGTTGCTGGTCTATCTTGCCGAGCGAAAACTGCTCAGGTTTCATAAGGTCGAGGACAAGGCCTCGCGAGGCCTGTTTGTCGACGGGCGCTATCCGCATTGGACGGCGGTGATCAGCGACCGCGGCGGTACAGAATGGGTGGTGGATTCCTGGTATGCGCCGATGGGCGGCGCGCCGGATATTTTTCCGCTGAGCCAGTGGAAGAAGCGAGGCGTGCTGAAGAGCGGCGCGCTGGACTGACGACGGGGACGTCCCACCAAAAACGGCTCCCGGGGCGTTTCGAGCCTGAAAACAACAACACCCGCCGGGGGAGGAGGTCCGGCGGGTGTCGTTTTGTTGGCCGATCCTCGGGAGGAGGTGAAGATCGACCGTATTCGTCATCGCCGGGGAGGAGGTCGGCTTTGACGAAATTCCTTTCGCCATTTGAAAGGGCGCGAAACCCTTCTTAGAAACAACGCCCGCCGGGGGAGGAGGTCCGGCGGGCGCCGTTTTTGTGGTCAACCCTCGGGAGGAGGTGAAGGCTGACCGTATCCGTCAGGGTCGGGGAGGAGGTCGACCCTGGCGAAATTCTGCTGGTTAGATCGCCCTGCGAGCGACCATCTTGATCTCGTCGCGGACGATGCCGAGATCATTGAGCTGGCGGTTTGACAGGCGACCCAGCTCGGTAACCGTCTCGCGGTAGACGCGCCAGTTACGATAGTTGCGGATCAGGTTCATTGTCGTTCTCTTTCAAAACTGGTTCGGACCATTTGCGGTCCGAAAGGATTAGACCGCCTTGCGGGCGACGTAGTGGATGTCGCCGCGGCTGATGCCGAGGTCGGTCAGTTCACGGGTGCTCAGGCGGCTCAGCTCAGAAACGGTGTCCCGGTAGCGGCGCCAGTTGCGATAGTTGCGGATCAGGTTCATGGTATTCTCGTTTCGTCTTTCTTTCGGATCATTCCGTCTTTGTGTGCACCGTGAAGATAAGAGGGGTCATATCGATTTAAAAGCGCTATTGGTGCATGGCAGCAATGCAAATTGTGCATTGCAGCATTAACGCGCGTCCAGCTTTCTGCCCAGATCGGAAAATGCCGTTAGGTCAAACGCTTGGGCGGACGAGCTAAAAGGGCTAAACAAAGGGGGAGGGGCATGGCGAGCTATTCGTCACGGGTCAGGTTGGATATCGCACGATGGCAGCAGGCCGGCCTGATCGACGCGCCGACAGCCGACGTGCTGACGCGCGACGTCGAGGCCAACGAACGCAAATCGCTGAGCTTCGGCTCGATCCTGGCGATGATGGCGGCGCTGTTGTTCGGCGCGGCTATCCTGATCTTCATCGCCGCCAACTGGGAAGTCATTCCGAGGCTGGTGCGGGTGGCGGCACTCTTTGCCGTTATCCTTGCCGGCTATGTCGGCGGCGCGGTGCTGAAAATGCGTGACCATGCGGCGATCGGCGAAGCGCTGTGGATCGTCGCGGCAGCAGCGTTCGGCGGATCGATCGCGCTGATCGGCCAGATGTACCACTTGTCGGGCGACGAGGCCTCCGCCGTGGTCACCTGGGGCGCCGGCACGGCGCTGGCGGCGGTGGCACTGCGCTCGAACCCGCTGACCGTCGCTGCCGTCGGCATCGCCGATGCCTGGCTGTTCCTGAAAGGCTTCGAGTATCGCGCGGAATTCCCGCATCTCTTCGTCGTCATGGCGCTGGTGCTGTTTGCCGTTTCGTTCTGGACGCGCAGCCAGGCCGCGCGCCACCTGATCATCCTGTCGGTGCTGTTCTATCTCGTGCTCCTGGTGACGCGGTACGACACGCTGCAAGTCGCCATTCCGCTCGTTGTCGCGTCGGTGCTGCTTTTTATCGCCGCGATCTTTGCTGCCGGGCCGGTCGACAGGATCTTGCAACTGGGTGGCAGGCTGCCCCTGCACGCGCTGATCGGCTTTCTCACCGGCCTGGCGATGATCCAGTTCGAACTGGCGGATGAAAGCAGCTACAGCAGCGGCTTCGCCATTGCCTCGGCTGTTGCGCTGGCCGGCATCGTCGCGGCGATCGTGCTGGGCGGCCGGGAGAGCCGGGGACTGCGCTGGGTTGCCTATGCGGGCTTCGCCTTCGAACTCGCCATCATCTATGTGGTGATGCTGCAATCAATGCTCGACACGGCAGGCTTCTTTCTTGCGGCGGCGGTGCTTCTCGCCGTTCTTGCTTTCATTATCATCCGCATAGAAAAGCGCATGAACGCCCCGGACATGACAGGAGCGGCAGCATGATGACCGGCAAAAGACTGATCATCTCGGCGCTGGTCCTGGCGCTTGTCCAGATCGGCTTCCTGAGCTGGATCATCGCCGGACGCGCGGCGATCCTGCGCGACGGCAAGCACGTACTGCTCAGGGTTGAGCCGATCGATCCGCGCGATCTCCTGCGCGGTGACTATATTTCGCTTGGCTACGAGATTTCGCGCATACCGGTGAAGCTGATCGGCAACATTCCAGCCGGCAAGCTGGCGAGTGACGACACGCCGATCGTGGTCAGGCTGAAGCCGGGCGCCGACGGCTATTGGGGTCCGACCGCGGCTTGGTTCGGGCAAGCGCCGGTGCCGGCAGCATCCGGTGAAGCCGATATCGTCGGACACGTCTCCGAGGGCTCGGATCTCAGCGCAGCCACGACGATCGCGCCGGATTACGGCATCGAGCGCTTCTATTTGCCGGAAGGCGAGGGGATGGCGATCCAGAACGACATGCGGGTGCGGCCGTTCGGCATCCGCGTCGCGATCGCGGCCAACGGCACGGCGCAGATCAAGGCGCTGGTGGACGGCGACAAGACGCTGTTCGAGGAGCCGCTCTATTGAAGCGTGGAAGAATCTAGGTGTCGGCGCTCGGGGGATCGAAATGGTGCGCCATAGTGGCGCCTGTCCTCCTCCGCCAAGGCTTCGGAGGGCACTCCTTCGTCTAACGAGCTTCGAGCGGCCTGCCACCCGAAGCTCGAAGAGCGAAGGGTGGTGCGGATGAAGGGACTCGAACCCCCACGCCTTTCGGCACTGGAACCTAAATCCAGGGCGTCTACCAATTCCGCCACATCCGCATTGCCCGGCCAATCCCATGTAGCCATCATTCTGTCAATGTCAGAGCCCACATCGGCATCATTGGCCGGAATGCAAAGATGGTTGAAAATCAGCGTCGCCTGTGACAAAAGGCGTGTCGAATGTGACGGGACGCGACGATCCGCTTCTGCAGAATGTGATAAGAAGTAGGAAAAACAAAGACTTATTCACATTTTGGAGCGTATTTCTGGAGGATTTGTGCCGCGTTGGGCGGACAAATCGCCAAGTCCCGCACCAAAAGCCATTCCCGGCAAGATCATACCGGCAGGCTGTGAACGGCAGGGGCCGTTTGACGGCCTCATTGGTGGAAACAAAGGTTTTATGATGCAGGTCACCGAAACGCTCAACTCCGGTCTCAAGCGCGAGATCAAGATCACCGTGCCGGCCGGTGACATGGAAGCCAAGCTGATGGCGCGGCTTTCCGACGCCAGGAACAAGGTCCGCATCAACGGCTTCCGCCCCGGCAAGGTGCCGGTGCAGCATCTGCGCAAAGTCTATGGCAAATCGTTCATGGCCGAAGTGGTCAACGAGATCCTCAACGACTCGACCCGTTCGATCATCACCGGGCGCGGCGAAAAGGCTGCCATGCAGCCCGAAGTGATCATGACCGAGGACGAGAAGGAAGCCGAGAAGATCCTGGCTGGTGGCGCAGATTTCGAGTTCCGCCTGAACTACGAGGTCATTCCGCCGATCGAGATCAAGGATTTCTCCGACATCAAGGTGACGCGTCAGGTATTCGAAGTGCCTGATGAGGAGATCGATGAACAGGTCAAGCGTGTCGCCGAGTCGGCGCGCACTTATGAGCCGAAGACCGGCAAGGCCGCCGAGGGCGACCGCGTGACCCTCGATTATGTCGGCAAGATCGACGGCGAAGCCTTCGGCGGCGGCGCCGGCACCGATCAGCCGCTGGTGCTCGGCTCGAAGGAATTCATCCCTGGCTTCGAGGACCAGCTGGTCGGCAGCAAGGCCGGCGACGAGAAGCAGGTCACGGTTACCTTCCCGGAAAACTACCAGGCGGCGCATCTGGCCGGCAAGGAAGCCACTTTCGACGTGACCGTCAAGGAAGTGTCGAAGCCCGGCGAACTTGAGATCAACGACGAGATGGCCAAAAACCTCGGCCTGGAGTCGCTGGAGCGCCTGCGCGAGGTGGTGCGCGGTCAGATCGAAAATCAGTTCGGCTCGATGACGCGCCAGAAGGTCAAGCGCCAGTTGCTCGACCAGCTCGACGCCGCCTACTCGTTCGAGGCGCCGTCCAAGCTCGTCGAGGCCGAGTTCAACAACATCTGGAACCAGGTCAACCGCGATCTCGAAGCCGCCGGGCGCACCTTTGCCGACGAAGAGACGACGGAAGAGGAAGCGCGTGCCGAATATATGCGGCTTGCCGAGCGCCGCGTGCGTCTCGGCCTGGTTCTCGCCGAAATCGGCGAGAAGGCGGGCGTCACGGTGACGGACGAGGAATTGCAGCGCGGCCTGTTCGAGCAGGTGCGTCGCTATCCGGCCAACCAGCAGCAGGAGGCCTTCGAATTCTATCGCAACAATCCCGAAGCGCTGAATACGTTGCGCGCGCCGATGTTCGAAGAGAAGGTGGTCGACCATCTGCTTGGCCAGATCTCGGTCACCGACGTCAAGGTCAGCAAGGAAGAGCTGCTGGCCGACGACGAGGATACGGAGACGACCAAGGCCAAGCCGGCGAAGAAGGCGGCTGCGAAAAAAGCCGACACCAAGAAGGCCGACGACGACGCTGAAGAGCCCAAGAAGAAGGCTGCGCCGAAGAAAAAGGCCGCCAAGGACGCTGAATAACGTCCCTGCTGAATTCCAAAAGGCCGCCTTCTCGAGGCGGCCTTTTTCGTTGTGGCGCAGGCGCAACGGATTTCACGCATCTGGCGGTCGAGGTGGCGATACGAAGCTTTGATGATTATCTGCGCTGGGTTGCGGATCGCAGCGGTTGTTGGAGGCATCGTTGAGACAGTTCTTCGGTATCGGAAGCGTGGTCGCGGCGGCGTTCCTGCTTGCGTCGGTCTACGGCATCGCCCAGGCTGACACGGTTCTCGACAACTGGCGGTTCGACAAGACCAGCGACGGTCTTGTCACCGCCTCGCTTTACGCTACCAACAAGCTCATCACCGGCGGCGGCGCATTGAGCTACAGCCCGGTATTGACGATTGCCTGCCGGACCGCCGGCGAACCGCGTTGGAGCGAATGGCTGCAGCTGAGCGATACTGTTTCCGCCAGCCGAACCATCGCCATGTCGGTGACTGTCGACCAATCCGGCAAGCTCAACGAAAGCTGGTCGGTCGGCCCGCGCAGCAGGATGCTGGTGCGCGACGGTGCCGACGGCATCAGGCGACTGATTTCCGCGGACCGGCTGCTGCTGTCCTGGCGGTTCGGGCTGCTGTCGGGGCGCGGCAAAGCCGAGTTTGACCTCGCCGGAGTTGAAGAGGCGGTCGGCCGGATCGCCACCACCTGCAACACCAAATTGCCTTGAGCAGATTGTCCGCATGAAACCTTTGCATGGCCGAACTCTACCTGCCGGCCGGGTTCCGTGGTATGTAGGTGCCGCAACTCCAGGCAGTGGATATCCGTTCTGCCATTCAAGAGCGCATGCCAGCGGACTAGATGTCGGCCTGTGCAGGTCAGCCAGGGCAAATTGGCGATCAGGGAGGAAATGCCATGCGTGCCATTGTGTTTTTTATCATCATGTCGGTCGCGACCGTCATCGCCGGCCCCTCGTGGGCTCAGGATGCCGCGGCGGGTGAGAAGGTCTTCGCCAAATGCAAGGTCTGCCACGTCGCGGACAAGGATCAGAACAAGGTCGGTCCGTCGTTGAACGGCGTCATCGGCCGAACGGCCGGCACGCATCCGGGGTTCAGCTATTCCAAGGCGATGACCGAGGCCGGCAAGTCCGGCGTCAAATGGGATGAGGCCACGCTGACGAGCTACCTTCGCGATCCCAAGGCGATGGTCAAAGGAACGAAGATGGCGTTTCCCGGCCTCAAGAAAGACGAGGACATCGTCAATGTCATTGCCTATCTGAAGCAATTCTCCAAATAACGCGGCTCTTCCGCCGGATCTTGGTATCGCAAACAGGTCGAGGCATAGCCTCGGCCGCAATCTGCCGGCAGTGTCGGTGGGGAGGGCGGCTTGTTGCAAAAAAGACATTGGCCGGCTAGGCTGCCGTTCCCATCGGTGGTCGTCTGAATGTCGACTGAAGAAAGCCGTCTCAAGGATACCGGCATCCGCCTCTCGGAGGCGACGGCGGGTGATTTCCTTGCGCTTTTGAAACCACGGGTCATGGCGCTTGCCGTGTTTACTGCGTTCGTCGGCCTGATGATGGCGCCCGGCGTAATGAATCCAGTTATCGCCGTAATCGCCATCGGCGCAATTGCGGTTGGAGCAGGGGCGGCCGGCGCGCTCAATATGTGGTACGACGCAGACATAGACGCCTTGATGTCTCGCACGTCCAAGCGACCAATTCCGTCAGGCCGCGTCACGCCTGGCGAAGCTCTCGGCTTCGGCTTGGTGCTTTCCGCACTGTCGGTCATGACGCTCGGCGTGCTGGTGGGATGGCTTGCCGCATCGCTGTTGGCGTTCACCATCTTTTTCTATGTCGTTATCTACACGATGTGGCTGAAACGCTCGACGCCACAGAATATCGTCATAGGCGGCGCGGCAGGCGCCCTTCCTCCGGTGATCGGGTGGGCGGCTGCAACCGGCGCAATCGGCATCGAAAGTGTCATTCTGTTTCTGATCATTTTCCTCTGGACGCCGCCTCATTTCTGGGCGCTGGCCCTTTTCAAGGTCGGCGACTATGCCGCGGCGGGCATCCCGATGATGCCGAATGTGGCCGGCCAGCACTCGACCAGAAAACAAATCTTCGCCTATTCGCTGGTCTTGGCGCCAATCGGCGTGCTTCCTTGGGCCTTCGGCTTCGCCAGCGGATACTACGGCACTGCTTCAGCAGCGTTGGGCGCAGGGTTCATTTGGCACGCCTGGAAGGTCCTCGTCGCCGACAAGGAGATGAAGCCGGCAAAGGCGTTGTTTGCGTATTCGATTGTCTATCTTTTCGCGATCTTCGCGGCGCTGCTTGCCGACACCATTGTAATGCGAGTGGTCGCGTCAGCCGGCTATTGAGCCCGGCTAAAAACATCACGTTGGCAGAGCACAAAATCCCAGCAACAGCAGAATAACGATGCCAAGGCCGAGTATGAGAACTGTCCTTCCATCCATGACCTTCACCTTCGTCTAGAAGAGCATATCGAAGAAAGGTGTCCAGAGCTAGTCGGGCTACCCGGGACCTCTTACCCCCCGGGGGCCTTCGTACAAAGCGCGACAAGTCCCCCGCATGAGAGTATATTGATCATGGTGCAGGTCGCGGTTTGCGTGGCCAATCACGCAGAACGGCAGCACCGTAAAACGCGACCTTACCGGACCCGGTCTGGAGGAATGGTCATGGCAAGTTTTCACGTGATAGCAGGCGCCAACGAGACGCTGGAACACACCAGAATTCGAAAAATCGGTGTCTCCGATCTTTTTGATGCGCTCAGGCGTGGCGTCGATGATTTCATGGTCAAGCCGTCGCACATCGTTTTTCTCTGCCTGATCTACCCGCTTGCGGGGGTCGTGCTTGCCGTCTGGACATCAGGCAACAACACGCTGCCATTGTTGTTTCCGCTTGTGTCCGGCTTTGCGCTAATTGGTCCGTTCGCGGCGATCGGCCTCTATGAGATCAGCCGGCGACGGGAAGCCGGGCTCGATGCCTCGTGGAGGCACGCCTTTGAGGTCAGAAGTTCTCCGGCGCTGCCGGCTATTGCGGCGGTCGGCATCATGCTGCTTGCGATATTCATCGCCTGGCTTTTGACGGCCCAGATATTTTACCAGACCGTGTTCGGCCCGGCGCCGCCGCAATCGCTGTCCAGCTTCATCAGTGATATATTCGCCACGGGACGCGGCTGGACACTCATCATCCTGGGTCACGCCATCGGCTTTGTGTTCGCCGCGGTTGTGTTGTGCACCACGGTCGTCGCATTCCCGTTGTTGCTCGACCGCGATGTCGGCGCCTACGAAGCCATCCACACCTCGGTGCGCGTTGTCCTGGCCAACCCGATCGTGATGGCAGTGTGGGGCCTTATTGTCGCCGTCGCCTTGATCATCGGCTCGCTGCCAGTGTTCGCCGGGTTGGCGGTCGTGCTGCCGATCCTTGGTCATGCCACCTGGCATGTCTATCGGAAAGTTGTCGAATCGCCGCCGGCTACCAGACCGTGAGCTGAAAAACCTGTCCTCCGCACCGAGCGCCGGTGCGGGGAGGGTGGGGCAGAGCTTTCAATAGGCCGGGTGGCTGAAACGGGCCTGGCGCGCGTCTTTTGTCAGGTCGCGGAAATCCTTGCCGCTCACATGCACCAGCGTCCTATGGTCACCGCCCTCGAAATAGATTTCGGGAGCGTCGCCGAGGCTTTCATCGAGGACCACCGGCACATCATAGGCAGCGCCGATCGGCGGCACAGCGCCGACATCGCAATCGCCGAACAACGAGACCACCTCGTCTTCGGAGGCAAGTCCAAGAGGCTTGTCCATAACATCCTGCAATGTCGCGAGTTCTATCCTGTGCGTGCTTGGAACCACGGCCAGCGCGTAGCCACGGTCGTGGTGAACGACCACCGATTTGGCCATTATGCTGCCAGGCACATGTGCCGCAATGGCGGATTGTCTGCTTGTCGCCGTGCGGTGATGCTCGACGGTGTCGTAGGAAATGCCTTTCTTATCGATGAAGTCCTTCAGTCTGTTTGCGATGGTCATCTTGGGCGCCCCTTGCTGGTGTTCGCGACGCATGTGGAAACGCCGGCATCGCCTGTCGTTTCCGATACCAACAGAAATGGTCCAGCCGTAGATTGTTTCAAGGCGAAGGCTCCAGAACAGGACGGCCTGGATCCGAATTGCATGTCAGGGCCCGGCCCCGAAAAACGCCATTCGGGTGAGAAGGGTGTAGTCCGCTTCGAAGACCATCAGCGTCACGAATACCAGCACCAGCACCGGCGGCAGGATGATTGCATATGTCAGCGCCAGCCGTTCCCAGGCCATGTGCATGAAGATGGCGACGATCAGCCCTGCCTTGAGGATCATGAAGATCAGGATCAGCGACCATCTGAGATAGCCGTGGAGCCCGAAATAGTCGACCAGATAGGAGCAGGTGCTGAGGATGAACAGCCACGCCCAGACCACCAGGTAGAGCTTGATCGGGTGCTCCTGATGAACCTCCGTAGGGGTAACGCTGGTCGCCGTCGCATCATGCGTACGGGCGCTGTCGAGCGTGTGTTGTCCAAGGCCATTTGCGGTTGCTTCAGCCATGTCCTGCCTCTCACCAAAGATAGAAAAATGCGAAAATGAACACCCAGACCAGGTCGACGAAATGCCAGTAGAGCCCCATGATTTCGACGTTTTCGTAGCGGCCCCTCCGGCTGGTGAAGAAGCCGGGCCGTCCGACGTCGTAGTCCCCGCGCCAGACCTTTCGCGCCACGATGATCAGGAAAATCACCCCGATCGACACATGTGTGCCGTGGAAGCCGGTGATCATGAAAAAGGATGCGCCGAACTGTGCAGCGCCCCACGGATTGCCCCAAGGCCGCACGCCCTCGGTGATCAGCTTGGTCCATTCGAAGGCTTGCATGCCGACGAAGGTCGCGCCGAGTGCCGCGGTCAAAAGCATCAGGACTGCCGTCTTGCGGCGGTCGCGGCGGTAGCCGAAATTCACCGCCATGGCCATCGTTCCGCTGCTCGAGATCAGGACGAAGGTCATGATGGCGATAAGGATCAATGGAATGTCGGAGCCGCCGATGCGCAGGGCAAAGACCTCGCTCGGATTGGGCCACGGCACGCGTGTGGAGATACGGTCGGTCATGTAGGAGAGCAGGAAGCAGCCGAAGATGAACGTGTCGCTGAGCAGGAAGATCCACATCATGGCCTTGCCCCAAGACACGTTTTTGAACGCCCGCTGATCCGAGGACCAGTCGGCGGCGATGCCTTGCCAGCCTGCGGGCCGCGGCCCCGTTCGGCCGATGTGGGTCAGTGTCGTCTCAGCCATCCGCCCGTTCCTCCTAGGTCAGCAACCCTCGGCAAATGTCGATTAAAGTCGAAGCCCAGCCGGCCAGAAGAGCGAAGATGGCGAGCCAGACGAAAAGCAGGAAATGCCAGTACATGGCGCACAGCTCGACGCTCAGGCGAAGCCGCTGCGGCCGCGCACCGTTCCAGGCACCGACGGTCGTTCTGCCCAGGCCGACCAGCCCTCCCAGGATATGCAGCCCATGCATTCCCGTTAGCAGGTAGAAGAAGCTGTTGGCCGGATTGGACGCCAGAAAATAGCCATCCGCGCTCAGTTCCCGCCATGCCATAAGCTGTCCAACCAGGAAGGCGAGCGCCGTGAGTCCAGCGGTGGCGAGGCCGAGCCTGACCATGTCCACTTGACCCTTGCGCGCCGCGAGCGAAGCGCACTGCATGGCAATGCTGCTCAAGACCAGTACGCCGGTATTAAGCCAGAGCAGAGGCGGGATGGGCAGCGGCTGCCAATCCGACAGCGCCATGCGCATGAAGTAAGCACTGGTGAACAGCGCGAACAGGCAGCCGACGACGGCAAGGAAGACGCCGAGACCGATCTTTGCGGTCGGAAGCGCCGATCGGTCCAGGGCGACAAAATCCCCGACCAAACCTTGCTCGAGCCACGGCCTCGTCATTAGCCGCTGATGCGAGAGCCACCACCCAGCAATGCCGGCGATCACGAGCAGGAAAACCAGAATGACGCTCATGCCGGCTCCCTGGAAGGTCCGAAGGAGCCCGGAACGTTTTGCGGTATGAAGTCCTCCTTGGCGCCCGGTACGCTGTAGTCATAGGCCCAGCGATAGACGATCGGCAGATCCTTGCCGAAATTGCCATGGCCCGGCGGTGTTTCGGCCGTCTGCCACTCGAGCGTCGTTGCCCGCCACGGATTGCCACCAGCCTCACGGCCATGGCGGATGCTCCAGATGAGATTGAACAGAAACACGATCTGGGCAAAACCGACGATAAAAGCCATGATGCTGATAAACGAGTTGAGGTGGTGGGCCGATTCCGTCATCACCGTCATATCGGTCAATTCGTTGTAGCGCCGCGGCACGCCCATCAAGCCGAGATAGTGCATGGGAAAGAAGATCAGATAGGCGCCAAGGAAGGTGACCCAGAAATGGAACCGGCCCAGCGTCTCGTTCAGCATCCGACCGGTGACCTTCGGATACCAGTGATAGATCGCGCCGAAGATTACGATGATCGGGGCGACCCCCATGACCATATGGAAATGGGCGACGACGAACATCGTGTCCGACAGCGGAACGTCGACGACGACATTGCCGAGGAATAGCCCAGTCAACCCGCCATTGACGAAGGTGACGATGAAGGCCAGGGCAAAAAGCATCGGTATGGTGAGGTGGATGTCGCCACGCCACAGCGTCAGCACCCAGTTGTAGACCTTGATGGCTGTCGGAACCGCGATGATCAATGTCGTGGTGGCGAAGAAAAAGCCGAAATAGGGATGCATGCCGCTGACATACATGTGGTGCGCCCAGACCACGAAGCTCAGTGCGCCAATGCCGACGATGGCCCAGACCATCATGCGGTAGCCGAAGATGTTCTTGCGCGCATGGGTGCTGATCAGGTCGGAGACGATGCCGAAGGCCGGAAGCGCCACGATGTAGACCTCAGGGTGGCCGAAGAACCAGAACAGATGCTGGAACAGGATCGGGCTGCCGCCGCCATGCTGCAATTGTTCGCCCATCTCGACGATCGCCGGCATGAAGAAGCTGGTGCCGAGCGCCCGGTCGAGCAGCATCATCACGCAGGCGACGAACAGTGCCGGGAAGGCGAGCAGCGCCATGACGGTGGCGGTGAAAATACCCCAGACGGTGAGCGGAAGGCGCATCAGTGTCATGCCGCGCGTGCGGCCCTGTAGCACCGTCACGACATAGTTCAAGCCGCCCATGGTGAAGCCGATGATGAACAGGATCAGCGAGACGAGCATCAGGATGATGCCCCAGTCCTGGCCGCCTGGCGTACCGGTCATGATCGCCTGCGGCGGATAGAGCGTCCAGCCGGCACCTGTCGGTCCGCCGGGGGCAAAGAAGCTCGACACGAGGACCAGCACGGCCAGGAGATAGATCCAGTAGCTCAGCATGTTGACATAGGGAAAGACCATGTCGCGAGCGCCAACCATCAGCGGGATCAGATAGTTGCCGAAGCCGCCCAGGAAGAGTGCGGTGAGCAGGTAGATCACCATGATCATGCCGTGCATGGTGATGAACTGGTAGTAGGCTTCCGGGGTGATGAAGTCGAACGTGCCGGGGAAGCCGAGCTGCAGCCGCATCAGCCAGGACAACACCAGCGCCACCATGCCGATCGCCGTCGCGGTCGCCGAATACTGGATGGCGATGACCTTGGCATCCTGCGAGAAAACGTATTTCGTCCACCAGCTGTGCGGATGGTAAAGTTCCATTTCCGCGACTTCGGCCGGCGGTACCGCATCTGCAGGTGTGATATCGACCATAGGAACACCTCCGTGCCCTTTTCGGCCATGCCCGACAGTTCGGGCCTGCCGCAATCTTTTCAATGCCGACGGCGCGCCGTCGTTCCGGCGTCTACTCTGCCGAGCCCATCTGTTGGGGCGCGGACAGCTGCGCAAAAGTCTGCTGCTGGCCAAGCCACGCCAGATAATCTTCCTGCGTATCGACCATGACCACGCCATGCATCATCGGATGCCCTTGGCCGCAGAGTTCGGCACACAGGACCTGGAAGGTTCCGGTCTTGGTCGGAGTGAACCAGAAATAGGTGACTGAGCCCGGGATCATGTCCATCTTGGCGCGGAATTCCGGCACGTAGAAATCGTGCAGCACATCGATCGAGCGGAGCAGCATCTTGACCGGTTTGCCAACCGGCAGATGCAGGTCGGCCGCTTCGACCACGACGTCGTCCTGGCCGTTGGCATCAGCGGCGATGACGCCGAGCGGATTTTCAGCGTTGACGTCGCGAGTGTCGGATGTGCCGAGCTTGCCGTCCTTGCCGGGCAGGCGGAAACTCCATTGCCATTGCTGGCCGACGACTTCGACCTCGGTTGCGTCGCTTGGGACGTTGACGAAGCGGCTCCAGACGAACAGGCCGGGAACCAGCAAAGCCGTGACACCGACGGCAGTGACGACCGTCAGCCAGGATTCGAGCCGCCTGTTCTCAGGTTCATATGCCGCCTGATTGCCTTCCCGATGACGGAAGCGGAAGACGCAATAGGCCATGAAAAGAACCACGGCGGCGAAGACGACGCCGGTGATCCAGAAAGTTATGATGATGGTGTTGTCGATATAGTCCCAGTTCGAGGCAATCGGCGTCCACCACCATGGGCTCAGGAAGTGGAACAACACCGAGCCCACGACGATCAGAACGAGTACAAGCGCAACGGCCATGTCCCGGTTCCTCCCGGTATTCCAAGCGGCGCAAAGCCGTCCCGGGAAATACCAAGTGCATCATAACTTGATTTGCGATGAAAATTCTAGAGCCGGCGGTGGGAAGGGCAAAAATACCATTTCTCGGTGCTGGCGGTCCTTCGGTTCGGCGGTGATCAGCGGTAGCGCGCGGCAAACATCGTCAGCGTCGAGTAAACGGCAATGGCGAGCATGCCGAATGTGCCCGGAACGGCGATCGTCGGGGATCGTCGCGCGCAGGGTTCGATCCCCTGCTCGACCGACAGCTCGACGAAGGGAGTGGAGCCCCTTTATTGGCCGGCAGATGTCACCCGCCAAACTGTGTTGCCGACGTCGTCGGCGATGAGCAGGGCCCCGGTTTTGTCGACGGCCAGGCCGACAGGCCGGCCGCGCGCCTTGTTGTCCTTGTCCAAGAAGTCAGTCACCACGTCCTGTGCGGCGCCACTCGGATGGCCGCGGCTGAATGGTACGAACACCACCTTGTAGCCATTGAAGCGCGTGCGGTTCCAGCTCCCGTGCTCGCCAACGAAGGCGCCGGCGCGATACGCCTGGGGGAGGCTGGTTGCCGTGTAGAAGGCCAATCCCAGAGGGGCGACGTGGGAGCTCAGCGCATAATCCGGAACGATCGCTTTCGCGACCAGGTCCGGACGCTGGGGCATGACTCGGGGATCGAGATGCTGGCCGTAATAGCTGTATGGCCACCCGTAGAAGCCGCCGTCCTTTACCGACGTCAGATAATCCGGCACGAGATTGGGGCCGAGCTCGTCGCGCTCATTGATCACGGCCCAGAGCGCCCCGGTCTGCGGCTCCCAGCTCAGGCCATTCGGATTGCGCAAACCGCTGGCGAAAATGCGCGACCTGCCGGTAGCCCTGTCCACCTGCCAGATCGCGGCGCGGTCCTTCTCCGCCTCGATGCCGTTCTCGGCCACGTTGCTGTTCGAGCCGATGCCGACATAGAGCAGCGAGCCGTCCGGGCTTGCCACCAGGCTCTTCGTCCAATGGTGGTCGATCGGGCCGCCGGGCAGGGCGGTGAGCGGCGTTCCGGGCGCGGTGATCTTGGTGTCGCCGGTGGTGTAGGGATAGCGAACAATGGAATCAGTGTTGGCAACGTAGAGATCGCTTCCCACCAGCGCCACGCCGAAGGGCGAGCTCAGGTGGTCGAGGAAGACGCTGGTCAGCTCGGGCTTGCCATCGCCATCGGCGTCGCGCAGCAAGGTGATGCGGTTGCTTGGGCCGCTGTCGCCGCCCGAAGTGACCCACGATTCGATCCAGCCCATCACCAAATCCTTGGGCCGTTTGATCGGTTCGCCGCCCGGCGCCTTGGACTCGACCACCAGGACGTCGCCATTGGGCAGCACATAAAGTGAGCGCGGATGCTGCAAGCCGTTGGCAAAAGCCTGGATCTGCAGCCCCTGCGCGACTGTCGGCTTTTCGTCGTTCTTCCATCCTACCACGGAAGCGAGATGCATGGGCGGGAAGAAATATTGGATCGGCTCCGGCAGGTTTGGATTCGGCCCTATCTGACTGCTGGGATCCGGGTCGTTGCCGCTGCACGCTGCAAGAGTGATCGCCGCAGTGCAAGTAAGGATGGACGCCGCGATGCGCCCGGCCTGTCTGATGGAGCTTGCTACGCGCATCAATCCGCCACTCCGACGTGATGCCGGTACACCATGGACCAGCCCAGCCAACCAGTGAAGATGAGGATGAGCACGACAACCGCCGAGAGGATCAAGCCGGTGGGAACGATGGAGGTCCATGCATCGCGGGTGTGCACGAGCATGTTGATCACGGACAACACCAGCGCCAGCAGATTACCGAGCACGTGCGGCCAGGCAGGGGGCTGTGCCCTTATCAGCGGATTAGCCAGAAAATCGATCAACCCCACGATCGCTGCAAGGCAGCCCATGATCACGCCGACGGTAACCAGCCAAGCAGAGAAGTCCGCCCACATCATTTCCGCTGTTCGCCAATAGGCCAGATCCGTCAGCAAGGTGCCGACGAAGCAGGCGATCGGAAACGGCACGAGCATCGGATGAATGGGATGTCCCGCAATCCTGGCCGTCGAACGCGGATTGTCACCGACCATAATGCGCAATCCTTCTCAGATCTCGTCCAAACAAACTGGCATCCGGCCTCTGGGCGGCTGTTGCCGAGAGGCCGGCAGACGAACCATCGATCCGTCAGGCCCAAAAGGGCGCTGGCTGGCTGCGCCTGTTAGGCGGCGGACTGGGTCGGCGGGTTCTGGTACATCATCCAGAGCTCGATCGCGGCCAGGACGGCAACCAGAATGCCGATCACGACATGCACGGTCATCGCCGTGGTCGCCTGGAATCCAAGCACCCAGGGCGATACGAGAACCCACAGTCCGACGACCAGGTTCACCCACTCTTCCCAGACGGCAAATGCCGCGAGAGCGGCAATCGAAAGCACGACAATCAAGATTCCGCTGCCGAGGGCGTTCTGCGTCTGCGGGCCTGCCGCAAAGGCGAAGATCCAGGGAGAGAAGAACAGAATTGCCCCAAGGAACAGGTTGGCTACGTCACAGAGCCTGGCGTTTGTCCACTGGTTCATGGCATCCTCCATAGGGAGCGTTTATGGCTCCCGAGTTCGGCAAGGTGGTGCCTGAGTCCGGCGAGATGCGCCCGAAGCCGCTCACTCCGTGTTACGGCAGTGCCCTTGCCCGGCCGGAGTTCCGCATCTGGCGGTACTCCAGCCAAATCCGGCTATCTAACTGAATTCCGGGCTTTATGTTCCATTCGGCACCGGCACGCCTGGATCACTTGATGGTGATCGAGCGATCCAAAGCCGCAGTGGACATGGTCAGCGGCGACGTGCCAGCGGCGCGGACAGGCTCATTCTTTTCTCGATCCGGTGAAAACATTGGTCGTGGATCGCAGTTCTTGAAGACGAGACGCTCTTGCTCGTCTTGATTGCCGCCGAAGCTTGTTTGAGAGGCGACCGGTCCGGATTGACGCGCGATACTTTCGCTGCAAAGGTATCTTAACGACTTGTTTACCATGCGTCAGTCAGGGTTGGGGGGAATTTGGAACCGTTTCTGGGTGCGAACCGCCTTAATTGGGATGATCGGGCCGAACTGCACTCGACCGACACAACGGGCAGCTACCACATCGAGAATGTGCTGGCAGGCGGATCCAATCTCTATGAGCTGGAAACGCGCGAGGTCGGCGATATTGCCGGCAAGGATATCGTCCACCTGCAGTGTCACATCGGCCTTGACACAATCAGCTTGAAGAATCTTGGTGCGGGCAGCGTGACCGGCCTCGACTTTTCACCCGCGGCGATCGCGGCGGCGCGGGATTTCGCTGCGAAGGCAGGCACCGACGTGCGTTTCGTGGAAGCGCCACTGTTCGAGGCGGTCGAAGCCCTGGGCCGGACCTTTGACATCGCTTACGTTACCTGGGGTTCGGTAAACTGGCTGGACGACGTGTTCCGTTGGGCGCGGGTGGTTGCCGATCTCCTGCGACCCGGCGGCCGGCTCTACATGGCAGAGGGCCATCCATTGATGTTTCAGTGCAATCGAAAGGCCGCGGCTCTGGAGTTGAAGCACGACTGGCGAACGCCGATAGCTCGGCCGCTCGCCTGGAACGAGGAACTGACCTACACCGGCGATGACCGCATCTTGAAGCATCCTCGCTATTATGAGTGGATCCACCCGATCAGTGACGTGGTGAACGCGCTGATTTCAGCTGGTCTGACGCTCGATTTTCTCAATGAGCATGACACGGTTTCGTGGCAGCACTTTTCATTTGCAGTGCGGGCCGGCAAGGATATGTACGGCCTGCCAGAGAACTCTCCCAAGATACCGATGGCCTATTCCATTGGCGCGACGAAGCGGAGCGTCGGCAAGATACCATATCTTGTGTCTCACAAGTCGATCGAGGGCCACTAGCCCAAGGTCAACGCTCTTGACGTACTCGGGTCGGAGCATCGAGGTGTGCAATGGCGCTCGTGTCTGCGGTCTTCCGAGCAAGGCTGATCTCGTTTCATGTTGGTCCGCTTCATGCAGCCTGCCTTCAACATCGCGCGGGCGGTGGTGTCGATGTCGACATAACAGCCGGCGTCAGCCATCGGAAAATCCGAAATTTTTCAGGAGTGTGAAGGTCAAATTAAACATTGAACGCTAATATTCCTCATCGGGTCGACCCGAGAACCTGAAATGGCAATTGAGGAATCGCCTATTGGCTTTTTTCCGCGCTAGGTTCGGCGGCATCAAGGAGGCCGTCTTTTCGTCGGCAAATATTCCGGCGGCGATCGCGTTTGTCGTCATCCTTATCAGCGCAGCGTTCGCGGAGCACCAGAACAAGATCGTCTCGGACCAGGCCGTCCGTGCGGACGTGCTGACCAAGGTCAACCTCATCCGCGCCAAGCTCGAAGGCAATATCAACGGAAACCTTCAACTCGTGCATGGACTGGTCGCTGCGGTCGTAACCGAGCCCTATATGGGACAGCAACGCTTCGCTTCGCTGGCGAGTAATCTGTTTGGCGCGAACTCGCAATTGAACAATATTGCCGGGGCGCCCGATCTGGTCGTTTCCCTGATGTACCCGATGGAGGGTAACGAGCAGGCGATGGGCCTCGATTACCGCAAGAACGAGCGGCAGCGTGCGGCTGCGCTAAGGGCGCGAGACGAACGCAAGCTGGTGCTTGCCGGTCCCGTCGATCTGAAGCAGGGAGGACAAGGCTTTATCGGTCGCTTTCCGGTTTTCGTGCGGAGCGCGGGCAATACGGAAAGGTTCTGGGGCATCATTTCCGCCGTTGTCGACGTGCAGCGTCTCTATCGGGCGAGCGGGCTGCTTGACGACGATCTCGGGATTGACATAGCGCTGATCGGCAGGGACGCTCTCGGCCAAAATGGAGACCAATTCTACGGCAATGAGCGGATCGGCAAAAGCGATCCGGTGACGGCCGACGTTTTGCTCCCGTCCGGTTCGTGGCAGATCGCGGCCATTCCCAAAAATGGCTGGCCTTCGACGCCAAGTAACGCATGGTTGTTGCGCGCGATCATGGCGACGGCCGGGGCCTTGGTTGTGTTCCCCTTCCTGGTCACAGGTCGCCTGATCGGCGAAAGACAGCGCAATTATGCGGAATTGCGTCGATTGTCACGACGCCTGGAACTCGCTCTGGAAGCCTCGGCTATTGGGGTTTGGGAACACGATCTCGCGACCAACGAGCTTACGTGGGATGATCGCGTAAATGAAATATATGGCAAATCAACCGGGGAGCACCGGGGCTACATAGACTGGGCGGGTGCAATCCACCCAGATGATTTGGCTACCGCCAACGCAGATTTCGACAGCGCGGTGGCCAGCGGACGACCCTATTTGTCGGAGTACCGGATTGTGCGTCCGGATGGCGAGGTCCGTCATGTCCGGTCCAAGGCGATCGTTTACCGGGTCGCAAACAACACTCCAAAAATGATAGGCGCGGAATGGGACGTTACAGCCGATGTCCTGCTGAACCAGGATCTGGTTCGAGCAAAACAGCTGTCCGAGTCGAAAAATGCAGAACTCGAGTCGGCCAAAGCGCGCATAGAGCACATCGCGCTTCATGACTCGTTGACCGGCTTGCCCAACCGGCGTTACCTCGACCAGGTACTGGAAGATTACGCGGCAAACGCCAGGCGCTCAGGCGGGCATGCGGCACTGCTTCACATCGATCTGGATCGGTTCAAGCACATCAATGATACGCTGGGCCACGCCGCCGGTGACGCAATGTTGGTTCACGCGTCAACAGTCCTCAGATCGAAGGTCGGCGACGAGGGATTCGTCGCCCGCATCGGGGGAGACGAATTCATCGTTCTGTGCGTGGTGCGCGACGATACCAAGCAACTGGCGCTGCTCGCTGACCGCGTCATCAGCCAGATGCGCGAACCGGTCTACTACCAGGGCCATCGATGCCGTTTTGGTGTCAGCGTGGGAATCGCAGTCGACAACGGAAAAAATATCGAAGCCAAACACCTGCTGGTAAACGCCGATATCGCGCTTTACCGAGCAAAGAGGCGTGGGCGCAATCGATACGAATTCTTCACCGACGCGATGCAAAGCGAAATCGTCGATACAAAGCGGATTGCCGACGAAATTCTCGGCGGCCTTGAGCGCAACGAGTTCATCCCCTTCTACCAGCCCCAATTTGACGCAAAGACGCTCGAAATCGTGGGGGTTGAGGCGCTGGCGAGGTGGAGACATCCAGAAAAGGGTATTTTGGCGCCCGATGTCTTCCTGAGAATTGCGGAAGAACTGAATGTGGTCTCGATCATCGACCAAGCCATATTGAAGCAGTCGCTTTTGGACTTCAAAGAATGGTCCGCTGCGGGACTCCACATTCCGCGGGTATCGGTCAATGTTTCGGCGCGACGCCTTCAAGATGAGGAGCTCATCAAGAGCTTGCGAGAACAAAATATCGAAAAAGGGACAGTTTCATTCGAGCTTGTTGAGTCAATTTTCCTGGACGAGAACGACGACCTTGTCACCTGGAATATCGAGCAGATAAAAGAACTCGGGATTGACATCGAAATAGACGATTTTGGTACTGGTTACGCTTCGATAGTCAGTTTGCTCAAGTTGCAGCCTCGCCGGCTAAAGATAGATCGGCAGCTGGTCACCCCAATCGCCAAATCGCCGCAAAGAAGGCAGGTTGTCTCGTCAATCATTGACATCGGCAAGTCCTTGGGTATCGAGGTCGTGGCGGAAGGTGTCGAGACGATGCAGCACGCACGGATACTCAAAGGCCTGGGCTGCGACATGTTGCAGGGTTATGCCTTCGGCTACGCGCTCGATTCCGACGGACTAAAGGCCTTTGTTCGATCCCGGCGGCTGCGCACAGCCAGCTGAGCGCCAGTCCCCGCATTTACCGGCGCGATCGGCGTTGAGCGTCGCATCAATATGCGCGTGGCAGGCCAGGCCGGTAACAATAAGCCTCAAATAAGCAGCAGGCCCTTCATGCTGGAGTGGCCTTTCCTGCCGATGATGATGTGATCGTGAACGGCAATGCCAAGCGGTTTGGCCGTCTCGATGATCAGCTTGGTCATCTCGATGTCGGCGCGCGACGGCGTCGGATCGCCCGATGGATGATTGTGAGCCAGAATAATCGCCGTCGCCGAGAGCTCCAAGGCGCGCCTGACCACCTCGCGCGGATAGACCGGCGTGTGGTCAACGGTGCCGACCTGCTGCACCTCGTCGGCGATCAGTGCGTTCTTCTTGTCGAGGAACAGGATGCGGAACTGCTCCCGCTCCTCGAAGGCCATGACCGACCGGCAGTATTCGAGAACCTGCGTCCAGGTTGACAAAAGCTCGCGGCCGGCGATCTCGCCGCGCGCCATGCGCTGCGCCGTTGCAGCAACCACCTTCAGGTCGAGCGCCACCGCCGGGCCGATGCCCTTCACCTCCTGCAGGCGCTCGACGGGCGCGCCGAGGACCTCGGCCAATGTACCGAAGCGTGCCAGCAATGCCTTGGCGACCGGCTTGGTGTCGGCGCGCGGGATCAGCCGAAACAATAGAAGCTCGAGCAGTTCGTAGTCGGGGAGGGTGTTGGGGCCGGCAGCAAAGCGTTCGCGCAGGCGGTCGCGATGGCCGAGATAATGCGGCTTGTCGGCGGCCACCGCCTTCGCGGGCGATCGCACCGGCCTTTCGGGAAAGAAGGCCCGCTCGTCGTCGTCACCGTTCATGGCTGCCCCACCCAGCATTTGCCGGGCAAGGTAACGCCCGATCTGCCAGACACTAGGCCCGCAGGCCGGGGCGGTCGAGGTTTTTTGGCGATAGCGTGAAGATCTCGCAGCCGGTTTCGGTGACGCCGATCGTGTGCTCGTACTGCGCCGACAGCGAACGATCGCGCGTCACCGCGGTCCAGCCGTCCGACAGCACTTTCACATGCGGCCGGCCGAGATTGATCATCGGCTCGACGGTGAAGATCATGCCCGGCCGCATCTCGACGCCTTCGCTGGCGCTGCCGTAATGCAGGATATTCGGCGCGTCGTGAAACAGCCGGCCGACCCCATGGCCGCAGAAATCGCGCACCACCGAGCAACGCTCGGCTTCGGCGTAGGTCTGGATGGCGGCGCCGATGGCGCCGGTGCGGGCGCCCGGCTTGATTGCCGCGATGCCGCGCATCAGGCACTCATACGTGACTTCGAGCAGCCGCTCCGCGGCACGCTTGATCGTGCCCACTGGATACATGCGCGAGGAGTCGCCATGCCAGCCGTCGAGGATATAGGTGACGTCGATGTTGACGATGTCGCCGTCCTTCAACGGCTTGTTATCGGGTATGCCGTGACAGACGACGTGGTTGATCGAGGTGCAGGATGATTTCGTGTAGCCGCGGTAGTTGAGCGTCGCCGGAAGCGCGCCATGGTCCATGCCAAATTCGAAAACGAAACGATCGATCGCCTCAGTGGTGACGCCGGGCGCCACCATCGGCACCAGTTCGTCGAGGCAACGCGCGGTGAGATCGCAAGCCTTGCGCATGCCGATAAAGCCTTCCTCGTCGTAAAGACGGATCTGGCCGGTGTTTCTGAGCGGTGCCGTGGCGGCGTCGAGATAGGTGACCATTTTTATCCGTCTTGCAGGGATGCGAGGCCTGGCTGAGCCCCGCGAGAGAAATTCCCCCAGATTTGGCACTGGAAAGCGCAAGGTTCAAGGACGAACTGCCTACGGAGGCCGAAGACCGGCGATATTCACGCCCAGGGGCATTCTCCTTGCCTGCAGCGGCCCGTGCTTCCGCCGGGTTCATTTGGCTACCGCAGTGACGACACATTTCCAGGCGAGAAGTCGGCCCAAGCATTAGCCGTCACGGCAACTTTTTGCGACGAACGGCGTTGCGGCGGGGGCGTCGGTTCGGGAGAGATCGAATGGACAGACTGCAATTCGAGGTGCCGGTGCGGATCGCGCCTGTGCCCGGCCAGCCGGTCGAGGAAATCTACAGTGTCGAGCAGGCGCTCGATTTCCTGCAAACGTGGCCGGTCCGCCGGAAGGGGCCAACCTACCAGGCCGCGTTCAACGCCTGTTTCGGCGCCACGGTGGACATCGTCGAGACCGAAGACGCATGGCGGGCCTTCATGGCCTTTTGCCGGGTGAGCGGCCTGCTGGCCAGGGACATGATGGTTCCGCGCAAGCGCGGCGGCGAGGCGAGGGGACTGCGGGCGTAGGGAGCCGTCGACATAATCTTCAATTTGTCTGGCAGCCTTTGCCGACATCCTCATCAGAGTGGTGGTCCGGCAAGGTTACGCAGCGCGTTAGCGATGGCATGTGCTAAGTACTTGAGGTCTCTGGTACGCCCAAGGGGAATCGAACCCCTGTTACCGCCGTGAAAGGGCGGTGTCCTGACCGCTAGACGATGGGCGCGCTCAGATGTGAGCGCTTATAGTTGCGTCGCGACAAACCGGCAACCCGTCTGCTGCCGGCTGCGACAACTTTTTTCCTTTGGCTCCAAACCGCGTCTTTCCGACAGCCAAGCTGGTTTTTGCGGCATGATGCAACGCCGCCGAAGGGCCTTCAGTGGCGGAAGAACCTCGCCCTAGCCGCGCCTGCGGCAGCGCCAGTTCCAGTCGCGCTCCGGTCCGACATCGACGTGGACGGATTCGGTGTGGCAGTAGGTGCCGACGCCGCCGCGGCCCGGCATGGTGCGGATATAGCTCGCCAGTTCCCATTTTGAGACGCCGGGAACCTGGATGTCGGCGGCGGCGCAGTACATGTGCAGCGAGTTCTTGGCACCGTTGGCGCGACGATTGCGGGCCGGATCGCGATAGCCGGAGGTAACCGTCATCTTGCGGCCGTAGTGGCCTTCGATCGTCTTCAGCACGCGAACCAGCGACGGCTTCAAGCAGGCGACATCGACGCTTTCGTTCTGTTTCAGGAGACCGTTGGGTGCCAGCCGGGCGAGGCCGGCGGCGGAGGCGACCTGGTAGGCGCCACCCGAACCTTCGTCCTCGTTGAGGTCGACGTCGCTCTCATCGTCGAGGCCGGATTTGCGCTTGATCTCGAACAGTGCCGTCTGGCGCACGCCGGGCAGCGCATCGGCCGTGAAGTGGCTAGTATCGCCGGCCGATGCCAACTGCACCGGCTTTTCAGCCGGGTTGGCCGAGGCCAGGGTGACGGTGGGCTTTGCCGCGGGCGTCGCCTTGGCCTGCAAGACCGCTGGCTGCCCGCCCGATCTGCTGTTGGCCGGCGATGCCGCCGAAGCAGGCGTAGCGCTGAACAGCGAGGCCAGGAAGTTTTTCTTCGGTGCATAGGCCTGTGGCTGCGGCATCTCGCCGGCGGTCACATAGACCGGGTTGTTCATCGCCGGCGCGGCGGCCTTGGCATCGGGCTTCGATGCGCCGGCATCGGCGGCGGCACTGTTCTGCGCAACAGCGTTGGCCTGTTCAGCCGCCTCGGCGTTTGGTTGCAGCGCTTGCGGCGAATGTCCCGCGATCGTCTCGGCCGACGTGGGAACGGCGATCGGGAAGCCGGCATCGGACTTGGCCCCTGGCTTAGCCATTGGCACATAGGCGACCTGCTCGGGAAGGTTGGCGTCGCCCTCTGCATTCATCGTCATTTGTGCGGTTGTCATCTGCGACGATGAGGCGGCCGTGCTGGCCTGGGGCGCACCGGCGGCCGTGCTGATTTCGGTGGCCGAGGCATTATAGCCTGGCATGCCGACCGACATGGTCGGGTCGCCGGCAGAGGTGCAGGACGCCAGAAGCACCGAGAAAAGCGCCCCCACAATGGCGCGGCTTTCTCCCTTCGCGAGGCGCGATCCTGCTGATCTCAAAACAAAATTCCCCCTCGATATCCGACCGGTTCGTCATTGGCGCGGCGTCGAAACGTCTCGTCGAATGACCCTTGTTCCCCGAACCGGAAACGAGACCTGTGTCAAATCTGCAAGCCTCAAAGTAATTTGGCGGCTAGAGGATGAATCAAGGCTGCTCAGGGTTGACGACACCATTTCGCCCGCTTTTGGCGGCGCGTCAACTCACCACACATTACAGATGGTTACACACGCACCTTGACATAGGTGCCGGGGGCTTCGCCTAGAACTTGCATATGCTCGCCCGGTTTGCGGGCCAGTACGCGGGTATTGTCCCTGGCTTCGATCCAGCGCTGCCAGTGCGGCCACCAGGAGCCGGGATGGTCAGTGGCCCCGGCGAACCACTGGTCGAAGTCGCCAGCCGGCTTGCCGCCGGTCCAGTAGTGGTATTTCTGCGCCGCCGGCGGATTGACGACGCCGGCGATGTGGCCGGAGCCGGCCACGACGTAGTCGACCTTGCCGCCGAAATATTTCGAGCCGAGGAACACCGACAGCGCCGGCGCGATGTGATCCTCCTTCGAGGCGAGGTTGTAGACCGGGATGGTGACGTCCTTCAGCGAAACCGTGCGGCCCGCCAACTCCATCATGCCTTGCGAAAGCCTGTTCTCAAGATAGCAATTGCGCAAATAGAAGGAATGGTTGGCAGCGCCCATGCGGGTCGAATCGGCGTTCCAGTAGAGCAGGTCGAAGGGCAGGGGATCCTTGCCGCGCATGTAATTGTTGACGACATAGGGCCAGATCAGGTCGCCCGAGCGCAGCATGTTGAAGGCGGTCGCCATCCTCGTGCCGTCGAGATAGCCTTTTTCGCTCATTGCCTTTTCAACGGCCGCGACTTGCTCCTCATCGACGAACACTTTCAAGTCGCCGGCATAGGTGAAATCGACCTGCGTGGTGAAGAAGGTCGCCGATTTGATGCGGTGGTCGCCTTCCTGCGCCATCAAGGCCAGCGCTGCCGCCAACAGCGTGCCGCCGACGCAATAGCCGATGGCATTGACGTCCTTTTCGCCGGTGGCCTTTTCAATCGTGTCGAGGCCGTATTGCAGGCCCTCCCTGATATAGGCCTCCCAGCTCTTGGTGCCGTGCCGCTCGTCCGGATTGATCCAGGAGATGACGAAGACCGTGTGGCCTTGCTCGACCGCCCAGCGGATGAAGGATTTTTGCGGGTTGAGGTCGAGGATGTAGTATTTGTTGATCCATGGCGGGCAGATCAGCAGCGGCCGCTTGAGCACGGTGTCGGTCGCCGGCTCGTATTGCAGGATTTCAGCGACGTCGCTGCGGCCGACCACCTTGCCGGGGGTGGTGGCGAGATTCTTGCCGATCTCGAAGGGTGAGTAATCGGCCTGCCGCAGCTTCAGGTCGCCCTTGCCTGCGGCAATGTCCTCGGCCAGCATCTTCATGCCGCGCACCAGATTTTCGCCGTTCGAGGCGACGGTCTCGCGAAACAATTCCGGATTGGTCAGGATGAAATTCGACGGCGAGATGGCGTTGGACACCTGCCTGACATAAAAGCTGGCCTTGTGGCGGGTGTGCTCGTCCAGACCGTCGGCGTGCTCGACCAGTTCGGCCGCCCAGCGCGAGGTGACGAGATAGGCTTGTTTGAGGAAATCGAAAAAGGCGTTGCGGCCCCATTCCGGGTCCTGGAAACGCTTGTCGCCGCGCTCGGGCTTGACCGCATCCTCGGTCTCCTCGGCACCGGCGCCGATGCGCTGAACGGCATTGGCCCAGACGGCCATATAGCCGGAAAACAATCGTGTCTGTGCCTCCAGCGCGCGCTGCGGGTCGGAGAGCCAGTATTCGGTGAGTTTGGAGAACGTCTTCACCATGTCGACGACCGGCTCGGCGACATGATCGCGCACCTCGCCCTTTTCCCGCGGCTCGGCCCATGCCGAGGCGGCCTTGCCGGCCTGCTCGATCATGCGGGCCATGTTCAGAGCGAAGCCTTCCGGGTCCTTAACCAGATATTGCTCGACGGTCGAAGGTTGGTCATCTTCCGCTTTGCCCGAATCGGGTGTTTTGGACATGGTTCGCGGGGTTCCTCCCGAAGCGTTTTGTTGACATATTACCATGGGATATCGGACAGGGTCCAACGTGCTCTAACCCGGCCGCCAGGAAAACAATATGACGATTAATATTGGCACGAACGTTTTTTCCGGCACTGGTCGTTTTTGCCGCATGGCGCTCGTCCTGCTGGCGATGGCCGGTTGCACGAGCAGCAACATAGAAGGTGCAGCGCCCGCCACCGGCCTTGTCGGGGCGAAGGACACCGGTTCCTACCCGAACCTGAACATCCCGCCGCAGGTGGCGGCCGAGCAATTCACCGACGAGGAAAAGAACGCCAAGCTCGCCCAGCTGAAGGCCGAGGAGCAGGGCCAGGCCGCGAAGGGCGGCGGCGTCAAGGTCGCGGACCAGGCTGCGCTGGACCAGCTGGCAAAAAAACACGGCGCCGAGGCGCTGAAGCAGATCGAAGGCAAATGCGACCCCGCTCTCGACCCTAATTGCAAATAAGCTTATACGCGCGACCGCAACCTCACTGTCTGGAACTGCCATGGAAGAATTTCACAAGGTCCGCCGGCTTCCGCCCTATGTCTTCGAACAGGTCAACCGGCTGAAGGCCAGTGCCCGCTCGCGTGGCGCCGACATCATCGACCTTGGCATGGGCAATCCGGACCTGCCGACGCCCAAGGCCATCGTCGACAAACTCTGCGAGGTAGTGCGTGATCCGCGCACGCACCGCTATTCGTCGTCGCGCGGCATTCCGGGCCTGCGCCGTGCCCAAGCCAATTATTATGCCCGCCGTTTCGGCGTGAAGCTCGACCCGGACAGCCAGGTGGTGGCGACGCTCGGCTCGAAGGAGGGTTTTGCCAATATGGCGCAGGCGATCACCGCCCCCGGCGATGTGATCCTGTGCCCCAATCCGACCTATCCGATCCACGCCTTCGGCTTCATCATGTCGGGCGGCGTCATCCGCTCGCTGCAGGCCGAACCGGACGACGGTTTCATCCCGGCACTGGAGCGCGGCATCCGCCATTCGATCCCGAAGCCGCTGGCGCTGATTCTCAATTATCCGTCCAACCCGACGGCACTGGTCGCCTCGCTCGATTTCTACAAGGAGGTGGTGGCTTTCGCCCGGAAGAACGACATCATCATCCTGTCGGACCTTGCCTATTCCGAGATCTATTTCGACGGCAATCCGCCGCCTTCGGTGCTGCAGGTGCCGGGCGCCATCGACGTCGCAGTCGAGTTCACCTCGATGTCGAAGACCTTTTCGATGCCGGGCTGGCGCATGGGTTTTGCCGTCGGCAATGAAAGGCTGATCTCGGCGCTGACGCGGGTGAAATCCTATCTCGACTACGGCGCCTTCACGCCGATCCAGGTGGCGGCCGCGCATGCACTCAACGGCGACGGAGCCGATATCGCCGAAGTGCGCGACGTCTACCGCAAACGCCGCGATGTCATGGTCGACGCCTTCAGCCGTGCCGGCTGGACCATTCCCGCACCGGCGGCGTCGATGTTCGCCTGGGCGCCGATCCCGGAGCCGTTCAAGCACCTCGGCTCGCTCGAATTCTCCAAGCTCCTGATCGAGCACGCCGACGTCGCGGTGGCGCCGGGCGTCGGCTTCGGCGAGCATGGCGACGATCACGTGCGCATCGCGCTGGTCGAAAACGAGCACCGGATCCGTCAGGCAGCGCGCAACATCAAGCGCTTCCTCGCATCCAGCGCCAAGCAGCCGAATAACGTCGTACCGCTCGCCGCGCATCGCTGAGTTTTCTACACATCAATCGACCGAATGGGGCGTCGCCGGACATGGCTGAAGCGTTGCGTGTTGGAATTGCCGGCCTCGGCACCGTCGGTGCGTCGGTGGCTCGCGTGCTGCGCGACAAGGCGGCGGAACTGACGCGGCAGTGCGGCCGCGAGATCGTCGTGTCAGCGGTCTCGGCCCGCGATCCCAAACGCGACCGCGGCGTTGATTTTGGCACAGCACTGTGGTTCGACGACGCCGTCAAGATGGCCCAGACCGCCGAGATCGATGTATTCGTCGAACTGATCGGCGGCGACGAGGGCGCGGCACGATCCTCGGTGAAGGCGGCGCTCGAGGCCGGCCGCCATGTCGTCACCGCCAACAAGGCACTGCTTGCCAAGCACGGCGTGTCACTGGCCGAGATCGCGGAAAAGAGGGGCGTGCTGCTCAACTACGAAGCGGCGGTGGCCGGCGGCATTCCGGTCATCAAGACGATGCGCGAGGCGATGGCCGGCAATTCGGTGACCCGCGTCTTCGGCATCCTCAACGGCACCTGCAATTATATTTTGACGCGCATGGAAGCCGAGGGCCTGTCCTTTGATGCCTGCCTGAAGGACGCCCAGCGGCTGGGCTATGCCGAAGCCGACCCGACCTTCGACATCGAGGGCCACGACACCGCGCACAAGCTGTCGATCCTGACCAGCCTTGCCTTCGGCACGAGGATTGCGGCCAATGACATCTACATGGAGGGCATCTCCAACATCAGCCAGGCCGATATCCGCGCGGCCGGCGATCTCGGCTACCGGATCAAGCTGCTTGGCGTCGCCCAACGCACCGAAAGCGGTATCGAGCAGCGCGTTCACCCGACCATGGTGCCGACGGCCTCGGTCATCGCGCAGGTGCACGGTGTCACCAATGCGGTCGCGATCGAAACCGACATCCTCGGCGAATTGCTGCTTTCCGGCCCCGGTGCCGGCGGCAACGCCACCGCTTCGGCGGTGATCGGCGACATTGCCGACATTGCCAAGAGCCGGCCTGGCTTCCAGCATGGCCCGGTCTTCGGCCGGCCGGCGAAGGAATTGAAGCCCTACAAAAAGGCGCAGATGCGCAGCCATGCCGGCGGTTATTTCATCCGGCTGACCGTGCACGACCGCCTCGGCGTTTTCGCCGCGATCGCCAAACGCATGGCCGACAACGACATTTCGCTGGAATCGATCGTGCAACATGCCGCAGGGCCGGAAACCGAGGCACAGAAGACAGTCATCCTGGTCACCCACGAGACGACCGAGGCGGCGGTGCGCAAGGCCGTCGACGGCATCACCAGGGACAGCCTTCTGACCGACAAGCCGCAAGTCATCCGCATCGAGCGGGCCGGATAGCAGTCTCAAGTTTTGCCTTTAATCGATTGATATTGCTGCGCTTTCAAAAAGGTCCAGCGCAGGTCTTGCTGTTGTCACGAGGCTTTGACACAAGAAGCGCGTCTCTGGCGGGAGGCTAATGCATGTCGCCCAAAAGTGTGCGGCGGTTTTGGGACAACGACATGCATAGAAACAAAGTGCCAACGAGGATTATCCATCGATGAATGTGGCCCAGAACATTGTCGCCGGCCTCGACCGGATACTGACCATGGAATTGGTGCGCGTCACCGAACGCGCCGCGGTCGCGGCCGCCAGATTGCGCGGACGCGGCGACGAGAAAGCCGCCGATCAGGTCGCGGTCGACGCCATGCGCCAGGAGCTTAATCGTCTCGCCATCAACGGCACGGTGGTGATCGGCGAGGGCGAGCGCGACGAGGCGCCGATGCTCTATATCGGCGAGGAGGTCGGTACAGGCAAAGGCCCGGCTGTCGACATCGCGCTCGATCCGCTCGAAGGCACGACGATCTGCGCCAAGAACCTGCCCAATGCGTTGGCCGTCATCGCCATTGCCGAAAAAGGCAGCCTTCTGTTCGCGCCGGACGTCTATATGGACAAGATCGCCATCGGCCCGGGCTATGCCGATGGCATCATCGACATCGATGCCTCGCCGGCCGAAAATATTGCCAGCCTGGCCAGGGCCAAGGGCGTTCCGGTGGCAGAGATCACCGCCTGTATCCTCGACCGGCCGCGCCATGGCGCCTTGATCGAAGCCGTGCGGGCGACAGGCGCCGCGATCCGGCTGATCGGCGACGGTGATGTCGCCGGCGTCATCCACACCACCGACCCGGACGAAACCGGCATCGACATCTATCTCGGCACCGGCGGTGCGCCGGAGGGCGTGCTGGCGGCGGCGGCCTTGCGCTGCACCGGCGGCCAGATGCAGGGCAGGCTGATCCTTGACACGCCGGAAAAGCTGGCGCGCGCGGCGAAGATGGGGATCTCCAACCCGAAACGGATCTACCACACGCAAGACATGGCACGCGGCGACGTGCTGTTTGCCGCGACCGGCGTCACCGACGGCAATATGCTGGCCGGCGTCAAGTTCGGCCGCAATTTCATCACCACGCACACGATCGTGCTGCGCTCGTCGTCGCGAACCGTGCGCGAAATCAAGGCCAGGCACCAGGATCTGGAAAAGTTTTGATTTCGACTCAGTTAGCCGTTGCATATTGTGCGCAATGACAAATTGCAGACGGCGCGTCACGTGACGGGGGAAAGACGCTTTTTCCTAGATGTCAGGCAGTCGGCCACCGGCGTTTCCTGGGAACACCGACTGACCGAGCGTCAGGACATGGCTGCGCTCGCCATCGCGCAAGGTTATGGCGTGCCCGACATCGTGGCACGCGTGCTGGCCGGGCGCGGCGTCACTGCCGAGCAGACCGAGCGGTTCCTGGATCCGACCATCCGCAACCTGCTGCCCGACCCGGCATCGCTGACCGACATGGACAAGGCGGCCTCTCGCATCGCCCAGGCGGTGACGGCAAGGGAAAAGGTGGCGATCTTTGGCGACTACGATGTCGACGGCGCCGCCTCATCGGCGCTGCTCAAGCGCTTTTTCGCACATTTCTCGGTGCCGTCGGAGATCTACATACCGGACCGCATCTTCGAGGGTTACGGCCCCAATCCGGAAGCGATGCGCGAACTCGTCTCGCGCGGCGCGACGCTGATCGTCACCGTCGATTGCGGCACCAACAGTGCTGCTTCCATCGACGCGGCGAAGGCCGCCGGCGCCGACGTCGTGGTGCTCGATCACCATCAGGTCGGCGGGCCGTTGCCGGCGGCGGCTGCGGTCGTCAATCCTAATCGCGAGGACGATCTTTCCGGGCAAGGCCATCTTTGCGCCGCCGGCGTCGTCTTCCTATGCCTGGTACAGACGGCGAAGATCCTGCGCAGCCGGCTGCCGGATGCCGCAGCGCCCGACCTGCTTGGCCTGCTCGACCTGGTGGCGCTGGGCACCGTCTGCGACGTGGTGCCGCTCACCGGCATCAACCGGGCCTTCGTGGTCAAGGGGCTACAGGTGGCGCGGCAGCAGAGGAACGAAGGGCTGGCGGCACTGGCGCGGGTCTCGCGTATCGGCGAGCCGATCAGCACTTTCCATCTGGCCTTTCTGATCGGTCCGCGCATCAACGCCGGCGGGCGCATCGGCGACGCAGCACTTGGCAGCCGCCTGCTTGCAACCGACGACCCGGTCGAGGCCCGCACCATCGCCGAGACGCTCGACCGGCTCAACCAGGAGCGGCAGTCGATGGAGCAGGAGATGCTGGCCGCGGCGCGCTCAGAGGCCGACGCCGAGCTTGCCGGCGGCAATGGTCCGGCCATCGTGGTCACAGCCAGCAGCAACTGGCATCCGGGCATTGTCGGCCTGCTTGCCTCGCGGCTCAAGGACCATGCAAGACGGCCGGCTTTTGCCATCGCCTTCAACGCCAATGGCGTCGGTACGGGGTCAGGCCGTTCGGTGTCGGGCTTCGACCTCGGCCGGCTGGTGCGCGAGGCTGCCGATGCCGGGCTGATCGTCAAGGGCGGCGGCCACGGAATGGCGGCAGGCATCACCGTCGAGCGGGCGAAGCTCGGCGCGCTCCGGGCTTTTTTCGAAGAGCGCGCTGCGGTGGATGTGTTCCGGCTGCAAGGCGAGGAGAGCCTGGCGATCGACGGCGCGCTTGCCGCCGAGGGCGCGACGCTTGCGCTGCTCGATGCGCTTGAGCGGGCAGGGCCGTTCGGCGCCGGGCATGTCGCGCCGGTGTTCGCGCTGCCGCGTCACCGGCTGGTTGATGCGCGGGCGGTCGGCACCAACCATATCCGCGCCGACCTGCAGTCGGAAAGCGGCGGCCGCATCCAGGCGATCGCCTTTCGCGCCGTCGATACTGCGCTTGGCGAATTCCTGTTCAAGAACAGGGGCAAACCGGTGCACGTCGCCGGCTCATTGTCGGGCAATCACTGGAACGGCAACCGCACGGTGCAGTTTCGTATCGTCGACGCGGCGCTTGCCTGAGAGTTCGCTGACCGCTCGGCCTAAGCGAGGACGGTCTGCAGCCGGGTCAGTTCGCCGATTTGCGCCATCGTTGCCTGGTAGCCGATACGGATCGCTTCGTCGGCGCGGTGGAATTCGGTCAGGCCGATATGGCTGAGCTTCGGCTGCAGCGACATGTCCGGCGGGTCGCCGGCCAGCCTGGCGCGCGAAATGCGGTCCTGGATGATGTTGAAGGCTTCGACCATGACGCCGGTGATGCCGAGCCGCGTCTCGCGCGACTGACGTTCGGGATCGGCGTGGCCACCCCTTGGCGCGTCTCTCTCGACGATCAGCTCGCCTGCGCTGTGCTTGATCACTGCGGCGCGGCCGAACAGATCGTAGTGAAGGTTCACTGCAACCACGAGCGGCTGCTCGTAGGCACGGCAGACCGAGACCGGCACCGGATTGACCAGTGCGCCGTCGACCAGCACGCGCCCGTTGCAGGCGACCGGCTCGAACACGCCGGGCAGCGCGTAGGAGGCGCGCATGGCGGTACTCAACGAGCCGCTCGACAGCCAGATTTCATGGCCGGTGCGGATTTCGGCAGCGACGCAGACGAACGGTTTTGGCAGGTCCTCGAAGCGGATGCCGGCTATGTGCTCGCGCAGCCGTGCATCGAGCTTCATGCCACCGAACAGGCCGCTGCCGCGTAGATTGAGGTCGAGAAGGCCAAAAATGCGCCGCCTGGTCAGGCTGCGCGCGAATTCTTCCAGCTCGTCAAGTTTGCCGGCAACATAGCAGCCGCCGACCAGCGCGCCGATCGAGGTGCCGGCGATCATCGACACTTCGATGCCGGCTTCGTCAAGCGCCCGCAGCACGCCGATATGCGCCCAGCCGCGCGCACAGCCGCCGCCCAATGCCAGCGAGATCCCTGTTTTACCTGGAGATTTGGTTTCGGATGCGCCTGCGGCCGAGGAGAGGCCATTGGCCTCCCGAACGTCAGGTCTGTTGCGCAATGACGCCCAGTCGAGCATCACAATCTCCCTTGTCCCACGGTCATCCTACAGGCGGGCCGTATCGAAATCATGAATATACGTGGCTGAAGTGCTGCGAATGGTTCATACTGATGGTGTTTTGGGCTTTCGATACGTTTTTTCCGCATCGAACAGCGGCTTGCTGCCGTCGTTGGCAAGCGTCCCTTTGCCATCGCTCAGCCCCACCGTCCGATAAAAGCATGAACGTCGGCCGGTGTGACAAGTTGCTTCGTGACCCAGCACTTTGACGCGCAACCATATCGCGTCCTGGTCACAATCTGTGAGCATCTCGACGACCTGCTGGACATTGCCCGAGGTTTCGCCCTTCTTCCACAGCGCGTTGCGCGAACGCGACCAGTAGTGCGCGATGCCGGTCTCGAGTGTCAGCGCCAGCGCCTCGGCATTCATATGCGCGACCATCAGCAGCATGCCGTTTTCGGCATCGGTGACGACGACAGTGACGAGGCCGCCGGCATCGAAGCGCGGTGAAAGGACGGTGCCTTCCTCGAGTGCCTTCTTGTCAGATGGAGCTTTCGGGAATTCCAATGCCGACATTCGCCGGTCCCTATTTAGCGAGGGCGGCGCGGGTCTGATCAGTTCCGCCGCCGCGCACCATGGTGACGAAGCGGACCTGCTCTTCAGGTGTATCCTTGAAGACGCCGGTGAAGGTCGAGGTCAGCGTGGTGGAGCCCTGTTTGCGGATGCCGCGCATGGCCATGCACATATGCTCGGCCTCGAGCATGACGGCGACGCCGCGCGGATTGAGCACGTCCTGGATGACGCCGGCAATCTGCGCAGTCATCGCTTCCTGGGTCTGCAGGCGGTGGGCAAAGATGTCGACGACGCGCGCGATCTTGGACAGGCCGACAACCTTGCCGTCAGGCAGATAGCCGACATGCGCCTTGCCGATGATCGGCACCATGTGATGCTCGCAATGCGAGTGGAACGTGATGTCCTTGACTATGACGAGGTCGTCATAGCCGGCGACTTCCTCGAAGGTGCGGCCAAGCTCCTCGGCCGGGCACATATCGTAGCCGTTGAACATTTCGCGGAACGCCTTGGTGACGCGCTTCGGCGTGTCGATCAGGCCCTCGCGCTCAGGATTGTCGCCGGTCCAGCGCAACAAGGTGCGCACCGCGGCTTCGACTTCGGCCTCACTCGGCCGGTCGGTGACCGGCTTTTCCATATAGGCCGACTGCGGCATGAGTTTCTTGATAACGGCGTCCATAAAGGCGTCTCCCGTAGTTCCTCTCTCAGGAGGAACGAGTTGAACGGACCACGACCTTTCGGGTGTTAGAAACTCGCCCGGTTTCCAGCCCGTAAGTGGCGTGAACAGATTTGGGCAGGACGAGACTTGCGGTCGCCTTGTCGATACCCGACTACGACCATTATATATGTTCGTGCCGAGCGAAAGGAAGACGCCAGAGCGGCAATCGCTGTTCGCTGGGCGGCGACGGATTGGAAAAATATGATCGACGATGTCTACAATGCGAAAATTCTGGGTTTTGCCGGAAATATCGCACGGATCGGTCGGCTCGACCGGCCCGACGCAACCGCACGAGCACATTCCAAGCTGTGCGGCTCGACAGTGACCGTCGATCTGAAGATGGATGACGGCGTCGTCAGCGATTTCGCGCATGACGTGAAGGCCTGTGCGCTTGGCCAGGCGTCGTCTTCGATCATGGCGCAGCATGTCGTCGGCGCCAGCGCGGAAGAACTGCGCAGCGTGCGCGAGACGATGCTAAAAATGCTGAAGGAAAATGGCCCGCCGCCCGAAGGCCGCTTCGCCGACCTGAAATACCTGGAACCGGTGCGCGACTACAAGGCGCGCCACGCCTCGACCATGCTGACCTTCGACGCGGTGGTCGATGCGATCGGCCAGATCGAGAAGAAGCGGGCGGAACAGGCGGCCTAAACCTCGGCAAGAAAACGCCGGCTTTCGGCGAATTCCGCCCGGACCCAGTCGGCAAAAGCCCTGGCAGGCTCGGAAAGGTCATTCAGTCTTCTGGCCACCAGCCAATAGGCGCCGGACGCAACGTCGATGTCGAAAGGCTTGACCAGCGCGCCGGACGCAAGTTCTTCGCCGATCTGCAAAAGATCGCCCAGTGCGACACCATGTCCAAGCAAGGCTGCCTGTTTCGAAAGCGAGGCATCCGCCAGCATCGGTCCACGCGCAGGCACGGCTTCAGGGGTCACGCCGGCCGCTTCGAACCAGCGCGTCCAAGCCTGACGGTTTTCTTCGTGCAGCAATGTATAGCGACCAAGGTCGATCGGTTTTTCCAGAGCTGGCCCGGACGCAAGAAGCGCCGGCGACAGAACCGGTGAATCGACGACCGAGGCAAGCTGTTCGGCTTCGCTGCGTGGCCATGAAGTGGCGTGTGCACTGAAGCGTAGAGCAAGTTCAGGCTGATCGCTGCGGAACTCTATCAACCTCGGGTCGACCTCAAGGGAAACGTCGATATCGGGTCGCAACTGGCGAAATCGGTTGAGCCGCGGCACCAGCCATACGGATGCAAGCGACGGCTCGACGCTGACACGGACCACGGACTGCTTCGGGGCCGCCGTCAATTCCGAAAGCAGCCTGTCGATGCCCCCGAAACTTCTGACCAACTGGTCGAGCAGCCGCCGGCCGGTGTCGGTCAATTCGACGCGGCGATGATGGCGGAAGAACAAAGGTTGGCGCAGGAATGTTTCGAGCTCGCGGATCTGGCGGCTGATCGCCGCCTGCGAAACATAAAGCTCCTCGGCCGCACGGCTGAAGCTCAGGTGACGACCGGCTGCTTCGAAGCTTCTAAGAGCCGTCAGGGGGAGGCGTCCGCGCTTCATTCGCATAACTCAGAGTTATCTGACGTCGACGTTATACTCGTTTGAAGAGCAAGGCCAGCGGCGCTCTAATCGGTGCTCAAAGGAGTGCTGCCATGATCCAGTTTCTCAACATCCTGAGCGATGTCGTGCGGATCGCGACATTTCAATGGCATGACGAGAAACCGCATGGCGACTGGTGCGAGGGGAGGCCGCCGACCAGCGTCGCCGCATGTCGGAAGCCGACGCCCGACCGGTACCCGGTTCGCCGTTCGAGGCAGTGACGGGATTGCCGGAACGGCATTGCGTTCCCGGCCCGATGCGCACATCTATCCTGAAGGGAAACGCGACGCGGAGACTGTGGTGGTCGGCCAACATCGGCATGCGCACGGCGCCAGGCCGATTCGACAAGGACGCAACTGGCCCGGCCCGTGGCGCAAGACGCCGGGCCGCGTCTTCGGCACGTCGCTCGTCCGGCTCTACCAGCTGACGCTGTCCGGCTTTGTGGGCAATTCCTGCCGGCATCTGCCGACCTGTTCCGAATACGCGCACGAAGCGATCGCCCGGCATGGACTATGGGCCGGCGGCTGGATGGGATTCTTTCGCGTGCTGCGCTGCGGGCCGTTAGGGACGCATGGCATCGACCGCGTGCCCGAAACCCTGGCTGAGCGCTATGTCTGGTTTGCGCCGTGGCGGTACTGGCGGATCGGGAAAAAACGTGGCGACCTAGACAGTTGACCGCAACTGTTCGTTACACAACCGCACCGCTGTTTACGATCTGGTAGGGTTAACCGCAGCTTGCGCGGACATAGCGCATTTAAGACAAAATCGAGACAAGACGCCTCGCTAAGCCGCTCCTGATACCCTTCAGGAGAGATTGCCAAATGCGCCGGATAGATCGTCTTCCCTTCGTTTTCGCCGTGGTTCTCTATGTCCTGGCGTGGCTGTTGGGCTTTCCGATCCGTGCGCAATCGGCGCCTCTCGGGGACGTCGAATGCACGCTGATCGTCGACGCCGCGAGCGGCGAGACGCTGTACCGGCAAGGGGTTTGCGATCAGCGCGTCAGCCCCGCCTCGACATTCAAGATTCCGCTGGCGCTGATCGGCTATGACGCCGGAATCCTGGGCGACGAGCATACACCGAATTGGGAGTACAAAGCGGAGTTCAACGCGCCGAAACGGGACCGCAAGACCGTCGACCCGACGATCTGGGAAAGGGATTCGGTCCTTTGGTTCTCACGCGAGATCACGCGCCGGCTCGGCAGCAAACAGTTTGCCGGCTATGTGTCCAGATTGGACTATGGCAACACCGACGTCTCCGGCAATTCCGGCAAGAATGACGGCCTCACCCATTCCTGGGTGAATTCTTCGCTCGAGATATCGCCGGTCGAGCAGGTCGATTTCCTGCGCAAGCTGCTGGCGCGGAATCTGCCGGTCTCGGACAAGGCCCATGCGATGACCAATGCGATTGTCCCGACCTTCCGGGCGGGCGGCTGGACGGTGCAGGGCAAGACCGGGACGACCAGGCTTGGCGACGATGCCGACAAGCGCTCGCTTGGCTGGTTTGTTGGCTGGGCGCAGAAGCATGCTCGCAAGATCGTCTTTGCCTGCCTCGTAGTCGATACGAAACGTTCCGACACGCCGAAGGGGCTCAAGACGCGGGCGATGTTCCTGAAAGAGCTGTCGAATCTCCTCGGGTGACCTAAATCCGGCTTTACGGCGCCGAAAACTGCCCATAAAAGACCGCTCGCCGCCGGACGCATCCGGCTCTTACTTGATGTAAGTCGCAACCCCAAAATCGCTACGCAGTTTTGGGCGACGTGCATTTTACCACCCGCGCTCGTTTGCGGGACTGGATAGGAGAATTTAATGCTGAATTCCGTTTCCCTGACATTTCCCGATGGCTCCGTCCGCGACTACGACGCGGCGATGACCGGCGCCGGCCTGGCGGAATCGATCTCGAAGTCGCTGGCCAAGAAGGCCGTTGCCTACAGCATCGACGGCACGTTGCGCGACCTTTCCGACCCGATCGGCAAATCAGGCAAGCTCGAAATCATCACCCGCGAGGATCCGCGTGCGCTGGAGCTCATCCGCCATGATGCCGCGCACGTGCTGGCCGAAGCCGTGCAGGAACTTTGGCCGGGAACGCAGGTGACCATCGGGCCGGTGATCGAGAACGGATTCTACTACGACTTCGCCCGCAACGAGCCGTTCACGCCCGACGATTTCCCGGTGATCGAGAAGAAGATGCGCGAGATCATTGCGCGCAACAAGCCGTTCACCAAAGAGGTGTGGTCGCGTGAAAAGGCGAAAAGGATCTTTGCCGACAAGGGCGAGCGCTACAAGCTCGAGCTGATCGACGCCATCGCCGAGGATCAGGATCTCAAGATCTATGCGCAGGGCGACTGGTTCGACCTTTGCCGCGGTCCGCACATGGCCTCGACCGGCCAGATCGGCAACGCCTTCAAGCTGATGAAGGTCGCCGGCGCCTATTGGCGCGGCGATAGCAACAACCCGATGCTGACGCGCATCTACGGCACGGCCTGGGCCGACCAGGCGCAGCTCGAAGCCTATCAGACGATGCTGGAGGAAGCCGAGAAGCGCGACCACAGGAAGCTCGGCCGTGAGATGGACCTGTTCCATTTCCAGGAGGAGGGCCCCGGGGTCGTGTTCTGGCACGCCAAGGGCTGGAGGATGTTCCAGAACCTGGTCAATTACATGCGCCGCCGCCTGGACGAGCAGGGCTACCAGGAGGTCAACGCGCCGCAGGTGCTCGACAAGAGCCTGTGGGAGACCTCAGGCCACTGGGGCTGGTACCGGGACAACATGTTCAAGGTGACGGTCGCCGGCGACGACACCGACGACGACCGGGTGTTTGCGCTGAAGCCGATGAACTGCCCCGGCCACGTCCAAATCTTCAAACACGGGCTGAAGTCCTACCGCGATCTGCCGGTAAAACTTGCGGAATTCGGCAATGTGCATCGCTATGAGCCGTCCGGCGCACTGCACGGGCTGATGCGGGTGCGCGGCTTTACCCAGGACGATGCCCACATCTTCTGCACCGAGGAACAGCTCGCCGACGAGTGCATCAAGATCAACGACCTGATCCTGTCGACCTATGCCGATTTCGGCTTCGACGAAATCACGGTCAAGCTGGCGACCCGCCCCGAAAAACGGGTCGGCACCGACGCGATGTGGGATCACGCCGAGGGCGTGCTGCAGGACGTGCTCGACAAGATCGCGGCGCGGTCGGGCAACCGGATCAAGACGGGCGTAAATCCGGGCGAGGGCACGTTCTACGGGCCGAAGTTCGAATATGTGCTGAAGGACGCCATCGGCCGCGACTGGCAATGCGGCACCACGCAGGTCGACTTCAACCTGCCGGAACGGTTCGGCGCCTTCTACATCGGCTCCGATTCGGAAAAGAAGCAGCCGGTGATGGTGCATCGCGCCATCTGCGGTTCGATGGAGCGTTTTCTCGGCATCCTGATCGAGAATTATTCCGGCCATTTCCCGCTCTGGTTCGCGCCGCTGCAGGTGGTGGTGGCGACGATCACTTCCGATGCCGACGATTACGCGCGAAAAGTCGTTGCGCAGCTGAAGGCGGCCGGGCTGATCGCCGAAACCGACCTGCGCAACGAGAAGATCAACTACAAGGTCCGCGAGCACAGCCTTGCCAAGGTGCCGGTCATCGTCGTTTGCGGCAAGCGCGAGGCTGAGGAAGAAACGGTCAATGTCCGCCGTCTCGGGTCGCGCGACCAGGAATCGCTTGGCCTCGCGGCCGCCGTGAAACTGCTTTCCGACGAGGCGGTGACACCCGACCGCAAGCGCCGCGCGGCCTGAGCCGGCCAATCAGCAACGAAATGGCGGTGGATCGCTCCACCGCCATTTTCATATGCTTGTCACGCCAATTGTGTAGCGAGCCCCATGCTCAAGCTGAAGATGCGCGAAAGACCGTTTCCCGAGCTCTCCTATGCCGGTCCGCATCAGCCGGCGCTGACGCGCTGGTTCATCCACTCGGTCGAAGGCCTGTCGGGACGTGATCGCTTCGCCGCACTCTATGATTTCTGGCGCCGGCAAGTGGTGCCGAACGGAGAGCGCGTGTTCAGCCGCATGCTGGAGCTGATCGACGTCCGGGTGCGGACCGCCGGTCAATGGCCGCCGGCAAACCTGCCCGACACGCCGCTGGTGATTGTTGCCAACCATCCGTTCGGCATCGGCGACGGTATTGCCGTGCTGTCGCTGGCGGAGCAGCTCGGCCGACCGTTCCGCGTCATGATCCACAGGGATCTGCTCAAGATCCGCGAGATGGAGCCCTATTCGCTGCCGATCGACTTTTCCGAGACCAAGGACGCGCTGAAGAACAACATGGCGGTCCGCCATGAAGCGGTGCGGCTGCTCAAGGAGGGCGTCACCATCGTCGTCTTTCCGGCGGGAGGTGTCGCCACCGCGCCGAAGGGGTTTGGCCGGGCACGCGATCTGCCGTGGAAGGTGTTTCCGGCCCGTCTCGTTCAGGACGCAAAGGCGTCGGTCATCCCATTGCATTTTTCGGGCCAGAACGGCCGGCTGTTCCATCTGGTCAGCGGACCGATGAACATGGCCGAACGCGACGGGCGTGTGGCGAAATTCGTCGGCAAGGCCTCGCTGACACTGCGCACATCGCTGCTCATCCGTGAATTTGCGCGGCTCTCCGGCAAATCGATCGACGTGCGCGTCGGCGACGTGCTGGGGTGGGACGAACTGGAGCCGCTGCGAGACCGCAAGGCCTTGCTCGACCGCCTTCAGCGCGGCGTCTTCGATCTGGCGCCGGCCGAGACGACTGGCCGCGTGCCGTTGCTGGCGCGACGCATGCGCAAAGCAGCCTAGAGGGGGCGCGGCTTAGTCGGCGCCTTCCTCGGAATCGATGGCCGAAGCTTCGGTTGCCAGGACTTCGATGTCCTGATTGTGTCCGGCCACCACCGTAAAATCCTTCTGGTAGATGCGGTCGCGGTTTTTGGCGATGATGGTGTAGTCGCCCTCGGCCAGCACCATCGAGGCAAAGGCGCCGACGGTCTCCTTGATCGGGTCGCCGGACTCGTTCAGCAGCGACCAGGAGGTGTCGGCGATCGCCTCGCCGCCCGGCTCGCGCACCAGCTTCATGGTCATCTCGGCGGCACGATGCTCGACCGTCGCTTCGGTCAGCTTGCCGGCCTCGACGCGGATGTCGGAGCGGATGACCGCGTTCACAGCGCCATAGGTCGAAACAACGTGGTAGGTGCCGGCATTGAGCCGCACGACGCTGTTCGGCTCGACATCGGGTATGATCAGCGCGCGATCGCCGTCGGCCGCGGCGTGGCTCTCATAAATCGAGAAGCGCAGCTTCTTCGGCGGTATGCGCACCCCTCCCGACAGCACGGCATCAAGCTTGAGGCCGCCGGCATCGAGCACGAGGCTCTCACGCTTGGCTTCCTTGCCGACGGTGATGCGCTTGGTGGCGCCGGCCCGCCCGTAGGAGGCATGGACCAGATAGGAACCCGGCTCGAGCTGGAATACGGCGGTGCCGCCATGAGCGGAGGCGACCATCGGCAGCTTGCCGTCGCTGGCCGATTCGGGCTTGAAGACGCGCCAGACGATGCCGCGCGTGATGTCGGCACCCTTGTCGGTCAATTGCGCCGACAGCGTGATCGCCCCGCTGCTGCCCAATGCCAGCGATGTCTCGCTTTTCGGAGGCGCATAGCCCGAAATTCCGGGAAGTTTCAGATCACTGAGGCCGTCTACATTCTGGGCGGCGGCAAGCGAAACCGGCACCATCAACAGTGCGGCAGCGAGCCATATCAGGAAAAGACGCAATGTCCCCTCAAACATGCCTTGCGTTGAAGCCCAATGCGGTGGCAATTTCAAGGCTTAAGAGTCCGGTCGGCTTCCTGCTAGAGGGCTCTTTGTCCGGCGCGTCGCGCCAATGCCCCGAGCCGCCCGATATCCCGATGGCGCGCTTCAGCTCAAATTCCAGGAGACTTGCGCCCATGGCGTCGCCGATCATCGATTTTCTGCTGACCCGAAATTCCGCGCCGATCCCGGATTTGAAAGAGCCGGCACCGGGCGATGCGGAGATCGCGACCATGATCGCCGCCGCCTCGCGGGTGCCGGATCATGGCCGGCTGGAGCCCTGGCGTTTCATCCTCTATCGCGGCGAGGCTCGCGTCGAGATCGGCAAGGAGTTGGCAGCACTTGCCGAACAGCGCGAAGGGCCGTTGCCGGAAGGCCGCCGCAACCAGGAATTGGCACGCTTTTCGCGGGCGCCTCTGGTCATCGGCGTGATCTCGATCCCCAGGGAAAATCCAAAGATCCCGCAATGGGAGATGTTCTTGTCCGGCGGCATGGCTGCGATGAACCTGCTGCTTGCCGCCAATGCGCTGGGCTACGGTACCAACATGATCAGCAACTGGTATTCCGACGTGCCAGAGGGCAGGGCGATCCTCGGTCTGGCGCCGCATGAGCGGGTCGTCGGTTTTGTCCATATCGGCTCCTATCAGGGGCCAGCGCCGGAGCGGCCACGGCCCGATCCGGCAAAGCTCTACGCCGACTATTCGGGGCCGTGGGTGGGATAATTTTCGACCCGGAACCAGACCCTAAGCGTCAAGCCCCGCTGCCCTGGCTCGCGCCAGGAGCCGCTCGGCGAGCTTGAGATGCGGCCGGTCGTACATCTTGCCGTCGATGCCGACGACGCCGGGGTTTCCCGCCGCCTTGAATGCCTCGACGATCGCCAGCGAATTTTTCACCGCTTGCGCCGAAGGCGTGAAGGCGGCGTTGATGACCGGCACCTGCGCCGGATGGATCGCCATCTTGCCGGTGAAGCCGTCGCTCTCGGCCTCGGCGCATTCGGCCTCGAAGCCGGCCATGTCGCGAAAATCCGGAAAGACGGTGTCGATCGCCGCGACTTCCGCGGCATTCGCCGCAAGCAGGGTCATGGTGCGGGCGAAGCGGAATACATCCGTGTAGCGGCCATTCGCGTCGCGCGTCGAGCGCGCGCCGATTGCCGCCGACAGATCTTCCGCGCCCCAGGTGACGCCGACAAGCCGCGCGCTTGCCTTGGCGTAGGTCACGGCGGCCAGAACGCCGGCGGCCGTTTCTGTGATGATCGGCAGGATCTTTATCGCGCCGTCCGGCAGGCCGCTTTCAGCTTCGTGCACCCTGAGCTTGGCCGAGAGATGCTGGACATCCAGTCCGCTGTTCGACTTAGGCAGCATGATGCCGTCGGGCTTCACTGGCACGAGCGCCGCCAGATCGTCGTCGGTCAGTCCGGTCGAAAGGTCATTGACGCGCACATAGATCGCGGAGTTGGTTCGGTGCCTGTGCCCGGCGAGGAAACGCGCCGCTGTGTCGCGCGCCAGCCCCTTGTTTTGCGAGGCAATCGAGTCCTCGAGATCGACGATGACCATGTCGGCGCCCGCGCCAAAGCCCTTCTCCAGCTTCTTTTCCGAATCGCCGGGAACGAAGAGCAGGGAACGCATCGGCTATGCCTTTTTCATCATCATGGCTTGCCTCGTGCATCTGGCAACCAGCACGTCGTTCTGGTTATAAGCGCGGTGCTCGAACTCGACGATACCGCGGTCCTGTTTCGACCTGGAATCGCGCACCGAAACCACCGTGGTCTCGACGCGAATCGTGTCGCCATGGAAGACGGGGTGCGGAAACACCGTCTCCTTCATGCCGAGATTAGCGATGGTGGTGCCGACGGTGATGTCGTTGACCGAGATGCCGATCATCAGGCCAAGCGTGAACAGCGAATTGACCAGGGGCTTGCCCCATTCGCTCTTGGCGGCGAAGTCGAAATCGATGTGCAGCGGTTGCGGGTTCAGCGTCATCACCGAAAACAGCATGTTGTCGCTTTCGGTCACGGTCTTGCGCAGCGTGTGCTTGAACACATGGCCGACAACGAACTCCTCAAGGTAAAGGCCGGCCATGGTCTGTCTCCTCCACTGCTTAAGGGTTGATAGGCGTTGCATACCGGGCTCGCAAGCCAGTTAACGAACATGGTGAACCGTTCGTAAACCATTTGTGCCTACGGTCTCGACAGGCGCCAGAAGCGTTCTGGCAAAGGGCGTAAGCAGGCGACATGGTCGTTTCGCATTTCCTGAAATGGATCCACACGGCAAAGGTGTCGGAGCGTGCTGCGGCGGCAAGCGCGCTGGCTCGCGCCTATGTCGACTCGGACCTGCCTTTCGAGGACCGCTGCGCTGCCGAGGCGGCGCTGACGTTGCTGCTCGATGACGCATCGTCGAAGGTGCGGCTGGCGATCGCCGACGCGCTTTCCATGAGCCATCATGCGCCGCCGCAGATCGTCAGCGCGCTGGCTTCGGACCAGCCCGAGGTGGCCGCTTTGGTACTGGCGCGCTCGCCGCTGCTTACCGATTCCGACCTGATTGATCGGGTTGCCGGCGGCCAGAAAGCGACGCAGAAGGTGATCGCCGACCGGCCGCGCGTCTCGATGTCGGTTGCGGCAGCGATCGCCGAGGTCGGTGAGCCGGAAGCCTGCACCACGCTGCTCGCCAATAGCGGCGCCGACATCGCATCCGTCAGCTTTCGCCGCATGGCCGAGCGTCACGGCCATCTGCCTCTGGTGCGCGAGGCGCTGATCGCCGACATCCGGCTGCCCGCCGACTGCCGGCATATGCTGCTGGTCAAGCTAGGGGAGATGCTCAAGGGGTCGCCATTGGTGCTGGCGCTGATGGGCGCCGCCAGGGCCGAGCGCATCACGCGCGATGCTTGCGTCAAGGCTTCGGTGACACTGATCGAAGGCACGCGGGCGGAGGAACATACCGCACTTGTCGAACATCTGCGCCTGCGCGGCGACCTGACCGCAAGCTTCGTCATCCGCACCATCGCGCACGGCAAGGTCGACTTCTTTGGTTCGGCGCTGGTCGCGCTCAGCCAGCAGCCCGAGCAACGGGTGAGGACGCTGCTGGCCAGCGGGCATGACATAGCGTTGCAGGCACTGTTCCGCAGCGCCGGGCTTGCCGCCGCCACCCACGCCATCATCCTGCGCGCGCTGAAGGTCTGGCGTGAGGTCGCCAATGGCAAACGCCTCGCCGGCGTCCAGGAAGTCAGCTGGCTGATGCTGAAGGAATTGGGCGGACAGTCCGCCGAAGGCGATCTCGCCAGGCTGGTCAAATCGATCCATCTCGATGCGCTGCGCGCGAACGCACGCGGGCACGCGCTGGCGATCGCGGCTGCTTAAAGCAATTCCAGGAAAAGCGTGAAACGGTTTTCCGACTTGCGTCAAAATAAAAAACTGAGCGGTTCGGCGTTTCCGTGAAACGCTGAACCGTTCCAGGCCTCATCCTTCGCGAAAAATCCGGAAAAGTCTCGCGCACAGTGACAGCCGCCGTCCGCGGCTCGCCTAGCAGAAGACGCTCAGATATCCAGCACTTCCGTCGCGGCGAATTCCGCGCGTTCCTGGATGAAGCGGAAGCGGGCCTCGGGCTTGGTGCCCATCAACGCGTCGACCGCATCCTTGGTCGCCGCCTCGGCGTCGATGACGTCCACCCTGAGCAGCGTGCGCTTTCTCGGGTCCATGGTGGTTTCTTTGAGCTGGGCAGCCATCATTTCGCCCAGCCCCTTGAAGCGGCCGATTTCGACTTTGCCGCGCCCGGTGAATTCGGTGCGCAGAAGTTCGTCTTTGTGCGCATCGTCGCGGGCATAGGCGACCTTGCCGCCTTGCCGGATCGAGTAGAGCGGCGGCACCGCCAGATAGAGATGGCCGCCGCGGACCAGGCTCGGCATCTCCTGGTAGAAGAAGGTGATCAGCAGCGAAGCGATATGGGCGCCATCGACGTCGGCGTCGGTCATGATGATGACCCGGTCGTAACGCAGGTCCTCGTCGCGGTATCTCGAGCGCGTACCGCAGCCCAAGGCCTGGATCAGGTCGGATATCTGCTGGTTGCCGGCCAGCTTGTCGTTACCGGCGCTGGCGACGTTGAGGATCTTGCCGCGGAGCGGCAGCACCGCCTGGCTGGCGCGGTCGCGCGCCTGCTTTGCCGAACCGCCAGCCGAATCGCCCTCGACGATGAACAGCTCGGCGCCGGCCGCTGCATTCTGCGTGCAATCGGCGAGCTTGCCGGGCAGGCGCAGCCTGCGCACGGCGCTCTTGCGCGACACTTCCTTTTCCTGGCGGCGGCGCACCCGCTCGTCGGCACGCGCGATCACCCATTCGAGCAGTTTCGAAGCTTCCTGCGGATTGTCGGCCAGCCAATGGTCGAACGGGTCGCGGATGGCGCTTTCGACGATGCGGATCGCCTCGATCGTCGCCAGCCTGTCCTTGGTCTGGCCGACGAATTCCGGTTCGCGGATGAACACCGACAGCATGCCCGCCGCCGAGATCATCACATCCTCGGATGTGACGATCGAAGCGCGCTTGTTGCCGACCAGATCGGCATAAGCGCGCAAGCCGCGCGTCAGAACGTTGCGGAAGCCGGCCTCGTGCGTGCCGCCTTCAGCTGTCGGAATGGTGTTGCAATAGGAATTTATAAAACCGTCGCCGCCGAACCAGGTCACCGCCCATTCGAGCGAGCCGTGACCGCCCTGCTTCTCGCTCTTGCCGGCGAACATTTCACGGGTCACCTGGAATTCGTCGCCGAGCGAGGCTTTCAGATAGTCCTTGAGGCCGCCCGGAAAATGGAATTCTGCCTTGGCCGGCGTCGTGTCCTTTTCCTTGACCAGCGAGGGATCGCAGGTCCAGCGGATTTCGACACCGCCGAACAGATAGGCTTTTGACCGCGCCATGCGGTAGAGCCGCGCCGGCTCGAACGCAGCACCCTTGCCGAAAATCTGCTCGTCTGGATGGAAGCGGATCTTCGTGCCGCGCCGGTTGTGCACCTCGCCGAGCTGCTCCAGGCCGGTCACCGGAACGCCTCGCGAGAAGCGCTGGCGATAGAGCTTGCGCCCAATCGCAACCTCGACCTCGAGATGGTCGGACAGCGCGTTGACCACGGAAACGCCGACACCGTGCAGGCCTCCCGAGGTCTCGTAGACCTTGCTGTCGAACTTGCCGCCTGAATGCAGCGTGGTCATGATGAGTTCGAGCGCCGGCTTCTTGAATTTCGGGTGCGGATCGACCGGAATGCCGCGGCCGTTGTCGGTTACAGACAGGTATCCGTCGGCGGAAAGCTCGACATCGATGAAGGTAGCATGGCCGGCGACCGCCTCGTCCATCGAATTGTCGATGACCTCGGCGAACAGATGGTGCATCGCCTTGTCGTCGGTGCCGCCAATGTACATGCCCGGGCGGCGGCGCACCGGCTCCAGCCCCTCCAGCACCTCGATATCGGCGGCACTATAGCTCTCGCTGGCATCGCGGGGCGCCGGCCGCTTCGCCGCCTGCACCAGCGGGTCGGCCGGGCGCGCGGCGCGAGCCGGTTGCGGCTGCTTGCCCAAATTGCCGAAAAGATCGTTATTGTCGTCCATGCCGGTCCTGGATTCCGATGCTGCGAATCACCACCCGATACTGCCACGCTTTTTGCGGGCAGGCGACGGAGGTTCCTGTTACGTTCGAGGATAGAGCCTCTTACTGCAAAACCATTCGACAACCAAGCGGCGGAAATGGGGTCGAAGCTTGGAGCATCGACGCTTTGTAAACCTTGTCCGAAGGTTACGCCGCAAGATTGGCTGAAAAACGATATCCGCGGACTGTCGCTGACCTAGAATGCAGCGAAACCCTCAAGAGGCTGTCGCTTAAGCATGTTGGATTACAGTTCGCTCCTGCTCGCAGCGGCGCTGTCGGGCACGTGCCTCAGCATCACCATGTTTGCGATCTGGTTCACCGCGCCACAGGCACGCTTTGTGCTGACGGTGGCGTGCGGCATTCTCGTGCTCGTCGCCCATGTGGTCTTGTTTTGGCATTACACAAGAGATCCAAGCCCCTGGCTTTGCCAGATCGTGCTTGCTCTTCTCAGCCTCGGCTTCCTGATTATCTGCCTGTCGGCCATGCAATATCTCAGCATGCGCGACTATAGGCGCGCCATCTTGCCGACCTTGGCTGCGATGGCTGTTTGCGCGGGCGCGACGTATCTCGGGTTTGATGGTGTCGGCTTCATTGTCACCTACGCGACGGTAACGGCGCTACTCTCGCTTATCGGGGCGATGTTCTGGATTGAGGGTGGTCATGATCGCCGGATATTGCTGGTCGTATCGTTCCTGAGCGGCGTCTGTGCGCTGTCGTTCGGACTTTGCGGCGCGGTCCTGCTGGTCAAGGGCCAGTGGGTGCTCGGCGTAGCACCGGACAATTGGGCCGAGCGGGTGAATTCCGTCGTAGCCGTCGCCTGCATGACCGGGCTTGGCGCATTAACGCTCTCCCTGCACCATTTGCAGGCGCAGATCGAATTGAAGGCCGAGACGATGACCGATCCATTGACCGGGCTGATGAACCGGCGGGCGTTAACGGCACTCTACGGCGAGCGGGTCTTCGGTCCGTTTATGTCCGTCGCCATGTTCGACCTCGACCATTTCAAAAGGACGAACGACGTATTCGGTCATCCGGTCGGCGACCAGGTCCTGCGCCGCTTTGCCGCCGTCATTAGGAAATACGCCAGAACCGGCGTCGACGCCTTCCGGCTGGGCGGCGAGGAATTCGTGCTCGTCATGTCGCGGATGACGGAAGAAAAAGCCTATGACATTGCGAGCAAGATCAGCGTCGCCTTCGGTACGGAAGTCGTGGCCACCCAGCTTGGTCCGTTGCGAAGCACAGTCAGCGGCGGCATCGGCTTTGGTGGGACGAGCGGCACCGGTCTCGATGATGTGCTGGCCGAAGCCGACGCCGCGCTCTATGCGGCAAAGCGCGCCGGGCGAAATCGCGTCATCGCCCGGGACAGGGCGAGCAAGGCCGACGGGCCGGCCTTGCGTTCTGCCTGATTGAGGCTTCTATCTTCTTGTTAGACCATGATCTTGTCCGAAAACCGGATTCCATTCTTCGGGATCATGGTCTACTCCGCCGCACCCAGATATTCCGACAGCGGCGGGCAGGAGCAGACCAGGTTGCGGTCGCCAGCGACGTTGTCGATGCGTGACACCGGTGGCCAGTATTTTGCCGCCGTATCGGCATCGCCGGCGGGGTAGGCCGCTTCCAGGCGCGAATAGGGATGGGTCCACTGGCCGGCCAACGCCTCGGCGGCGGTATGTGGCGCATTGACCAGAGGATTGTCGGCCAAGGGCCATTCGCCCTTCGCCACCTTGGCTGCCTCGCCGGCTATGGCGATCATGGCTTCGCAGAAACGATCCAGCTCGCGCTTGGGCTCGGATTCGGTCGGCTCGACCATCAGCGTGCCGGCCACCGGGAACGACATGGTCGGCGCGTGGAAGCCATAGTCGATCAGCCGCTTGGCGATATCGTCGACGCTGATGCCGGCGCTGTCCTTGAGCACGCGGGTGTCGAGGATGCATTCATGCGCAACGCGTCCGTTGCGCCCCTTGTAAAGCAGGGGGAAATGCTCGCCAAGCCGCGTCGCCACGTAGTTGGCGGAGATGATCGCCGTCTCGGTCGCCTGCTTCAGGCCGGAAGCGCCCATCATGCGGATATACATCCAGGTGATCGGCAGGATCGAGGCGCTGCCGAACGGTGCCGCCGCCACGGCATGGGCCGAGCCTTCGGTGACGTGGCCGGGCAGGTATGGCTTCAGATGCGCCTTGACGCCGATCGGGCCGACGCCGGGGCCGCCGCCGCCATGTGGAATGCAGAAGGTCTTGTGCAGGTTCATGTGGCAGACATCGGCACCGATATCGCCGGGACGGGCGAGGCCGACCAGAGCGTTGAGATTGGCGCCGTCGAAATAGACCTGGCCGCCATGGCTGTGGACGAGCGCACAGAGGTCGCGCGCGCCTTCCTCGAAAACACCATGCGTCGAAGGATAGGTGAACATCAGCGCCGCGAGGTCTTTTGCATGCTCGGCCGCCTTGGTCTGCAAGTCTTCCATGTCGATATTGCCGTCCTCGGTGCAGCGCACGACGACGACACTCATGCCGGCCATGGCCGCACTTGCCGGATTGGTGCCATGCGCCGAGGACGGGATCAGGCAGACGGTGCGATGGCCTTCGCCACGCGACAAATGATAGCCGCGAATGGCGAGCAGCCCTGCATATTCGCCCTGGCTGCCGGCATTGGGCTGCAGGGTCACCGCGTCGAAGCCGGTGATCTCCGCCAGCCAGCCTTCCAGCTCGTCGATCATGGCGCGATAGCCTACCGAATGGCTCGCCGGGGCAAAGGGATGCAGGTTGGCGACATCGGGCCAGCTTACCGGCATCATTTCGGCGGCGGCGTTGAGCTTCATGGTGCAGGAGCCGAGCGGGATCATGGCGCGGTCGAGCGCCAGGTCCTTGTCGGACAGCCGGCGCAAGAAGCGCATCATGTCGGTTTCCGAGTGGTTTTCGCGGAAGACGGGCTGGGTGAGGAACTCCTTGCCGCGCGGTTTTCCTGGCATGGAACTGCCGGCGGCAACGCCGGCCTTGGCGCCGAAAAGTGCTGCGATCGCCTCCAGATCGGCCTCGGTGGAGGTCTCGTCAAAGCTGATGCCGACATGGTCGGCATCGATGACACGCAGCAGCCGGCCGGTCTTCTCGGCGGCGGCGGCAAGTGCGGCGGCTCTGCCCTTCACTTCCACGGTCACCGTGTCGAAGCGGCTTCCGCCGAGCACCGAAACGCCTGCTGCCTTGAGGCCGGCAGCCAGGCGGTTGGCCACCGTGTGGACGCGGCCGGCAATCGCCTGCAGCCCGGCAGGGCCATGCCAGATCGCATAGGCCGTCGCCATGTTGGCGAGCAGCGCCTGTGCGGTGCAGATGTTGGAGGTCGCCTTGTCGCGGCGGATATGCTGCTCGCGTGTCTGCAAGGCCAGGCGATATCCGGGACGGCCCTTGCTGTCCGTCGACTGGCCAACGAGCCGGCCGGGCATCAGCCGCGTCAGCCTGTCGGACACGGCGCAATAGGCGGCGTGCGGCCCGCCAAAGCCCATCGGCACGCCAAAACGCTGCATCGGGCCGACGGCGATGTCGGCGCCAAGCCTGGCTGGCGCGTCGGTCAGCGTCAGGCCCAACGGATCGGCAATGAAGACGACCAGCGCGCCGGCAGCGCGGGCCTTGTCGATCGCTGCCTTGTGATTGCCATAGACGCCGAATGTATCGGGCCAGGAGACCAGCAGGGCGGCGGTGTTGTCGTCGATCACCTCGCCGTCGACCTCGATGCCGAGCGGTTCGGCGCGGGTGCGAACGACGTCCAGCGTCTGCGGGTGCGGCGTGCCGGCCAGTGCCACCTCGGTGCGCTTGTCGCGATGATGGCGCAGCGCAATGCCGACCGCTTCGGCCACCGCCGTCGCCTCGTCGAGCAGCGAGGCCGACGCCACCGGCAAGCCGGTCAGCTCGGTGACCAGCGTCTGGAAGTTGAACAGCATTTCCAGCCGGCCCTGGCTGATCTCGGCTTGGTAAGGCGTGTAAGCCGTATACCAGGCCGGGTTCTCGAATAGGTTGCGCTGGATCACCGGCGGCACGTGGACGCCATGATAGCCGGTACCGATGAAGCTCTTCAGCACCGTGTTCTTTGCCATCGTCGCCGCGAGCTCGGTCAGCGCTTCCGCTTCGCTTGCAGCGGCGGGCAAGGCCAATGGACGGTCGAGCCGGATCGACTTCGGCACTGCCTGGCTGATCAGCGTCTCGACCGAGGGAACGCCGATCGTGGCCAGCATGGCTCTGACGTCTTGGAGGCCCGGGCCGATATGGCGAGCCGAGAAGGGGTAGGGTGCTGCGGTCATCTTGCTGGTCCTGCTATCAACCAATATGGGCTTTGTAAGCGGCTTCATCGAGGAGGCCGTCGAGCTGGCTCTCATTGGCCAGCTTCATCTTCCACAGCCAGCCGTCGCCGGTTGCCGCCGAATTGACGAGCGAAGGATCGGCCGACAGCGCGGTGTTGGCTTCGGTGATCTCGCCGTCGACCGGTGCGTAGACGTCCGATGCCGCCTTGACCGATTCGACCACCACGGCCGTATCGCCCTTGGCCAGCTTTTTCCCTGGCTCAGGCAGTTCGACGAAGACGAGGTCACCGAGCTGCTGCTGCGCGTAATCGGTGATGCCGACGGTGGCGATGCCGCCCTCGACGCGAAGCCATTCGTGATCTTCGGTGAAATAGGTCTTTGCCATTGAAATCATCCTTTGCGGTAGCGATGGGGCGTGAAGGGCAAGGGGTGGATGTCGACCGGGATTTTCGTCCCGCGGACATCGGCGAACAGTCTTGTGCCGGGCTTGGCAAGCGGCGTCCGGACGTAGCCCATTGCCACCGGATGACCGGCCGAGGGGCCGAAGCCGCCTGAGGTGACATGGCCGGCAGGGTTGCCGTCGGCGTCGAAAAGGGCAGCACCGGCGCGCACCGGCTGGCGGCCGTCCGGCTTCAGGCCGACGCGTTTTTGCGCCGGGCCGCGCTCCAGGATGGCGCGCAATGCATCGGCGCCGATGAACGCGCCAGAGGCGCGAACCTCCTTGGGGATGGCCCACATCAGCCCGGCGCTGGCCGGATCGATCTCCGGCGTGACGTCCAGCCCGTGCAGGCACAGTCCTGCTTCGAGCCGCAGGCTGTCGCGGGCGGCAAGGCCGATCCACATCACTCGCTCGTCCTCGAGCAACCTGGTGACGAGGGTTCGCGCGTCCGCTTCCGGCAGGCCGATCTCGAAACCGTCTTCGCCGGTATAGCCCGACCGGCTCATGAACCAGTTTTCGCGCGGCTCGATGCCGTGCATGAACACCAGCGAACCGGTCTCGATGCCGGCGCGGGAAAGGGCAGCCCATGCCTCGGGGCCCTGGATGGCCAGGAAGACGCGGTCGAGCGCGTCCACCTTCACGTCGAAATCCTCGGCAAGTTCACGCAGATGCTTTTCGTCGGCGGCGGCGTTGCCGGCATTGGCGACCATCATGAAGCGCTCGACGCCGAGCCTGGTGACGATCAGATCGTCGAGTATTCCGGCGGCCTCATTGAGGAAGAACGTGTATTTGGACTGGGAAACCTGAAGCGCGCCGGCATCGAACGGGCAGGCGCGGTTCAGAAGCGCTGCTGCGCCCGGGCCGCTGATTTCGAACAGCTTCATGTGCGAGATGTCGAACAGGCCGGCATGCTCGCGGCTGTGAAGATGCTCCTTCATCACGCCGGCCGGATAGGTCAGCGGCATCGACCAGCCGGCGAAGGCGCCGAAGCGCGCACCGGCTGCCATGTGCAGATCTTCGAGGGGAAGGTGTTTGGTGTCGTCGCCCGTCATGTCATCTCCAGAGTCGCACGCAAGCGGTCGCGAATGGCGACCAGTCCGTGCCCCTCTGTCTGAAGCCTGAGAGACTCGCGCCCCGTAACTCTGTCGGCAGCGCTTACACCTTCGGCGCGGGGGCAAGCCCCGACTTTCCAGAGTGTCTTTCCCGTCTACGGTTCTTTTGCCTGAGAGATTTCGGGCGATTTCCCCTTCGGCGGCAGCTCTCGCTGCTCTCTCCCGCAAACAGGTAGGACTCGGTTAAGAGCCCTCGACTCGTCATCCATAGCCCGTGGACGACACCTTGTCACCTGCCAGCGACATTTTTACTGGCAGTCTTCTGCGGGCCTTCTTTACAGGCAAGCCTTCGCTAACCACGCCGCTTGCCGGTTTCTCAAGACCTTGCTGATATGCCGGATAAGGGCCGGCAATTGCCGGCGGCGGGCGGGGAACAAAATGGGCGAATTGATCATGAGCGCGCCAGTGGCCGGGCTGACCTCGAAAAATCGGATCACGGCGGAAGACGTGGTCATGCTGCGCGGCGAAGTGTTCGGCGACGGCGTGGTAACGCGCGGCGAGGCCGAGGCGCTGTTTGCGCTCGACGCGACGGCGAGGGACAAATGCGCGGAATGGCTCGAGTTTTTCGTCGAGGCCGTCACCGACTTCATCGTCCACCAGGAACAGCCGGCCGGCTATGTTTCCCAGGACAATGCCGACTGGCTGATCCGGGCGATTTCGCGCGACGGCATGGTTGACAGCCGAACCGAACTCGAGCTGCTAGTGCACGTGCTGGAAGTTGCCAAATCATCGCCGAGCACGCTTTCCGGCTATGCGCTGGAGCAGGTCGCTCATGCGGTCGTGGATGGCAAGGGGCCGCTGACGACCGGCGGCAGGCTTATCCCTGGGTCGATAGCCAAGGCTGAGGTCGAGCTGTTGCGCCGCATCCTTTACGCCTATGGCGGCGATGGCAACATCGCCATCAGCCGCGCCGAGGCCGAGGTGCTGTTCAAGATCAACGAGCGGACAGTGGCGGGCGACAATGATCCGTCGTGGAACGATCTGTTCGTCAAGGCGATCGCCAATTTCGTCATGTGTTCGGCCGGCTACGAAGCGCCGGTGCGCGATGTGGCGCTGCGCCGGGATGCTTTTTTCGAGCAGGCCGATCCGGAGATCGGCGGTTTCTTCAGCCGCATGGTGTCGGGTGGCCTGTCCGGCATTATGGAGGCCTATCGTTCACCGGGCGACGTCGAGGCCGAATGGGAATCGAGGAACAACGCAGCCGAGGCTCTGGCCCGCCGCGCCGAGACGGTCGATGCCGGCGAGGCGAAATGGCTAGCTGAACACATCGGCGACCGGCCGCTGCAGGAGAACGAGCGTGCGTTGCTGACGCTGATCAAGCACGCCTCGCCGGAAATCCACCCGGCGCTCAAGCCGCTGATCGACAAGGTCGCATAACAGGTCGCCAACCTATTGCTTGGCAGGTTCCGGCTTGGCGCCGGTGTCGAACCGCGACATCCATTTGAAGCTGCCGAACCAGTAGCGGCGCACGCCGCCTATGGTGCCGTCAGCGGTACGCGCGCCGATCCAGTTGTTGACGTATTGGATGAGGCGGACATCGTCCGGCCGCATGGCAAACGCCTCCGGCGTCCGCAACAGCGGACCGCCCACCATTTTCAATTTCGCGTCATAGAGCCTGGCGGCCATTTGCGGCGTTGGCGATGTGGCGACCATCGCCTGTGCGTCGCCGCCGATGATCGCGGCGAAAACATCTGAGGTATTGTCGAAAGACAGGATGGTCGCCTTAGGAAAAGCTTCCTTCGCGGCGGCTTCATCGGTGGAATTGGACAACACGGCGATCTTGTATCCCGGCGCCGCTACTGCCTTTCCCGGCCTTTTCCCAAGGCTGGCGATCGTCGCAACCATGCGGATATCGGCGGTACCGGTCTGGTTGGAGAACACCACCTCGCGTGCGCGTTCCGGCGTGCTGGCGTAGCCCGCCGCGATCATGTCGAAATCACCCTTGAGCAGTCGTGTCTTGAGGTCGTTCCAATGCACCTCGACCAGCTTCAGGTCGACGCCGAGATCAGACGCCAGCGCATTGGTCAGGTCGACATCATAGCCGGCGAACTTCCCGTCGGCCTTCTTGAGGATCCATGGCGGGTTGAGCGCCACGCCGACCGTCAGTGTCTTCTGGTCGATGATGCGCTTGAGGCTGTCATCCGCCCGGGCTGGCAGCAGCGACAAAGCCAACCAGGCAGAAAGGGCAAGTATAGTTGTGGCGATCATCTTAGCGCGCATTAACATAACCTCGCTGAGCCCGTCCGGTTGTCAGATTTACACAGAGGTGCCATTCTGTCGATAGCGGACCCTGATGGAGAGTTGCGATGTCGGCACGGATGGCGGTTAGCAGTTCGATGATGTTCCTGGTTTGCATCCTGGGCAACCCGGCGAAGCTTTCGTTGCTGCCGGCGGCAGCGCAGGCTGCGGGGGCAAAACGCATGGTCTGCTCCAGCGCCGATTACCGCTATTCCTATTGCGGGATCGATACGCGACGTGGCGTGCAGTTGACCTCCAGGCTTTCGAAGGCGCGTTGCGTATATGGTAGAAGCTGGGGCTATGACGGCGGCGGCATCTGGGTCGACAATGGTTGCTCGGCCGAATTCGCAGTCGCCGGCCCCAACCGCAATCCCTCTGCTGGCGACGTCGCTGCAGCCATTATCGTCGGCGGCGTGGTAGGCGCCATTCTCGACAACGGCAATTCGCACCGCCATCATTCCGACAATTACTATCCGAAGCCGCGCCCGCGCCGTTACGACCAATCGATCGATCCGACGCCGCAATTCGACAATCAGGGCAATCCCAACTTCGATACCCACGGCAACTACCAAGGACCGCACGGGCTGGGGAAGCTTGTTACCCCTGACGACAATCCTGATCTGAATCCGGCCCTGCGCAGCGACGGCGACGACAGCGACGACGACAGTTAGATGAGGCTTAAGTCAGGTTTCGGTCAGATGCCGCCGTACCAGTCGTAGCCATTGTCCTCCCAATAGCCGCCTCTGCCGCCGCCGACATTGGCGAAGCCGTCGACCAGCTCGATCTTGGTGAGGTATTTCGGCATTTTGTAGCCGAGCTGGCGCTCGACGCGGACGCGCAGCGGCGCGCCGTTTTCGACCGGCAACGGCTTGCCGTTGAGGCCATAGGCAAGGATCGTCTGCGGATGACGGGCATCGATCAGGTCGATCGAGCCGTAATATTTGATATCGCCGGCAAGGCTGCGGTCGATCGTATCGAGGCAGTGGAACATGACGTAGCGCGCCTGCGGCTTGACCACCGCCTGGTCGAGCACCAGCGACAGTGGCGTGCCGGTCCATTTGGCAATGCAGCTCCAGCCCTCGACGCAGTCGTGGCGGGTGATCTGGGTGCGGCTCGGCATGTTCATCAGCTGCTCGCGGCTCAGCGACAGCGGTTTTTCGACGAGGCCGGAAACCTCCAGCCGCCAGTCGGCGAAATCGTTGGCGAGCAGGCCCTTGTAGAAATCGTCGTCGGGCGCGGTGACGCCGTTCGGCCGCTGCGGCTGGCGAATGTCGGCCTCGGTGAACTCCGGCGCCAGCGCGTCACGGCCGGCAAGCAGCCGCTGCGCCCGCCAGGTCAGCCCATTGGCGCTTTCGAGGAAGCTGCGCAGGCCGTCGCCGACGCCAAGCTGGCTGTCGAAGGCGTCGCAGCCCGAAAGCATGATGCCGGAAAGGCCGAGGCTGGCCGAGGTCAGGAACTTTCTTCGGCTTATCTGTAGCTTGGGGCTGATCTCGAATTTCGCCATGTCAGGCGCTCCTCTCGGGTGCTTTGTCGCCATTCGCCGGCGGGTCGGTTCGATACCAGCCGGTGATAATCGAACGCAGCTCGTTGATCGGGCCGGCGGCCAGGATCATCAGGATGTGGATGACGAAGAAGGCGACGAGCAGCAGCATCACCGTGAAATGAATGGTGCGCGCCGTCTGCCGGCCGCCGAGCAGGTCGTTCAGGAATGGCAGCACCGAGTTCATGCTCGGCGACATGGCCAGGCCGGTGATGATCATCAGCGGCAGCAGCACGAACAGCACGCCGCCATAGGCCATCTTCTGCAAGGTGTTGTATTCGCGCCTGTGGTGGAACCTGAACCTGGCATGGTCGACAATGTCTCGCGGCAGCCGCCTGAAATCATCGAGGCGCGGGGCAAGATCGCGCCGCAAATGGCCGTTGATCAGACTGGCGACCAGCCAGACCAGCAGCGTGGTGGTCAGCACCCAGGCGAAGAAGAAATGAACGACGCGCGCGGTGCCGAGATCGTAGTAGGAAGGGATCGTCGCCCAGGACGGGAAGGCGCGGGAGGTCTCCTGGCCGGCCGGACCCGACCAGCCGAGCACGCCGGTGGTATCGAAGCGCTTGCCGAAGATGTCGGTGTAGCCGCGCGGGCCAGTCACCGTGTTTTCGGCGCCAATGGCGAAGATGGTGTTGTTGTAGCCAAAGCCCGACTCCTTGCCGATGTAGAGCTGTGGGCGGGCGTTAAATATTTGCAGACCGGAAAGCAGCATGAAGAACAGCGCGATCGCCCACAGCCAATGCGTCAGCCGCGTCCAGCGCGACTGCCGATAGATCAGCGTCGCATCGCTCGGCGCGGCGGTATCTGCTTCGGCGGCTTGGTTTCTGGCAAGCGATTCCATCTGTTGTTCCCTCCGGCCGCACGTTCGCCGCGGCCTGTCAGATCTCTTCTCCTCCCAATACGTCGCCAGCTTAAGCGATGTTTCACCCGATCCCGGATTTATTACGGACTGCCGAGGCTGACTGCGAGGTTGACCGCGGCTGCCACGATCACCGTGTTGAAGAAGAACGACAGGATCGAATGCACAAGCACGACACGGCGCATTTGCGAGGTTGTGATGTTGGTGTCGGCAGTTTGCGCCGTCATGCCGATCACTGTCGCAAAATAGAGGAAATCCGAGCCTTCCGGCCGTTTGCCGCCCGGGAAGTCGAGGCCGCCGACCGGAATTTTCTTTTTGGTGTCGCCATCCATCGCGTCGCCGTCCAACCAATAGAGATGTGCGTAGTGAAGTGCCGCCATCGCATGGATGGTCAACCAGCCAGGCGGGATAGACAACAACGCCACCGTAAGCTCGACGGGATCCGCGCTCTTCTCCCTGTTGATCAATTGAAACAACGAGATGATGGCAATTGCGACCACAACCAGCGTGACCGCGAAGATGGCCAGCACCGGCAGGTCCGTGTCGCCTGCATTCTTGCGCAGATAGCTGCCAGTAAGCCGCGGCATGTGAGCGACGACAAGACAGAGATAGGCGGCAAAGAACACATTGGCGCCGATCGAATAGGCAAGCGGCGCACGCCAGATCAGCGCTGCGGCGAAGGCTGCCACGCCGATGCAGGCCGACAGCGCGAACGGCGTGTGGCGTTGCATGGGCATCCTGGTGGGGGTACCGGTCGTCATGGTTTCAGTCCGCTGAGGCGGATTTCAGCGCCCGCCGCAAGATGCGGTCAAGCTCGCCGAGAAACCGCGAGCGATCCTGCGGCGCGAAGCTCGAATTGTAGCCCTTGCTTTCGCCGGTCTCGCGCAGGTGCTGCTTGAGGTCGCGCATCGCCACCGCCATGCCGATCGTCTCAGGCGTAAACGGGCGTCCCGTCGGGCCGAGTACATGGGCGCCAAGCGCCACCGCGCGGGCAGCAAGCGGGATGTCGGCGGTCACCACGATGTCGTTGGGCCGGGCATTTTCGACAATCCAGTCGTCGGCGGCGTCCGCACCCTTGGAGACGACGACATTGCGGATCATCGGATCGCGCGATGGACGCAAGCCGCCATTGGAGACGAAGGTGACGACGATGCCGTGCCGCTCGGCGACCTTTTCGACCTCGGCCTTCACTGGGCAGGCATCGGCATCGACGAGAATAGCGGGTGCGGGCATCGTTGTTCCAAATGTGAAAGAGCCGGGCGACGTCGCCCGGCTCGATCGATGATAGTCGAGCGGCTACTAGGCCGGCAACGCGCCGGATCTCTTTGCCGTCCAGGTGGCGATATAGTCCATCAAGCCAGGATTGAGGCAGTCATAAGGCTCGAGCCCGATCGACTTCAGCTGTGACCTTATGCCGTCCATACGGCTCGGATCGACACCGGATTCGATGATCGACGAGACGAAGGCGGTGAAGCCCGGAGGCGACCAGCCGTCCTCCTGGAAGCGCTCCGGATGGATGAAGGACAGCCCCTTGAAAGCGTGGTCGCGCTCGACCGGGCCGTGCATGTGGACGCCGCAGCCGGTGCAGGCATGGCGCAGGATCAGCGCGCCCGGATCGACGATCCTCAGCTTGTCGCCGTTTTCGGTGACCGTCACGTCGGTTGTACCGGCCACCGCCACGACCGAGAACAGTGCGCCTTCCGGCTTCCAGCATTTGGTGCAGCCGCAGGCATGGTTGTGGGCGATCTGGCCCTTGACCTTCACCTTGACCGGATTGCTGGTGCAGGCGCAGACCAGCGTCCCGCCGGCAAAGTCGGCCTTTTCCCTGGGCAGTCCATTGTCGATTTTCGGATGCAGTTTTTCCGGCATTTTTGTCTCCTCCCTTGTTGAACATGTGCATTTTCGGCCGCTGGCTGATTGGCCGGCGGCTTTCTCCTCCTCCTCAGTAAACTACCACGCTCCTGATCGACTTGCCTTCGTGCATGAGGTCGAACCCCTTGTTGATGTCCTCGAGCTTCAGCGTATGGGTGATCATCGGATCGATCTGGATCTTGCCGTCCATGTACCAGTCGACGATTTTTGGCACATCGGTGCGGCCGCGCGCGCCGCCGAAGGCGGTGCCCATCCAGGTGCGGCCGGTGACCAATTGGAAGGGTCTGGTCGAAATCTCCTGGCCGGCGCCGGCGACGCCGATGATGACCGACTTGCCCCAGCCGCGATGCGAGGCTTCCAGCGCCTGGCGCATCACCTTGGTGTTGCCGGTGCAGTCGAATGTGTAGTCGGCGCCGCCGATCTGGTCGGCACCGCGCTTGGTCATGTTGACGAGATGCGGGACGATGTCGCCGTCGATCTCCTTCGGATTGACGAAATGCGTCATGCCGAATTTCTCGCCCCAGGCCTTCTTGTCGTTGTTCAGGTCGACGCCGATGATCAGGTCGGCGCCGGCAAGGCGCAGGCCCTGGATGACGTTGAGGCCGATGCCGCCGAGGCCGAACACGACCGCCGTCGCGCCTTGCTCGACCTTGGCCGTGTTGATCACAGCGCCGATGCCGGTGGTGACGCCGCAGCCGATGTAGCAGATCCTGTCGAACGGGGCGTCGGCATTGACCTTGGCCACCGCGATCTCGGGCAGTACGGTGAAATTGGAGAAGGTCGAGCAGCCCATATAGTGGAACAGCTTGTCCTTGCCGATCGAGAAGCGCGAGGTGCCGTCGGGCATCAAGCCCTGTCCCTGCGTGGCGCGGATGGCGGTGCACAGATTGGTCTTGCGCGACAGGCAGGACGGGCACTGCCGGCATTCCGGCGTATAGAGCGGGATGACATGGTCGCCCTTCCTGACCGAGGAGACGCCCTTGCCGACGTCGACGACGATGCCGGCGCCCTCATGGCCGAGGATCGCCGGAAACAGGCCTTCCGGGTCGGCGCCCGACAGCGTGAACTCGTCGGTGTGGCAGATGCCGGTTGCCTTGATCTCGACCAGCACCTCGCCATCACGCGGACCTTCGAGGTCGACCTCCATGATCTGCAGCGGCTTTCCGGCGGCGACGGCGACAGCGGCGCGCGTTTTCATCAGGCAATCCTCCCAAGGCAGTCTGCAATCCAGGTTAGATTTAACTTACCATTCAGCTCTGCGCTATGCACGAAGCGACGTTCTGACCCCGGATTTTCGTCAGCGCCCGCCGATTTGCATGCGGGATAGGCTCCGACTTTGCCTTGACCGGTCCCCTGAAGCCCATAAAACGGGAAGCCCGTACAAGAAGGGCAGCCGAGGGACGAGGCCTGCATGTTCACAAAGATCCTGGTCGCCAACCGTGGCGAGATCGCCTGCCGCGCGATCAAGACGGCGCGCAAGATGGGCATCGCCACCGTTGCGGTCTATTCCGACGCCGACCGCGACGCCGTGCATGTCGAAATGGCCGACGAGGCGGTGCATATCGGGCCTTCACCGGCCGCGCAAAGTTATCTGGTCGCGGAAAAGATCATCGCCGCCTGCAAGGCCACAGGAGCAGAGGCCGTGCATCCCGGCTACGGTTTCCTGTCCGAGCGGGCATCCTTCTGCGAAGCGGTGGAGCAGGAAGGCATCGTCTTCATCGGCCCGAAGCCCAAGGCCATCAAGGCGATGGGCGACAAGATCGAATCGAAGAAGTTCGCCAACGCGGCCAAGGTGTCGACGGTGCCCGGCTGGCTCGGCGTCGTCGAAAGCGCCGCCCATGCCGAAAGAATAGCCGGCGAAATCGGCTATCCCGTGATGATCAAGGCTTCGGCCGGCGGCGGCGGCAAGGGCATGCGCATCGCCTGGAGCAAGGCAGAGGTGCGCGACGGCTTCGACCGGGCGCGGTCGGAGGCCAAAAGCTCGTTCGGCGATGACCGCGTCTTCATCGAAAAATTCATCGTCGATCCGCGCCATATCGAAATCCAGGTGCTCGCCGACGCGCATGGCAACACGCTCTATCTCGGCGAGCGCGAATGCTCGATCCAGCGCCGCAACCAGAAGGTCGTGGAGGAGGCGCCGTCGCCGTTCCTCGACGCCAAGACCCGCAAAGCCATGGGCGAGCAGTCGGTGGCGCTGGCCAAGGCCGTCGACTACCAGAGCGCCGGCACGGTCGAGTTCATCGTCGACAGCGACAAAAACTTCTATTTCCTGGAAATGAACACGCGGCTGCAGGTCGAACATCCGGTGACGGAACTCGTCACCGGCATCGACCTGGTCGAGCAGATGATCCGCGTGGCGGCCGGCGAAAAGCTCGCCATCAAGCAGAGCGATGTCAAGCTGAACGGCTGGGCGGTGGAAAGCCGCCTCTATGCCGAAGATCCGTATCGCAACTTTCTGCCGTCGATCGGCAGGCTGACGAAATACCGGCCGCCGGAAGAGGGAAAATTCGGCGAAATCGTCATCCGCAACGATACCGGCGTCACCGAAGGCTCGGAAATCTCGATGTTCTACGACCCGATGGTCGCCAAGCTGTGCACCTGGGCGCCGACACGGCTGGCGGCGATCGACGCGATGTCGGAAGCGCTGGACAGTTTCGTCGTCGACGGCATCGAGCACAACATACCGTTCCTGGCGGCGCTGATGCAGCATCCGCGCTGGCGGGAAGGGCGGCTATCGACGGCGTTCATCGCCGAGGAATATCCCGACGGCTTCGCGCCCATTGTGCCGAACAGCGAAGAAAACGCGGTGCTGGCCGCGATCGCAACCGCGGTCGAACTGCTGCGCCGCGACCGGCTCGACCGGCTGGGCGGGCGGCTGGCGCCGCATTCGGGCGCCTTGAAACGCGATTGGGTGGTGAAGATCGGTCGGGATTATCTTTCGGTTGCCATCGTCGAAGGCATGATTTCCATTCCGATGGAGCTCGACCTCACAATCGACGGCGGCAAACCGCTGACGGTGGCATCCGACTGGCGGCCGGGCGATCTCATCTGGCGCGGCACGGTCGGCGGCCGCAAGGTCGCGGCGCAAGTCAGGCCGGTGCTGAACGGGTTCCGCATTGCCTGGAAATGCATTTCGGTGACGGCGCGCGCCATGCTGCCGCGCACCGCCGAGCTCGAACGGCTGATGCCCGAGAAAGTGGCGCCGGATACCTCGAAGATGCTGCTTTGCCCGATGCCCGGCCTCGTCGTATCGATCGCCGTTGCCGAGGGGCAGGAGGTCAAGGCCGGCGAGACGCTGGCCGTGGTCGAGGCGATGAAGATGGAAAACGTGCTGCGCGCCGAGCGCGATCTCATCGTCTCGAAGCTCAACGCCAGGCCAGGCGACAGCCTTGCCGTCGATGCGGTGATCATGGAATTCGCATGAGGCCGAAACCCCCGCCCTCGACGCCCGTCAGAAGTTGGCGGGACAGCGCCCCCCTCTGTCCTGCCGGACATCTCTCCCTCCAGGGGGGCGATTGGCAGCCTCGGCGCCTCGCTCGCTCCTGCAACGTTGGAAATTGGCGAAAGCCGAGATGATGGCCAATCTCCCCACTAGAGGGGGAGATGTCCGGCAGGACAGAGGGGGGCGCGAAGGAACGCGACCTTGCAATTGGTTGGGCATGCTCGCTTGAGGAGGGACAAGGCGAGGCCGTGAGGAATTCGCACTTTTTTGCCGCCACAACGTATTTTGTTCTTGCTTTGTGCCGGCAGCTATGCTAGTAATTTGGCTATGGTGCTAATTGGCTCCAGCGACCCGCCCGCAGTGGTGGGTTTTTGTTTTCGGGCTTCGACTGACGTGGTGGTTGCTGCGGACTTAGCTCGGCTCCTCGTGCCACGGCTCAACCTCGCAAAAGGCGTCAATCCAGGCATGAAAACTTGGCGCAACCTCATCGACGGTTCCAAAGTCGTGATCGAAGAACCAAATTGCCCGCATATCGGCGCTTTCACCGCCAAGCTGGTCTGCATTGAAGCAGAACTTGTTTCCTAACGAATCGCTCGCGATAGCTACAAGCCGGTCAGGCATCCCGATTTCACGCCAGCCAAGCGTTTCCTCGACTATCTCCTTCGGAGAATAGAAGTTAGCAAGATCATGCAGATCCAGTTTACGCTCGACGATCGCGTTTAAAAGCGCGATCGTGGGCCGAGGCAACCCGACGTCAAGTACTGCCTTTCGATAGTCTTCGGGAAAGTGGACGCCTAGCTGCTGCTCAGCAGCACCCAAATCCTCCTCGGAGACTGAGTCAGGGGGATATGCAGGGGTGGTCCACTTCTCAACGAATCGCGAAAGTGACATGCGCGCTACCTTACAACACGGAATAGGCTAAGCAGCTTGGGAACGCATGGCAACGCCAGCTTTCCCCAAGCCATCTCGGTGGACTCCGGTTTTATCGGTTCTCGGCCTGATCACTACCGCTGGACTCGTGTTACCCGGTGCCGGACAATACATCTTCATCGACTGAGTCCTTGTGAGGCGGCGCGAAAAAAACCATGGCGGATGAGAGACTTCCACGCGATCCCTTGCTGCGCGAGGCCTATGCAAAGGCGTCGCGGGCGGAGGCGGCGGCGCGTCGGTTCATTCATCTTCGCGTGCATTCGGCCTATTCGCTGCTCGAAGGTGCGTTGCAGCTCGGCAAGATCGTCGGCCATGCGGTGCAGGACGAATGCCCGGCAATCGCCGTCACCGACACCAACAATCTGTTCGGCGCGCTGGAATTCGCCCAGAAGGCGGTAAAGGACGGCATCCAGCCGATCATCGGCTGCCAGATCGACCTCGCCTTTTCCGGCGAGGCGAGCGACAGCCAGCGCGACCGCAGGCGGCAAGGACCGGAGATGCGGCCGGTCGTCCTGATCGCCGCAACCGAGGCCGGCTACGGCAATCTGGTCAGGCTGGTCAGCCGCGTCTACCTCGAGACACCGCCCGGCGAAGCGGTGCATCTGACGAGCGAGATGCTGCAGGGCCATTCCGACGGTCTGATCTGCCTTACGGGCGGGCCGCGCGGTCCGATCGGCACTGCCTTGAAACAGGATCGCCGCGAACTCGCCGAGACCCGGCTCTCGGCGCTCAAGAGCCTGTTCGGCGACCGGCTCTATGTCGAGCTTGAGCGCGTGTCCGGCTACGACCGCGCCATCGAGCAGTCGTCGGTCGATCTCGCCTACCGCCACGATCTGCCGCTGGTTGCCACCAACGAGGCGTTTTTCTTCTCTCGTGAAGACTATGAGGCGCATGACGCCCTGATCGCCATCGCCGAAGGTTCCGTGGTTGCGGCCGACAATCGCCGCCGCCTTTCGCCCGACCACTTCCTGAGAAGCCAGGCCGATATGGCGAGGCTGTTCGCCGACCTGCCGGAAGCAATCGACAACACCGTCGAGATCGCGCTGCGCTGCTCGTATTACCCGAAGACCCGCAATCCGATTCTGCCGCGCTTTGCCGGCCGCGATGTCGCCGACGCCGATGCTGCGGTCAAGGCGGAGGCGCAGGAGCTTGCCAGGCAGGCGCATGAAGGGCTAGAGGCGCGGCTGGCGGCGCACGGGCCGACGCCCGGCTATACCGTCGAGCAATATCGCGAAAGGCTGGATTTCGAGCTCGGCGTCATCGAGAAGATGAAATATCCGGGCTATTTCCTGATCGTTGCCGACTTCATCAAATGGGCCAAGGCACAAGGGATTCCGGTCGGCCCGGGCCGCGGTTCGGGCGCCGGCTCGCTGGTCGCCTATGCCACGACCATCACCGACATCGACCCACTGCGTTTTTCGCTGCTGTTCGAGCGCTTCCTCAATCCCGACCGCGTGTCGATGCCCGACTTCGACATCGACTTCTGCCAGGACCGGCGCGAGGAAGTCATCCGCTACGTCCAACAGAAATACGGCCGCGACCAGGTTGGCCAGATCATCACCTTCGGCACGCTGCAGGCGCGCGCGGTGCTGCGCGACGTCGGCCGCGTGCTGCAGATGCCTTACGGGCAGGTCGACAAGCTGAGCAAGATGGTGCCGTCGAACCCGGCCAATCCGGTCAAGCTCGCCGACGCCATCGCCAACGAGCCGCGCTTTGCCGAAGAGGCGGAGCGTGAGCCGATCGTGCAGACGCTGCTCGATACGGCGCAGAAACTGGAAGGTCTTTATCGGCACGCCTCGACGCACGCCGCCGGCATCGTCATCGGCGACCGGCCGCTGTCGGAGCTGGTGCCGATGTACCGCGATCCGCGCTCGGACATGCCGGTCACGCAGTTCAACATGAAATATGTCGAGCAGGCCGGGCTGGTGAAATTCGACTTCCTTGGCCTGAAGACGCTGACGATGCTGGACAGGGCCGTCAAGCTGATCCGCCGCCGCGGCATCGAGATCGATCTTGCCCACATTCCGCTCGACGACCCCGAAACCTACGCCATGCTGTCGCGCGGCGAGGTGGTCGGCGTGTTCCAGGTGGAAAGTGCCGGCATGCGCAAGGCGCTGATCGGCATGCGGCCCGACTGTATCGAGGACATTATCGCGCTGGTCGCGCTCTACCGGCCGGGGCCGATGGAGAACATACCGACCTACAACGCCAGAAAGCACGGCGAGGAGGAGATGGCGTCGATCCACCCGAAGATCGACCATCTCGTCAAGGAGACGCAAGGCGTCATCGTCTACCAGGAACAGGTGATGCAGATCGCGCAGGAGCTCTCCGGCTATTCGCTGGGCGAAGCCGATCTGCTGCGCCGCGCCATGGGCAAGAAGATCCGCGCCGAGATGGACAAGCAGCGCGAGCGCTTTGTTTCGGGCGCGGTCGAGCGCGGCGTCGGCAAGCCGCAAGCCGACTTCATCTTCGACCTGCTGGCAAAGTTTGCCGACTACGGTTTCAACAAATCGCATGCCGCCGCCTATGCCGTCGTCTCCTACCAGACCGCCTATCTGAAGGCGCATTACCCCGTCGAATTCCTGGCGGCATCGATGACGCTCGACATGGGCAATACGGACAAGCTCGCCGATTTCCGCCAGGATGCGCTGCGCCTCTGCATCGAGGTGGTGGCGCCGTCGGTCATGACGTCGTTCCGGGATTTCGAGGTCGGCGAGAACCGCATCTTCTATTCGCTGGCCGCGCTCAAGGGCGTCGGCGACGCGGCGGTCGAGCACATCGTCGCGACGCGCGGCGAAAAACCCTTCAAGAGCCTCGCCGATTTCTGTGAAAGGGTCGATCCGAAGATCGTCGGCAAGCGCGTCTTCGAAAGCCTGATCATGGCCGGCGCGCTCGACTGCTTCGGTCATGACCGTGCGGCGATGATGGCCGGCGTCGAGCGGATGATGGGGCTGGCGTCGCTGGCGCAGCAGAATGCCGTCACCGGCCAGCATGACATCTTTGGCGCCTCGCTGGGCGCACAGTCGCAGGCGCTCAACTTGCCGGCGACCGATCCCTGGCTCGCCGCCGACCGCCTGCACCGTGAATTCCAGGTGGTCGGGTTCTATCTCTCGGCGCATCCGCTCGACGAATACAAGGCGGCGCTGCAGAAAATGCGGGTGCAGACCTGGGGCGAGTTTTCGGCCGCCGTCAAACGCGGTGCTGCCGCCGGCCGGCTCGCCGGCACGGTGACCACCAAGCAGGAGCGCAAGACGCGCACCGGCAACAAGATGGGCGTCGTGCAGTTCTCCGACACGTCGGGCCAGTATGAAGCGGTGCTGTTTTCCGAGGGGCTGGCGCAATACCGCGACTTGCTCGAACCCGGCCGCTCGGTGGTGATCACCGTTTCGGCCGAGGACAGGCCTGAAGGCGTCAATCTGCGCATCCAGACCGTGCAGTCATTGGAGGAAGAGGCAAGCCGTATCCAGAAAGCGTTGCGCATCTTCGTCAGAAATGACGCACCGGCATCGACAATCCAATCGCAGCTTGGCCAGCGTGGCGACAGTCAGGTGAGCATCATCGTCATCAAGGAAGGCGGCGAGGGCGAGGTCGAGATCGAGTTGCCCAACCGCTACCGCGTATCGCCTCAGATCGCGTCGGCGATGCGGGCGGTGCCAGGCGTGGTCGAGGTGGAACTGGTCTAAGAGTTAGCGCACGCTTATGAAGCGGCGATCTCCGCCGGTTGCGGTGCTCTCCGCTGCAGGTTGAGCAGATTTCCCATGAGGATCAGCAGGGCGCCACCGGCGGTGAAGGCGTCGATCTGCTCGTGATAGAGCAGCCATCCGATCACCGCCGACAGCGGCACGCGCAAAAAGTCCATTGGCGAGATGACCGTCGCATCGGCATAGACAAGTGCGCGGGCCATGCAGAAATGCGACGACATGCCGGTGAAGGCGATGAGCAGGATCCACGGCCAGAGCTCAAGCGGCGGGTTTTGCCATTCGTAAAGCGCCGGGACGAGGCCAAGCACCGACTGGATGATCAGCATCCAGAAGATGATGCGCACGACGCTGTCCGTCCGCGTCAGCGACTTGACGAGAACCACCGAGACGCCGAAGCAGACTGCGGCTCCCAGCACGATAACATGCCCCGGATTGACCGCACCGACGCCCGGGCGCACGATGATCATCACGCCGATCAGCCCCAGCACGATTGCCGCAAGCCGTGGCCGGGAGAGCCTTTCGCCGAGGAAAGCGACCGCCAGCAGGGCGGTCCAGATCGGCGTGGTGAATTCGATCGAGATCAGCACCGCAAGCGGGATCAGCGTCAAGGCGTAAAGCCAGGCAGCCTGGCCGGTATAGTGGACGACGTTGCGGGCGATATGGGCCAGCGGACGCCCGGTGCGCATCGCCGCAAAACCGCCTGACATCATGACCAGCGGCAGCAGGATGAAAAAGCCGATCACCGAGCGCAGCTCGAGCACCTGGAAGACGTTGAGCTCTGCCGTCGTGGCCCGGCCGGCGACCGACATCGCCAGGAACGAGGCGATCGACAGCGCCATCCAGAACGCGGCCTTGGGGATCGAGGGTGCGGGTGCCATGGGCGCTATGTCGCAAGCCGGGGCTTTCATCGCAACCGCTAGCCGACGCATTCGACTGGGCCAGCCGTGAAGCGTTGCAAACAGTGATGTTGAAGCCGGAACCCGCCGCTGAGGGAAGCGTTGGTCCCTCAGTGTTTGCGTGCCGTGTTTTGGATACCAACGAGGAGCGGTCCGATGAAATCACTCGCACGATTTGTACTTGCCGGCTGCCTGACGGCCGGGGCCGGCGCAGCGCATGCCGACGATCCGGATTTTCTTCGCTCATTCCAGGGGAATTTCGCCGGCAAGGGCATCGTCAAGGTCACCACCGATGCGCCGACGGTGAATGTCTCCTGTCACTTCAATTCCGACGCGACGTCGAACTCATTGTCGCTCGACGGCAGCTGCCGCGGTCTTATCTTGGTGACGCGCGACATCAGCGCGGACCTCAGGTCCAGCGGGACGAAATACAGCGGCACCTATGTCGGATCGCGCACCGGGCCGGCGCAATTGAGCGGCAGCCGAAAAGGCAACGCAATCAATCTCGGCATCCGCTGGGCCAAGGAGGTCAATGGCGATCGCAAGGCGCAAATGACGGTCGAGAAGAATGGCGAGGACGGCATGCGGCTGACCGTTATCGACGTCGACCCGAAAACCGGCGAGCGCGTGATTACCAGCCGGATCGATCTGCGGCGCACTTAGCACTATCACTCCTCGATCGGTTCGGGCGGGTGCGCATCACGGCCCTTGCCGAAGGTATAGCCGGTTTCCACCGCCCTGCGGCCGAACTTGCCGCGCAGCGTGTCGATGGCGCCTTCGGCCATGGCGCGCTTGCGTGACTTGACGTCGACCAGGTCGGGCGGGTCCGCCCGGTCACTGTCGGAGAGATCGCTGACGCCAATGCCGAGCAGCCGGTATTTCGTGCCATCCGCTTCCTTGCGTAGCAGCTCGAGCCCGGTCTGAAAGATGCGGTCGGCCAGCCGGGTCGGATCGCCGAGCTGGCGATTGCGCGTGCGGATCTTGAAATCCTGGGTCTTCAGCTTGAGGACGACGGTGCGTCCGGCAATGCCGGATTTTTTCAGCCGGGCCGAGACTTTCTCCGCCAGCGCCCTCAGCACCGAAACCAGTTCCTCGACGGAGGCGATGTCGGTGTCGAAAGTGGTTTCCGCCGAGACGCTTTTCGCGTCCTGGTCGGGAACGACGCGGCGGTCGTCCTCGCCGCGCGAAAGCCGGTAGAGCCGGTCGCCCATGACGCCATAGCGGCGCATCAGGTCGCCGCGTTCCATGCGCTGCAGCTGGCCGATGGTGCGGATGCCGTCGCGCTCGAGCGTGGCGGCAAAGGCCTTGCCGACGCCCCAGATCAGCGTCACCGGCTGCTCGGCCAGGAAGCCGATAGCCTCGGCCTCGCCGATCACCGAAAAGCCGCGCGGCTTGCGGAAGTCCGAGGCCACCTTGGCCAGGAACTTGCAATAGGACAGGCCTGCCGAAACGGTGATGCCGATCTCCTTTTCGACGCTGAGAGCGAAGCGCGCCAGCACCACCGCAGGCGGCAGGCCATGCAGGCGCTCGGTGCCGGCGAGGTCGAGGAAGGCCTCATCGATCGAGAGCGGCTCGACCAGCGGCGTCAGCGCCTGCATCATGGCGCGCACCTCGCGGCCGACGCGGACGTATTTTTCCATGTCCGGCGGGAGGACCACCGCGTCCGGGCAGGCTTCGAGCGCCTTGAACATCGGCATTGCCGAGCGCACGCCATGGATGCGGGCGATATAGCAGGCGGTGGAGACGACGCCGCGCTTGCCGCCGCCGATGATCAACGGCCGGTCCTTCAATGCCGGGTTGTCGCGCTTTTCGACCGCCGCGTAGAACGCGTCGCAATCGATATGGGCAAGGCGCAGCCGGTAAAGCTCGGGATGGCGCGCAAGCCGCGGACTGCCGCAGCGCTCGCAACGGCGTGCCTCGCTGCGCTGAAAATTCAGGCAGTCGCGGCAAAAACCGTGTTCGGGATTGTTGACAGGGGCCGCCATCGCTGCGAACATAAAGAGAACAAATGCAATGGTACGTCAGGACGGACGCCACGACAAGGCGGTGGGCCGGGAGAGAGCTCATGAATACGACCATAGCGCCGCTAGTGCCCGAGCTTTGGGCGGATTTCGAAGATCTTTTCGGTAAGCAAGGCGCCTGCTACGGCTGCTGGTGCACACATTTCCGGCTGTCGCCGGCAGCGCGCCGCGCGAGCGACCGGGAGCGCAACAAGGATCATATCAAGGCGCGGATCGAGGCCGGGCCGCCGCCCGGCCTGCTGGCCTTCGAGGACGGCCGGGCAGTCGGCTGGATGCAGATCGGCCCGCGCGCCGACGTGCCCGAATGGAACAACCAGGGCAGGGGGTCGGCGCCGCTCGACCCCGCCGATGCCACCGATCCCGGCGTCTGGGCGATCTCCTGCTTTTTCATCCGCGCCAAGGCACGCGGCAGGGGCCTGTCGCACCGCCTGGTCACAGGCGGCATCGACTTCGCACGGGAAAATGGTGCCCGGCTGATCGAGGCCTGCCCGATCGATCTATCGAAGGATTCGCGCTCGATCGGGCTGTTCGTCGGCTCGTCGCGGGTCTTCGAAAAGGCCGGGTTCCAGCGATTGGTCGAGCGCAAGCCGGGCCGGCCGCTGGTGCGGCTGGTGCTTTAGGCAATGCCGCGGGCGACATCGATCCGTCCGGCTCGCCTTGCGGTTGTGATGGTAATTCCCTACCAGTGATAGAAACGGTTTGACGGCCGCGAATAAGTGAGGATCGACATGAAGCGCGTTTTGCCACTTGTTTTACTGCTTGCCTGCAGCGGACCGGCCTTCGGCCAAGCGGTCGACAGGCAAGGGGCGAAGCAGCTTTCCGACGATCTGGCGCGCTATATCGGAAAGAAGCTGTTCGATATCGGGTTCGTGAAAATTTCAGTCGACGGCGAAGCCTACAAGCTCGCATTCGACTTCAAGCCAGTCACGGATTTGATGGCAAAGCAGCAAGCCTTCAAGTTCGACATCACGCCTTACTTCATCTTGGTCAAGCCGCGCAAAGATGGACACTGGGACGTTTCGGCGGACGTGTCCCCGAAGGGGTCTATCGATTTCGTTGGCCCTGAGGGGGCGCAGCACATCGACTTCTCCGTGTCGGACAACAAGTTCACCGGAGTTTATGACCCCGACCTGGCCGCTTTCGCGAGCGCAACCGGTTCGATGGCTGGCATGACGATGACCACCCGAGAGCCCAAGCAGCAGGCGGATGTCACGGTCGGTCCTGGCACTGCCGTAATAGTTTCGACCAAATCCGCAAACGGCGGCGTCGATTTCACGGTGACGGAAAAAATAACGAACTTCGCCGAAACGATCAAAGTCAACGATCCCAAAAGTGGGTTGAGTTTTCCGGCTGCTGTAAAAGCGCCTGAACTTTCTGTGGATGCGGCCGGCAAGGGTTTGCGGACAAAGCCGCTGCTCGACCTGCTTGCTTTCATCGTGGCGACTGATGATGCAGCCAAATTCAAGGCGGATGGGGCGGAGTTCAAATCGCTTCTGACGGCAGCACTGCCGTTGTGGGAGCGGATCGACGGCACCTACGGCTTCAAGGACCTTGTGGTGGAGAGTCCGGTCGGCAAGTTCGGTGCGACGCAACTGAATACCGCTGTCGGCATGGACGGCATCGCCAAGGAAGGCAAGATCAACTACGCGTTCAAGGTTTCCGGCCTGACAATACCGCAGCAGGTGCTGCCCAGCTGGAGCGTTGCGTTGCTGCCGACGGATATCGACCTCAACTTCGGCGGCGCCAACATCGATCTGGACAGCATGGCGAAGAAAACCATCGAAACCCTTGATTTCAGCAAGGATCCACCGCTGCCGGCAGATTTCGGCAACCAGATCTCCGCCGATTTCCTGGCCAAGACGCCAAAGGCCATTCTCGGACACAGCACGATCAAGAACGGCAACATCGAGATTGCGATGGAAGGCGAGATGACCTTCCCCGGCAAGAAGCCGCGTGCGGACGTGACAATCGACATCACCGGCTACGACAAGATCGTGGAGACCTTGCAGACGGCGGCGAAGACGGACCCGCAGGCCGCGCAGTATTTTACCGGCGCGCTGGCGATCAAAGGGTTTGGCAAGACGCTGCCGGACGGCCGGCTTGAATGGGTGATCAACACCAAAGCCGACGGTTCGGTGACGGTCAACGGCGCCATGCTGAAGCCGGCCGACCCCGTTGGGACGGACAACAGTGGGGAAGAGGCAACGCCATAAAGCACCAGCAGTGGCCCATCGTCTGCGGAAGGCTCTTCGATCTGCCCGCAGTCTCGGCATCGTGGCTTATGTCGAATGCTCATGATTGTCGTCGCCGAGCGGCAGTGCCCGCAACGCCTTGCCCACTGCGGCCGGCGGCGTGCCGGTTTCCTCCGAAAAACGCATCAGCGTCGGCTCGTGGGCGAGGATGAACTGCAGCACGCCGGCCAGGAAACCCGGCTCGCCGGCCGCCCGGCGGATGGAATGGGCCTCGATGCCGGTGATCGCCAGGAAGCGGGGCAGAAGTTCCGGATCGGCGGCGACGAAGCCCAACGCCTTTACGGCAATGGTTTCGGCTTCCTCGCGCATTGACGCTGCGTTTGCCATCGCTACTTTTCCTTCGTGGGCGGAATCGTTCTGTTTTCCCAGTAGTGGCAAGTGTTGCCGGCAGCAAGCTCGCCGACCTGGAATCCGAACGCTTTTCCGGCGGCCGGTTTCCGTTTCGTCAATCATATTGCCGTATAGTGGGAACAGGTTTGGTGCGTGCCGACAAGGGGCGCATGACGGCACCCTTCGAGTGGAAGGCCAGCCGGGACGGGAAATCGATGCCTAAAAAGGTTATGATCGTCGAGGACAACGAGCTCAACATGAAGCTCTTTCGCGACCTGATCGAAGCGAGCGGCTACGAGACGGTGCGTACACGCAACGGCCTGGAAGCGCTGGATCTGGCGCGGCAGCACAGGCCGGACCTCATCCTGATGGACATCCAGCTGCCCGAAGTGTCCGGCCTCGAGGTGACCAAATGGTTGAAGGAGGACGATGATCTCCACGTCATCCCGGTCATCGCCGTCACCGCCTTCGCGATGAAGGGCGACGAGGAGCGCATTCGCCAGGGCGGCTGCGAGGCATATATTTCCAAGCCGATCTCGGTGCCGCGTTTCATCGAAACTATCAAATCCTACCTGGGCGATGCCTGATGTATCTTTCCAGCCGAGCCGGAGCTTTGTGAAATGACCGCGCGGATCCTCGTCGTCGACGACATCCCAGCAAATGTCAGGCTGCTGGAGGTTCGGCTGCTCGCCGAATATTTCGAGGTTCTGACCGCCACCAACGGGCCGGATGCGATCGAGATCTGCGAGAACGGCAAGGTCGACGTCGTGCTGCTCGACGTGATGATGCCCGATGTGGACGGGTTCGAGGTTTGCCGGCGGCTGAAGGGTGATCCGGCGACATCGCACATCCCGGTCGTGATGATCACCGCGCTCGATCAGGTTTCGGACCGGGTGCGAGGCCTCGAGGCCGGCGCCGACGATTTTTTGACCAAGCCGGTCAACGATCTGCAGCTGATGACGCGCGTCAAGAGCCTGGTCAGGCTGAAGTCGCTGACCGACGAGCTGCGGCTGCGTGCCTCGACGACGCGCAATATCGGCATCGAGGAGCTTTTGAGCCGCAACTTCGCGGCCGACGATGCGGTGCCAAAGGTGCTGCTGGTCGACGAGCGCAAATCCTCCTTCGAGCGCATCCAGAAGATGCTGCGCGGCAGTGCCGATCTCGACGTCGCCACCGATCCGCATGCCGGTTTCTTTCAGGCTGCCGAGTTGCCCTACGAATGCGTGATGATTTCGACGGCCTTCGCCGATTTCGACCCGCTGAGGCTCTGCTCGCAATTGCGCTCGCTCGATCGCACCCGTTTCCTGCCAATCATCCTTCTGGCGGACGAGGGCGAGGAGGGGCGCATCATCCGCGGCCTCGAACTCGGCATCAACGACTATCTGATGCGGCCGATCGACCAGCAGGAGCTGACCGCGCGGCTGCGCACGCAGGTGCGCCGCAAGCGCTACAACGACCAGCTTCGCGCCAGCGTCACCCAGACCATCGAGATGGCGGTGACCGATGCCCTGACCGGCCTGCACAACCGCCGCTATCTCGACAGCCATCTGCAGACGCTGTTCGACCGCGCCGTGGCACGGCGCCGGCCGCTGTCGGTGATGATCACCGATCTGGACCGCTTCAAGACCATCAACGATACGCATGGCCATGACGGCGGCGACGACGTGCTGCGCGAATTCGCGCGGCGGCTGCGCAAGAATGTGCGCGGCATCGACCTGGCCTGCCGCTTCGGTGGCGAGGAGTTCGTGGTGGTGATGCCGGACACGGACGGCGCGGTAGCCGAAAAGGTAGCCGAGCGCATTCGCGCCGAAATCGCCCAACTGCCGTTTGCCGTTGGCAGCGAGGGCAAAGCGATCGAAGTCACCGTCAGCGTCGGCGTGTCGTCGGTGCTGAAAGGGGTGGATACGGTCGCTGCGCTGATGAAACGCGCCGACCTCGCGCTCTACGAGGCCAAGAGCGGCGGCCGCAATCGCGTCGTCGCCAAGGCGGCATAGCCCGGACACCAATTAGCCAGTCAACGCGACAAGGTTACGAATTTACCTTAATCCAAGCGATTTGCGAGGCTTGGTTAAGAAACTGTTGATTTTCATAAGTTGGTGCGCAAATGTGCAGCCCTTAGACGTAACCGGCACGAGGCTAGATCGCCGGTTCGACCCGAAGAATACCCCATGATGCTCAGGTCCGCCGCATCTCCTGGGTCCGTGGGGTCGGCCGGCCGGCGCTGGCACATAGTGGCCTCCTCGTACCGCTGCCAAACGCCGGCCGGCCCCCAATTTCAAAACACATCAGGACTCTGTGTCAGCATCCAGAAAATGCTGGCTTTTTGCCGTGACAGGTAGGCCGCCTTTTGATCAGCACGCTGGGGGCGGTACGCATGTGCCTGCAGCCGATTGACAGAGCCTGTCTTCTATGCAGAAATTGGTTGGACCATTGAGCCATTTTTGGTGACCCGTTGGCATGACCGAATTCGGCCTTTCGCCCATACAGGCAACTGCTCGCGACGACGCGGTGCTCAAGGCCCTGGCCGGCTTTGTGATGCGGGAAGCCCTCGGGCCCGGCCAGAGACTGCCGACCGAACGCATCCTTGCCGAGCGCCTCAAGGTGAGCCGCAACACCGTGCGCGAGGCGCTGACGCGCTGGGAAGGGCTCGGCCTGGTCGAGCGGCGGCAAGGCAGCGGCACTTATCTCAAGGGAGTGGTGTCGCTGGACATGCTGCACATGCCGCTGACGCTGGCCGGCGGCAATGATTTCACCAGCCTGATGCAGACGCTGGAAATCCGCCGCGCGCTGGAGGCGGAAGCAGCCGCCCTTTGCGCCGTTCGCGCCGGCCAGGCAAATCTCGTCGAGATCGGGCGCAAGCTCGACATTATGGAGCAGGCCTTCCACACGCGCGCCGGCATGTCGGCGGAGGAGGACTGGGAATTCCACCAGTCGATCTACCGCGCTTCCGGCAATCCGCTGTTCGAGCAGATCATCGCCGCCATGCACGAGCTGTTCCACCGTTTCTGGGAACATCCGCTCGGCGTGCGCGACTTCGGCCACGCCAGCTTTCCTTACCACCGCACCATCTACGAACGCATCGCCGCGCACGATCCGGAGGGAGCCCGGGCCGAGGCGCTGAAGCTGATCGCCACCGTCGAGGACGATCTGAAACGCGGTGCGGCCAAACTCAAACTCTCAGGCCAGAAATGAACGACCATCCCGCCGGTTTCGAAAACGACTATCTCGCCGAGGCTGCGACGCTTCTCGCCCATGATGAGCCTTTTCCCGGCGGTGCGGTGGTCCCGCCGATCTACCAGACTTCGCTCTTCACCTTCGCCAATTATGCCGAGATGGCCGACACATTCGCCGGCAGGCGACGCCAGCCGATCTATTCGCGCGGTGACAACCCGACGGTGATGGAGTTCGAGGCGCGTGTCGCCGCCCTCGAAGGCGCGCAAGCCGCGCGCGGCTTTTCCAGCGGCATGGCAGCGATCAGCGCCACGGTGCTTGCTTTCGTCAGTGCCGGCGAGCGAATGGTCGTCGTGCGCAACTGCTACGGCGATGCCTACCGGCTGTTCGAACGGCTGTTGCCTCGGCTCAACATCAAGGTCGACTATGTCGACGGTTCCGATCCGGACGCGGTCGCCGCAGCACTTCCCGGCGCCAAGCTGCTCTACCTGGAAAGCCCGACGTCGATGATGTTCGAGCTCCAGGACATAACGCAGCTGGCACGGCTGGCCAAAGAGCAGGGCATCGTCACCTCGATCGACAATTCCTGGGCGACGCCAGTGTTCCAGAAGCCGATTTCACATGGCGTCGACCTGGTGCTGCATTCCGCCTCGAAATATCTTGGCGGCCACAGCGACACAGTCGCCGGCGTGGTGGCCGGTTCGGCTGCCCATATCCGACACATCAACGAGCAGACCTATTCCTATCTCGGCGGCAAGCTTTCGCCTTTCGAGGCGTGGCTGTTGCTGCGCGGGCTGCGCACATTACCGTTGCGGTTGCCGCATCACATGAAGAGCGGGCTGACCATCGCCGAGCGACTGAAGGCGCATGGCCATGTCGAGCGGGTCAACCACCCGGCCTATTCCAACCATCCAGGCAAGGCGACGCTTGCCGGCTATGCCGGGCTGTTCTCATTCGAAGTGACGGAAGACGTCGACATCCCGGCTTTCGTCGATGCGCTGAAACTCTTTCGCATCGGCGTCAGCTGGGGCGGCCATGAGAGCCTGGTCGTTCCGGCAAAGGCCTCGCTCGAGCAGACGCCGGGCCTGAATTCGATGGCGCGCTTCGGCGTCAGCCCGCGAACCATCCGCTTCAGTGTCGGATTGGAAAGTGTCGAAGACCTGTGGGCCGACGTTGCCCAGGCCTTCGACCGAGCAAAAAGATAAAAGGAGCCGTTCAAAATGGGAGTGCTGAACATGAAAAAACTGAGCATCCTTCTTGGTGCCGTCGCGGGTCTGGCGATTTCCGCCGGCAGCGTGCTGGCCGATTCCACCGTCAAGATGGTCGAGGTCATTACCAGCCCGCCGCGTACCGAATTCCTCAAGAAGCAGATCGCCGAGTTCGAGACGGCCAATCCGGGCGTCAAGGTCGAGCTCGTATCGCTGCCTTGGGGCCAGGCGTTCGAGAAGTTCCTCACCATGGTGCAGGCCGGCGACACGCCCGACATCGTCGAGATGCCGGAACGCTGGATGGGCCTCTACGCGACCAACGGCCAGCTCGAGGACCTCGGGCCATACATGGCCAAATGGGACGATGCCAAAACGCTGGGCGAGCGCGCCAAGCAGTTCGGCTCGACGGTCGACAACAAGCAGTACATGATCCCTTACGGCTATTACCTGAACGCGCTGTTCTGGAACAAGAAGCTGTTCAAGGAGGCCGGCCTGGACGGTCCGCCGTCGACGCTCGACGAATTCGTCGAGGACTCCAAGAAGATCTCGGCGATACCGGGCAAATACGGCTACTGCCTGCGCGGTGGCCCGGGCGCCTTCAACGGCATGCACATGTTCATGAACATTGCCGCTGGTAAGGGCGGCTATTTCAACGAGGACGGCACCTCGACCATCAACGAGGAAGGCTCGGTCAAGGGCCTGCAGATGCTCGCCGACATGTACAAGAATGGCCTGGCGCCGAAAGATGCGGTGAGCTGGGGTTTTAACGAGACCGTCACCGGCTTCTATAGTGGCACCTGCGCCATGCTGAACCAGGATCCCGACGCGCTGCTCGGCATCGCCGACAAGATGAGCGCCGACGACTTCGCCGTGGCGCCGATGCCGGTCGGGCCGAGCGGCAAATCCTATCCGACGCTCGGTTATGCCGGCTGGGCGATGTTCGCCAATTCCCAGCACAAGGACGATGCCTGGAAGCTGATGGCGACGCTGTTGTCGCCCAAGGACAATCTGGAATGGGCAAAGGAAGTCGGCGTCATTCCGATCCACAACGGCGCCGACCAGGACGCTCACTTCAGGACCGAGCAGTTCAAGGGCTGGTTCGAAGAACTGAACAACGGCGACAAATACGAGATGGTGACGCCGCCGACGCATCTGGAAAACCTCGGCAATTTCGTCGACCAGGTGGCGATCAAGAATTTTCAGGAAGTGCTGCTTGGCCAGAAGGCGGCCAAGGACGTGGCCGACGAATGGGCCAAGTTCCTGACCAAGGAACAGCAGGACTGGCTGGCCAAGAACAAGAAATAGCTTTTCTTCCTTCTCCCCGTTCACGGGGAGAAGGTGTCACAAAGTGACGGATGAGGGGCGGCGCCAACCCGTCGTGGCTCGTGCTGGCTCTCATCTGCCTGCCCGTCCTCCGCAGCAGCTGCGCTGCAGCTGCGGAGGGTGGACCGGCATCTTTTCCCGTAAACTGGGAGAAGGGCGCTGTCCTCGACGCTGCTTCAGGAGACAATCCAGCACCAATGACCTATGCCGTGTCCGAAATACGCTCCGCCGGCAGACCGCGAAAGAAGCGGCTATCCCATGCCGCGATCGAGCCCTGGCTCTATCTCAGCCCGGCTATCGTGCTGCTGGTCGTCGTGCTCCTGGTGCCGCTGGTCATCGGTATCGGCTACTCGTTCCGCAAGTTCTCGGCATTCAAATCCGAATATGTCGGGCTTGGGCAGTATCAGGCGATGCTGTCGGATCCCGTGCTCGCGCAGGCGCTCGTCAACACGCTGTGGTGGACGGCAGCCAGCCTGTTCTTCCAGTTCTTCCTCGGCCTTGGCCTGGCGCTGCTGCTCGACACGCCGTTCCGGGGCAGAAAGATCGTGCAGGCGGTGGTGTTCCTGCCCTGGGCGGTGCCGTCCTTCCTGTCAGGCCTGACCTGGGCCTGGCTGTTCAATCCGATCATCGGGCCGCTGCCCCACTGGCTCTATGCATTGGGGCTGAAAGCCGAGCCGACCAACGTGCTCTCCGATCCCTCGACAGCCATGTGGGGGCCGATCGTCGCCAATGTCTGGTTCGGCATTCCCTTTTTTGCCATCACGCTTTTGGCGGCGTTGAAGTCGATACCCTCGGAATTGCATGAGGCGGCGGCGATCGACGGCGCCTCGCCGTGGCAGCGCTTCACCAAGGTGACGCTGCCGTTCCTGGCGCCGACCATCGTCATCACCGTCATGCTGCGCACGATATGGATCGCCACCTTCGCCGACCTGATCTTCGTCATGACCGAAGGCGGGCCTGCCGGTTCGACCGCCACAGTGCCGGTCTATATCTACGTCAGCGCGTTCAAGTCGCTGGACAAGGGCTATGCCTCCGCAGTGGCGGTGCTGCTGCTTGTGCTGCTCATCGTCTATGCGATTGCACTGATCGGCATCCGCCGCTCGCTGGTGAGGCACGTCTGATGATTGCCGGACGCTCCGTCTCCTCGCGCGTTCTCGGCGGCATCGGCCTTTACGGCGCCATCGCCACCTATATGGCCTTTGCGCTGTTCCCGATCTTCTGGACGTTGAAGATCTCGGTCACGCCGGAGCGGCTGCTCTATTCCGAAGGCATCACTTTCTGGCCGTCGCAAACGACGCTGCAGAACTTCGTCACCGTGCTGGAAGCAACCGATTTCCCGCGCTATTTCCTGAACAGCGTTATCGTTTCGGTGTCGACGGCAGCCTTCGTAACGGTCATTGCCACGCTGGCCGGCTACGCCATGTCGCGATTTTCCTTCCGTGGCAAGGCGACCCTGGCCATCCTGCTTCTGCTCACCCAGACCTTCCCTCTGGTGATGGTCATTCCGCCGATCTACCGCATCATGGGGCAGATCGGTCTCATCAACAGCCTGACCGGGCTCGTCATCATCTACACCGCCTTCAATACGGCCTTTGCGACCTTCCTGATGCAATCCTTCTTCGACGGCATCCCGCGGGACCTGGAAGAGGCGGCGATGATCGACGGCTGCACGCGTCTGCAGGCGATGCGCAAGGTGATCGTGCCGCTGACGCTGCCCGGCATGGGCGCGACGCTCGGCTTCGTCTTTACCGCCGCCTGGAGTGAGTTGCTGTTTGCGCTGATGCTGATTTCCAGCGACGACCAGAAGACCTTCGCGGTCGGCCTGCTCACCTATATCGGCAAATTCGCGGTCGACTGGGGGCAGATGATGGCCGCTTCCATCCTGGCGCTGATCCCGGTCTGCATGTTCTTTGCCTTCCTGCAACGCTACCTCGTCACCGGCCTTACCGCTGGTGCCGTCAAGGGATAGATCGATGGCCTCCGTCACTCTCGACAAAGTCCGCAAAGACTATGGAGCCGTGCGCGTCCTGCACGCGGTCGATCTCGAAATCGCCGACGGCGAGTTCGTCGTCCTGGTTGGGCCATCCGGCTGCGGGAAATCGACCCTGCTGCGCATGATCGCCGGGCTGGAGGAGGTCTCCGACGGCGAAATCCATATTGGCGAGCGCCTGGTCAACGACATCGCGCCAAAGGACCGCGACATTGCCATGGTATTCCAGTCCTACGCGCTCTATCCGCATATGGACGTGTCGAAGAACATGGGTTTCAGCCTGATGCTGAGGAAGGCCGGCAAGCCGGCGATCGATGCAAGGGTGGACGGTGCCGCCAAGCGGCTCGGGCTCGATGCGCTTCTGCAACGCTTGCCGCGGCAATTGTCCGGCGGCCAGCGTCAGCGCGTCGCCATGGGCCGGGCCATCGTCCGCGACCCGAAAGTCTTTCTCTTCGACGAGCCGCTTTCGAACCTCGATGCCAAGCTGCGCGTCCATATGCGTGCCGAGATCAAGGCGCTGCACCAGCAATTGAAGACCACTTCGGTCTATGTCACCCATGACCAGATCGAAGCAATGACAATGGCCGACCGTATCGTCGTCATGCATGACGGCCTCGTCCAGCAAGTCGGTGCGCCGCTCGATCTGTATGACCGGCCGGTCAACATGTTCGTCGCCGGGTTCATCGGCTCGCCCGGCATGAATTTCCTGCCTGCCGTGGTTGAAAAGACCGCCAAGTCGGATGCCGTACTGGCCGACGGCCAGAAGCTGCGGCTGCCGGACGGGTTGCCGCTCAGGGATGGCGATGCGATCACCGTCGGCTTACGGCCGGAGCATATCCGGCTTGCCGACAATGGCGCGCTGAAAGGCGAGGTGGGCGTAGTGGAGCCGCTCGGCCTGTCGACTCAATTCTACACCAAGCTTGCCGGCCAGCAGGTGTGCGTCTTCGCCATGGGTCGGGCCAGTGTGAAACCGGGTGAGGCCGTGCGCCTGTCGGCCGACCCGGCGTCGCTGCATCTGTTCGATCCGGCAAGCGGTGATCGCATCGGCTAGTCCTGCATCCCCGAAACGAAAAACGCCGCCCGGAAGGCGGCGTTTCGGTACTGCGAGAGAAAACCGGATTACTTGATCTTGGTTTCCTTGAACTCGACGTGCTTCTTGGCGACCGGGTCGTATTTGCGGAACGACAGCTTGTCCGTCTTGGTGCGGCTGTTCTTGCTGGTCACGTAGAAGAAACCGGTGTCGGCGGTCGACAGAAGCTTGATCTTGATGTTTGCGGCTTTGGCCATGATGTTCGTCCGTTAATGTTCGTGGAGTTTTGGCCGCTGGAGCACGGGGAAACACCCGGACGCGGGAAACTTGCCGCGACACATAAAGAACGCGCCCGGAAAGTCAACCCTTGTCCAGGTTCAAGCGTCTTCCGTGACTGGCAGCGCCTTCTTCCAGTCTCCAGTCGTGTTCCACCAGCGGTTCGGGTTGGCGCGGTCGTCGAGACCCTTGGAGCGGCTGGCAAGCAGCGGCTGAATGCGGATCACCGGCTCCTGATAACTGTGAACCTGGTAAATCGCTTCGACGACGCGAGCGGCGAGCTTCTGGTCGTCGGGCAGTTCGAACGACACCTCGACAGTGCCCGGCCGCCTGCGCAATTCCGTCTCGGCGCCGGCGGCGGCACCTTCAAGCGGCCGGTAGCGTTCGATGCCGTCCGCTGACTGAAAGGCATTGCTGTCATATTTGCCCATTCTGAGCGGCGCGATCGCGACCACCGCCTCCATGATGCGGTCGACATCGGCGGCCGGTGCCTGAAAGGTCACCAGCAGCAGCAATTCCATCCGCAGCGATTTCGTCTCAAAGCCACTGTCGATCATCCGAGGTCTCCCTGCTTATGCACTTTGAGGGAGCATATACGCGAGCGCTCCTGACATGGTGGTGTCAGTAGTTAGTCAGCAGTGGGAGCAATGTCGGCAGCGGGCCCACTCAGAGGATTTTGCGGAGCAGCCTGGTGCCAACCAGCACGATATAGCAGGCGAAGAACAGGCCGAGCGCCCAACCGAAGCCCGACGGCCCGAAAGCATCCATGCCGATGCCGATTGCCTGCGGGCCAAGCACCATGCCGACACCGTAGCAAAGCACGAAGGCGGCGTTGGCGGAGGCCAGTTCGTGGCCGGAAAGCTGGGAACCGAGATGCGCCAGACCGATCGTGTACATGGCGGCGACCACGCCGCCCCAGACGAACAGAAGCGCTGCCATCAAGTGCCAATTCTGCGCGAAGAACGGCATAAAGACGGTGCCGACAAGCCCGACCGTGGCACAGGCCATCAGCAGATAGCGGCGGTCGCTGACGCGGTCGCTGATCATGCCGATCGGGATCTGCAACAGCACGTTGCCGAGCCCGATCATAGTGAGCAAAAGAGCTGCGTCGGCCTCGGAGTAGCCGATGCGGTTGCCGTAGACCGGGAACAGCGCAAAGCCGCCGGTCTCGACCGCACCGAACACCAGCACGGCCGCGGTCGCCGTCGGCACCAGCCAGATATAACGCAGGAAATTGCTGGTTTCGCCGTCGGCGACGATCGTCGGGCTCTCGTTGCGTGCTGCCAGAACCGGTATGGCAGCGAGCGTCACCAAAGCGATGGTGACGCCGAAGGGCAGGAAGCCGCTGCTGCCGAGATGAGCGAACAGCCATGGCCCGGCGGCAAAGCCGAGAGACAGCACGGTGGCATAGATGCCGAGGACCAGTCCGCGCCGGTGTGGCGGCGCCGAGGTGCTGATCCAGAATTCTGAGAGGATGAACAGCACCGTCAGCGCGACGTGCAGCAGGACGCGCAGCGGAAACCACATCCAGAAAGCTGGCGCGAAATGGAAACCGACAAAGGCCAGCGCCCCGGCGACGATCATGGCAAGCATCGTCCAGGCGACCCCGAACCGCATGGCAAGCGGGGTGGCGAGCGGCGCGCCGGCGATCGAGGCGAGGCCGGCGACCGCGGTATTGAGACCGATCATCGACGCCGAATGACCACGCGTTTCCAGGATGACGCTGAGCAGCGGCATGCCGAGGCCGATGGCGATGCCGACGACGCTGATCGAAGAGATCGCCGCGACCATCGGCAGCCAGTGTACGCGTTCCTCGCTCTGCGGCTGGGTATCGACTGTCATGGAATGCCTGGCTGCTCTAGAGAATTTCGCGGACGAAGCGATTGCGGACAAGCCGATAGAACGGCACGGGACCGCCGGGCCTCAGCAGCGGATCCTGGGCGAGCCGCGTTTCCAGCTCCTCCAGGACCGTGCGCGTGATGTCTGGAACGTCGGCTTGACTGGCCTTGGCCAGCGGCAGCCAAACGACGTCTTCCAACTCGTTGGTCGGACCGCCACCCGGCAGTTCCACGGCGACGTCGTCGCGCCATGCGGCGAGAAAGCGCGTATCGAAGCGGCGCACCCGGTTGGGCGGCGTGATGGCGCGTGCGACGAAGCGCAGCGCTTGCAGTGATGGAATAACACTGTGTTCGACAAAGCCCTGCCAGTCGCGCTTGGCGGTCGCGAAGGCGCCTTTTTGGCCAATCAGCAGCCCGGCCTCCTCATAGGTTTCGCGGATCGCCGACAAAGCAATGGCACGGGCGCGGGCAGCGCTGGTGCGGCCGATGCCCGCGGTCAATCTCGCTTCTTCGTCAGGGTGCAATGCAGTGGCTACGGGGATACGGCTGTCGGCCGGATCGGTGCGGCCACCGGGAAACACGAATTTTCCAGGCATGAAGGCGTGGCGGGCATGGCGACGGCCCATCAGCACCAGCAACTCACCGTCCTTGCGGTCGAGCAGGATCAGCGTCGCGGCGTCACGGGGGCGTATTGGCTGGCTGTCGAGCGCGATTGCGCTTCGCTCAACCTTGTCGACTTCCGCCTTGGTCATGCCGTCCATGCGCTCGACCTAGCGGAATCTTCTCTCATGCGAAAGTGGGCTTCATCCATAGCCGATTGCGCCAGTGATGGCTTCAAGCCTCGGGATGCGACTCGATCAGGTCTTCTTCGCCACCAAAGCCGTGCATATAAAATGCCCATTGCAGGCCGATGACAGCGCCCTTGACCGGCTGCAGCAGGACGACGGCTAGAATGATGGTCAATGGCACCCAGATTGCGATGTGCTGCCAGGTGGAGAGGGTCGAGGTCGCCTCGACACCCATGAAAGCGCCGAGCACGATGTGGCCGACGATGACCACCACAAGATAGGCCGGCAGATCGTCGGCGCGATGGTGATGGAGCTCGTCGTCGCAATGATCGCATTTGTCGACGGTCTTGACGAAGGCGCGAAACAGCTTTCCCTCGCCGCAATGCGGGCAGCGGCCAAGCATGCCGCGCTTCATTGCCGTCCATAGCGGCCGGGCGGTCCGGCCGGAGTGATGCTCGCCGCCGAAAACCAGTTCTTCCACCTGCAGTTCTTTTGGCATCACCGTCTCCTGCCGCGCGAGCCGGTACGCGATTGCGACGCCCGGGCGCGGCCTTTGGCCTTGTGGAACGACCGTTTGGAGCCGGGCAGCGGCTTTGGTTCGGTCAGCATCTCGAAACGCATCGCGCCGGCCATCGGCGCCACCTCGATCAGGCGAACCTCGACGCGGTCGGCAAGCTGATAGCCCTTGCCGGTGCGTTCTCCGAAAAGCGATCGGGCAGTTTCGTCGTATATATAGTAGTCGCCGCCCAGCGTTGAAACCGGAATGAAGCCATCCGCGCCGTACTGCGGCAATTGGACAAACAGTCCCGATTTGGTGACGCCCGAGATGCGGGCGTCGAAACGGTCGTCGATGCGCTCGGCGAGATAGGCGGCGATCAGCCGGTCGACCGTGTCTCTCTCGGCGGCCATCGCGCGGCGCTCGGTCGCCGAGATCAGTGCTGAGACCTCTTCCAGCCGTTCCGCCTCGTCCTGCGTCAGGCCGCCCGGACCAAGGCCGAGTGCGGCAATCAGCCCACGATGCACGATCAGGTCGGCATACCGGCGGATCGGCGAGGTGAAATGCGCGTAGCGCTTCAGGTTGAGGCCGAAATGGCCGATATTGGCAGGCGAATATTCGGCCTGGCTCTGCGAGCGCAGCACCACTTCGTTGACCAGTCCCTCATTGTCGGCGCCGCGCACGCGAGCGAGGATGCCGTTGAACTGGTTCGGCCGCATCTGCGCACCGCGCGCCAGCGACAGGCCGAGCGTCTGCAGGAATTCGCGCAGCGATTCCTGCTTGGCGAGCGAGGGCGCATCGTGGATGCGGTAGACCAGCGCCTGCCGCTTCGCCTCCAGCGTCTCGGCGGCGGCGACATTGGCCTGGATCATGAACTCTTCGATCAGCTTGTGCGCGTCGAGCCGCTCCGGCACGACGACCTTGTCGACGGTGCCGTCCTGCTTGAGCAGGATCTTGCGCTCCGGCAGATCGAGCTCGAGCGGCTGGCGCGTGTCGCGGCCGCGCTTCAGGATCGCGTAAGCGTCCCATAGCGGCCTCAGCACCGCATCGAGGATCGGGCCAGTCGTGTCGTCCGGTGCGCCGTCGATCGCCGCTTGCGCCTGCTGATACGCGAGTTTCGCCGCCGACTTCATCATGATGCGATGGAAGGAGTGCCTGAGTTTGTGGCCATCAGCCGAGAAAGTCATGCGCACCGCTATCGCCGGACGATCCTGGGCCTCGCGCAGCGAACAGAGGTCGTTCGAGATGCGCTCCGGCAGCATCGGCACGACACGATCGGGGAAATAGACCGAATTGCCGCGCTTCAGCGCTTCGCGGTCGAGCGCCGTGCCATAGCGCACATAGGCGGCGACATCGGCAATGGCGACGGTGACGATCACGCCGCCGGCGTTCGTCTCGTCGGTGTCGGGCATGGCGAACACCGCGTCGTCATGATCCTTGGCGTCGGCCGGATCGATGGTGAGCAGCGGCAGCTCGCGCCAATCCTCGCGGCCGGCAAGCGTCGCCGGCTTGACCGCCTCTGCCTCGGCGATGACGTCGGCGGGCAAAATATGCGGAATGTCGTGCGCGTGGATGGCGATCATCGAGACCGCCTTTTCGCTGGTCAAGGAGCCCAATACCGCCAGCACCTTGGCTCTCGGCAGCCCGTAACGGGAGGCCCGCGCCGGCTCGACCTCGACCAGGTCGCCATTCTTGGCGCCGTTCTGGAATTCCTTGTCGACGACCAGCTCCGGCTGGCGCCTTTCCACCGGCTCGATGCGGAACGTGCCGTCCTTCAGCACACGGAAAACGCCGAGAACCGCATCGGTGCGCTTCTCGAAGATCTTCATCACCCGGCCCGTATAGGCCGGGCCTGCCGGATCGTCGGTTGGAAAGGTCTTGGCCAAAACCCGGTCGCCGATGCCAGGCGTCGGGCCATTGCCGCCGCGCGACACGCGGATCGCTATGACCGGAGGTTCGCCATTGCCGATCGCTTCGGTCGGGTGCGCCAGCAGCACGCCGTCGGCGTCGCGGCTAAAGATGTCGAGCACCGCGACGTGGGGCAGGGCCCCGACGCGGGCAAGCCGCTTGCGCTCCTTGGTCAGCAGGCCTTCGTCCTGCAAATCGCGCAACATGTCCTTCAGCCAGATACGGTCTTCGCCGCGCAGCGCGAACGCCTTGGCGATGTCGCGTTTTCCGGCGCGGTCCGGATTTTCTGCGATGTAACGCAGTATCTCGTCACGCGAAGGCCGGTAATTGTCCCTGACCTTGGCACGGGTATCGGCGGTGCGCAGATCGCCGTGGCTTCTTCCGGAGACTTTGCGCGCCAACCCGTCCTATCCCTTTTTCCTGGCCGCCGGTTTTTTGGCCGCTGCCGCTTTCTTCACAGGCGCGGCCGCTTTGCGGAACGGCTTTCTGCCGCCATTGCCGCCCTTGGCTTCCTTTTCCGCAATCAGCGCCACCGCATCCTCGACCGTCACCGATTGCGGATCCTTGCCCTTCGGCAGCGTCGCGTTGACCTTGCCGAAATTCACATAAGGCCCGTATTTGCCGTCACGCACGACGATCTTGCCGCCGCCGGCAGGATGCTCGCCAAGCTCCTTCAGAGCAGCGGGCGTGCCCCCATTGCGGCCGCCCTTGCCTTTCAATTGCTTCTCGGCGATCACCGAGACGGCGCGATTGAGGCCGATCGAGAACACGTCCTCGATGCTGTCGAGATTGGCGTAGGTGCCGTCATGCAGCACGAACGGCCCGTAGCGCCCCAGCCCGGCCGAAATCATCTTGCCGGATTCCGGATGCTTGCCGACGTCGCGCGGCAGCGACAGCAGGGCGAGCGCCTTTTCGTGATCGATCGAATCGACAGTCCAGCCCTTGGGCAGGCTGGAGCGCTTGGCATCCTTGCCGTCGCCGCGCTGGATATAGGGGCCGAACCGGCCATTGCGCAGCGTGATCTCCTCGGCGGTATAGGGATCCTTGCCGAGCACCTTGGTGCCGTCTTCGCCGCTGCCGTTCTCGCCATTGGGATTGGCTGCGTCGCCGAGCTGGCGGGTGAAGGAGCATTCGGGATAGTTCGAGCAGCCGACGAAGGCGCCGAATTTGCCGAGCTTGAGCGACAGGTTGCCGGTGCCGCATTTCGGACATATGCGGGGGTTGGAGCCATCCTCGCGCGTGGGAAACACCAGCGGCGCCAGTTCCTCGTTCAACGCATCGAGGACGTCGGTGACGCGCAACTCCTTGATGTCGGCGACGGCGCCGGAAAAATCCTTCCAGAAATCGCGCAGCACATCCTTCCAGGCTAGCTTGCCGTCGGAGATTTCGTCGAGTTTCTCCTCGAGCGAAGCGGTGAAGTCGTACTCGACATAACGCTCGAAGAAGCTTTCGAGGAAAGCCGACAATAGCCGGCCCTTGGCCTGCGGCACCAGCTTGCGCTTGTCGATGGTGACGTAATCGCGATCCTCGAGCGTCTTCAGGATCGCCGTATAGGTCGACGGCCGGCCAATGCCCAGTTCTTCCAGCTTCTTGATCAGCGACGCCTCGGAATAGCGCGGCGGAGGCTCAGTGGTGTGCTGGGTGGCGTTGATCGCCTCGCGGGTGAGCTGCTCGCCGGCACGGATCTCGGGCAGGCGGCGGCTTTCCTCGTCTTCCGAATCTTCTTCCTTCTGCTCGATGTAAGCGGCTAGGAAGCCGTCGAAGCGAATGACCGAGCCGACAGCACGAAGCTCGGCGGTACGCGAACCGTTGATCGCCTCAATCTCGACCGTGGTGCGCTCGATCTCGGCCGGCTGCATCTGGCTGGCGATGGCGCGTTTCCAGATCATCTCGTAAAGCCGCGCCTGGTCGGCGTCGAGATACTGCCTGACGGAAGCCGGCGTGCGCATGAAATCGGTCGGACGGATCGCTTCGTGCGCCTCCTGGGCATTCTTGGCCTTGGCGGAATAGACGCGCGGCTTTTCAGGCAGGTATTTAGGGCCGAATTCCTTGGCAATCGCATCGCGTGCGGCAGAGATCGCCTCCGGCGCCATCTGCACGCCGTCGGTTCGCATATAGGTGATCAGGCCGGTGGTCTCGCCGCCGATCTCCATGCCCTCATAAAGCCGCTGCGCCACCTGCATGGTGCGGTTGGCCGAAAAGCCGAGACCCGATGAGGCTGCCTGCTGCAGCGTCGAGGTGGTGAAGGGCGGGCCGGGATTGCGCCTGGTCGGCTTGGCTTCGACCGACACTGCCTTGAAGCTGGCGCCTTCGAGCATCGCTTTGATGTCGTCGGCCTGCGCCTTGTTGGAAATGTCGAGCTTTTGCAGCTTCTTGCGCTCGAAGGCGGTCAGCCGCGCCTCGAAATTTTCCTTGCGCGGCGTGCCGAGGATGGCGGCGACCTGCCAGTATTCCTCGCGAATGAAGCGCTCGATCTCGGATTCGCGGTCGCAGACCAGACGCAGTGCCACCGACTGGACGCGGCCGGCCGAGCGGGCGCCGGGCAGCTTGCGCCACAGCACCGGCGACAGCGTGAAGCCGACCAGATAGTCGAGCGCGCGGCGGGCGAGATAGGCATCGACCAGCGGCGCATCGATCTGGCGCGGATTGGCCATCGCCTCCAGCACCGACGCCTTGGTGATGGCATTGAAGACGACGCGGCTGACCGGCTTGTCCTTCAACGCGCGCTTCTGTTTCAGCACTTCCAGGACATGCCAGGAGATCGCTTCGCCCTCACGGTCCGGATCGGTGGCGAGGATCAGCCCGTCGGCGTCCTTGACTGCCTTGGCGATATCGGCGAGACGCTTTCCAGACGCGGTGTCGACGGCCCAGGACATGGCAAAGTCCTCATCCGGGCGCACCGAGCCATCCTTGGCCGGTAGATCGCGGACATGGCCGAACGAGGCCAGAACCTTGTAGTTCTTGCCCAGGTACTTGTTAATTGTCTTCGCCTTGGCCGGCGATTCGACGACGACGACGTCCATACGGTCTCATATCAGTTGTGATGCGGCAGAAGAATTCCGCTGCGCGCGACGAAATCTCATTCAATGTGTCGCTCACATGGCCGCGCTTTTGCATCCGGTCAAGGCCAAGCAGTCAAAATGCGGCCCTGCACCGAATGCGCAACCCAACGGCGCGCCTTGCGATTTCCGCAATCCTGGACAAGGGAAATGGGCAGCCTATCGCTGGACAAACCCGGCAATTGATCCTGGAGAACGGGACAAACTCTCCCGCGGATATAAGAGAAACATCGAGCACGCGCCAGCCCTGCTTGAACAGACGCTGTGAACTGCGCAATATGCAGCCCGGCATTTGCTCAGACAGTCGCACGGAATTGCTGTGCTGAAAAGCTGGCCGCCGGGGTGGTTGGGTCAACGTCCCGGCGACCAGCCGTATTACCGCCTGTTACAGCGGATCAGAGGCTCAAGGCTCAGTCGGCTTTGGCGATATGCCAGACGCCGCCGACGCCCTCGCCGGTGACATCGCCGGCCTTCTTGTCCTTGATGAACGTGTAGAGCGGCTTGCCTTCATAGGCCCACATCCTGGTGCCGTCGGTGCGGTCGACGATCGTCCATTCGCCCTCGGCCTTGGCGTTGGCGTCAGCTTTCAGTGGCGGCCAATTGGCGGCGCATTTGTCGTAGCAATTCGACTTGCCGGCCTCGTCCTTGTCATAGGTGTAGAGCGTCATGCCGCCGGCGTCGGTGTAGATCTTGGTGCCGCCGACTTCTGCTTCCTTCCACGCCTCGGCGGCGTAGGACACGACGGTGCCGAGCAAAAGCGCGGCCATGCCGATTGCGATCGTTTTCATGGACTTCTCCTTGGATGATTCGAAAAAGCGCGCGGAACAACGCGCTTCGTTTGATCAACGCTGCCTGGCGGCCCTTTCTTCCCGGGCTGTTTTCCATAGATCCAGGCGAGGGCGACGACTTGCTGGGGCCACGCGATGGTGATTGGCGGATGGCCGTTGTCGCGGCTATATGGCTGCGCAGTCATCGGGAGACGGAAATGGCATTGGACGTCGGCTATGTCAGCGCGATCGGGGCGGGAGCGATTTCGTTCCTGTCACCTTGCGTGCTGCCGTTGGTACCGCCCTATCTGTGCTACATGGCCGGCGTGTCGGTCGACGATTTCCGCGGCGAAGCCGGCATTGCGGCAAAGGCTGGCGCGCGAGGCGCGCTGGTTAATTCCTCCATCGCCTTCGTGCTCGGCTTCTCGACCGTCTTCGTCGCGCTGGGCGCCGGCGCCTCCACTATCGGCCATCTGCTACGGGTCTGGCAGGAGCCGCTGGCAATGGCGGCCGGAGTGCTGATCATCCTGATGGGGCTGAATTTCCTCGGCGTATTGCGCATCCCTTTGCTTTCACGCGAGGCGCGCTTCCAGTCACAAGGCAAGCCGGCCAGCCTGATCGCCGCTTACGTCATGGGCTTGGCCTTTGCCTTTGGCTGGACGCCCTGCATCGGCCCGGTGCTGGGGCCGATCCTGACGCTTGCCGGCGGCCGCGAGACGGTGGGCGAGGGCGCGCTGCTGCTTGCCGCCTACTCGCTCGGCCTCGGCATACCGTTCCTGGTCGCGGCGCTGTTTTCCGGCGCCTTCATGCGCTTTCTCGGGAAATTCCGCGTCCATCTCGGCCGCGTCGAAAAAGCCATTGGCGCGCTGCTGGTCGTGGCCGGCGTGTTTTTCCTGACCGGCGGCGTGCAGGCGGCGTCCTATTGGTTGCTCGAGAATTTTCCGGTGCTGGGGCAATTGGGATAGGTTTGCCGCCCGGCCGAGGCGCGAGGCCGTAACTGCGGCACAAGGTACCACAGCTACGTGGTCCGTTCAGCCTCCGAAATAGCTTGGCTGGTCGATATCGACGATGAGCCCGGGTCCGCTCGGCGCCCAGCCCAGCAGCGCGCGGGTTCGCTCGCTTGAAGTCGGGACATCCATCGCCGCGAACATCGTGAACCAGCCAAAATGATCGCCGGCCTCTTCGGCGGACTTGGCGACGACCGGCACGTTCAGGCGCCGGCCGATCACGCCAGCGATGTCCTTGAACGGCACGCCTTCTTCGGCGATCGCGTGATAGCGCCCGCCACCGGCGCCATGCTCGAGCGCAAGCCGGTAGATGCGGGCGGCATCGAACCGATGCACGGCGGGCCAGCGATTGAGCCCTTCGCCGACATAGGCCGACACGCCCTTCTTGCGAGCAAGGTCGATGAGGATCGGAACAAAGGCGTGGTCGCCCTGGCCATGGACCGACGGCGGAAGGCGGACAACCGACGCGCACACCCCGCGTGCCGCCAGCGCGGCGGCTGTCGCTTCGGAGGCGCGGGGATACGAAGCGGAAGCGGGGACAGGCGCATCTTCCTCCGTCGCGATACGGCCCCGCGCCTGGAGCGCGGTTCCGGAGGTGACGAGCAGGGGGCGCTCGGAGCCTTCGAGTGCACCGCCCATCGCCTCGATGGCGCGCCGGTCCATTTCGCAGTTTTGCGCGAACTTCGAAAAGTCATGGTTGAACCCGGTGTGGATCACCGCATCGGCGGCTGCCGCACCCCTGCGCAGGTTCTCCAGGTCTTCGAGGTCGCCTCGATGCACCTCGGCTCCAGTCGCGGCAAGCGACTTGGCCGACGCCTCCGAGCGGGCGAGGCCGAGCACCTGATGGCCGGCACCGATGAGTTCTTGAACGACGGCAGAACCGACGAATCCGGTCGCTCCGGTAAGGAAAACACGCATCACGACTTCTCCTTGTTCATTTCTGACCACGACCATGTTCGCGGCCCGGTGGCGTCGTGATAGGCGCTTGAGAAAATACGATCTATGCGGTAAAGTCCGTATTATCTTCGCAATCGTCCGGAATGACCCATGGATCCCCTTTCAGATGTGCTCTCGCTGCTGAAGCCGCGAAACTATATGTCGGCCGGCTTCGATGCAGGTGGTGAATGGTCGATCCAGTTCCCCGACCAGCAGCAAAGCATCAAGACGGGAGCGGTGGTCTCGGGCCGGTGCTGGCTTTCGCTGGAGGGCGTTGCCGACGCAGTGCACCTTGAGACGGGGGACTGTTTCCTGCTGCCGAGCGGACGGCCTTTCCGCCTTGCAAGCGACATGGGCCTGGCGCCTGTTGAAGCCGTCAAGATTTTTCCGCCAGCGCGAGCCGGCGGTGTCGTGACCCACAATGGCGGCGGTGATTTCTTTCTGGTCAGCAGCCGCTTCGCGCTTGGCGGCAATCATGCCGGCATCCTGTTGCGGATGCTGCCAGCCATTGTGCATATCCGCAAAGAGTCGGACCAGTCTGCGCTGCGCTGGTCGGTGGAGCGGATGATGCAGGAGCTGCGCGAGCCACAACCGGGCGGCTTTCTGGTGATCCGGCACCTCGCCCACATGATGCTGGTTCAGGCGCTGCGGCTGCATCTTTCGGAAGGATTGAAAGGTGGCATCGGCTGGCTCTTTGCCCTGGCGGACAAACAGATGGGCGCGGCGATCAGCGCCATGCATGACGATCCGGCGCATGGCTGGACGTTACAGGAGCTGGCGGAACGGGCCGGCATGTCGCGATCGACCTTTGCGCTTAGATTCAAGGAGACGGTCGGCGCATCGCCCATGGACTATTTGACGCGCTGGCGAATGCTGCTGGCCGGCGACCGGCTGACGAATTCCAGCGATCCCGTCGCCGTCATCGCGCTGTCGCTCGGTTACGAATCCGAAAGCGCCTTCAGCACAGCCTTCAAGCGGGTCATGAACTGTTCGCCACGGCAATACGGTCGTGGCCGAGCCCCCGGCTTCGCATCACGCAACGAGGCGGAAGCCGCCTGAGCCGATCGGCTTGAGCGTCTCGCGGGTTGGAGGTTCCACCGTCTCACCGGAATTTAACCGCATTGGTGCAGCATGGCGCCGGTGCTACTAACGCTTCGATTCCAGACTCCTTTCAACGGTTGCTGTCCCCATGAGCCAGAGATCCTGCCTGTCCATCATCCTCGCTGCCGGTGAAGGCACGCGCATGAAGAGTGCGGTGCCGAAAGTGCTGCACACAATCGCCGGCCTGCCGATGGTTGCCCACGTCGTCAAGGCGGCTGAAGCCGCCGGCAGCGGTGATCTGGCGCTGGTGATCGGCCATGGCGCCGACGAGATGCGCAAGGCGGCACTCAAGTTCGCGCCGAAGGTCGAGACTTTTGTTCAGGAAAAGCGCCTCGGCACCGCGCACGCCGTGCTTGCCGCGCGGGCAGCGATATCAAGGGGTTATGATGACATCCTGGTGATGTTTGGCGACACGCCGTTAATCGATCCGGAAGCACTGGCGGCGGCGCGGCTGAAGCTGGCCGAAGGTGCGGCTGTCGTCGTGGTCGGCTTCCGTACGGAAAATCCTTCGGGCTACGGCCGGCTTATCGAAAAGGCCGGCAAGCTCGTCGCCATCCGCGAGGAGAAGGACTGTTCGGACGAGGAGAAGAAAATCACCTTCTGCAATGGCGGGCTGATGGCGGTCGCCGGCAGGCATGCGCTGAAGCTGCTCGATCAAGTCGGCAGCAAGAACGCCAAGGGCGAGTATTATCTCACCGACATCGTCGAGATCGCCGCTGCGCAAGGACTTGATGTCGTCGCCATCGAAGCCAGTTTCGAAAATGCCCTCGGCATCAACAACCGCGCCGAGCTTGCCCAGGCGGAAGGCATCTGGCAGGCGCGCCGGCGGCATGAAGCGATGCTTTCCGGCGTGACGCTGATTGCGCCAGAAACCGTGTTCTTCTCGCACGACACCGATATCGGCGCCGATACGATCATCGAGCCCAATGTCTGGTTCGGGCCGGGCGTGAAAATCGCCACGGGCGCCAAGATCCATGCCTTCAGCCATATCGAAGGCGCAACCATCGCGTCGAATTGCGATGTCGGGCCGTTCGCGCGGCTGCGGCCCGGGGCCGATCTGAGAAACAAAGCCAAGGTCGGCAATTTCTGCGAGGTAAAGCAAGCGATCGTCGAGGAGGGCGCCAAGGTCAACCACCTGACCTATATCGGCGATGCCCGCATCGGCGCAGGCGCCAATATCGGCGCCGGCACCATCACCTGCAATTATGACGGTTATTCGAAATTCTTCACCGATATCGGCGAGGGCGCCTTCATCGGCTCGAATTCCTCGCTGGTGGCGCCGGTGTCGATCGGCAAGGGCGGCTACATCGCCTCGGGCAGCGTCATCACCGAAAGCGTGCCCGACGATGCACTGGCCTTCGGCCGTGCCCGCCAGCGGACTCTGCCCGGCAAGGGCAAGGAGTTGCGCGAACGGTTCGCTTCGGCCGCGGCTGCCCACAAAAAAGGATAGCCTAACGGAACTCAGCGACAAGCTGGATTTCCCCAACGATTGCATCGTTGAAGGCGGACAGGTCTTCGGCCGGGATCCAGTATTCCAGATGTGCCCGGCTGCCGGCATGCTGGACGCTGTAACGGTCCAGAAAGCTGCGGCGCACCTCGAAACGGGTCACGAAACCTGATCCGCTCGCGGGCACATTCCAGTCTCGGGCGATCTGGGTGGCATAGGCCTCGCTCGTTACCGGATAGAAGATCGGCTGATCGGCAAGTCGAGGAGGAAAGGCGCGCATCCCTGAACTCTGGATCAACTCCAGTTCGCGTGGCCCAACCGGACGCCAAAGTGTCACCGTGTCAATTCGTTCGTTCATGGCCGCATCATGTCTTTGACTGATTTCAGGAGCCTTTGAGGCGAGATAGGATATATGAGCGGAGAAACTGAGCAATTGCAGTAACCGGATTGCAAGAGCGCTCTGTGATGGTGCATCTGTGCAGGATAGTCCGGCTGATACCGGACGAAATGGAATGTGATTTTTCGCGGTAGCCAGGCAGTCTCTAAATAGTGCCGGGTTTGAAGTCAGAGTCGGGGGAAGCGCCATGTGCGGTATCGTTGGAATAGTCGGTAACTCGCCGGTCGCGCCGCTTATCGTCGATGCGCTGAAAAGGCTCGAATATCGCGGCTATGATTCGGCCGGCGTCGCGACCATCGATCATGGCCATCTCGCCCGTCGCCGTGCCGAAGGCAAGCTGATCAATCTCGAGCGCCGGCTGAAGGACGAACCGCTCGGTGGCACGATCGGCATCGGCCACACGCGCTGGGCAACGCATGGCGTGCCGAACGAGACCAATGCGCATCCGCATTTTTCCGACGGGCTCGCCATCGTCCATAACGGCATTATCGAGAATTTCGCCGAATTGCGCGATGAGTTGATCCGCGACGGCTATACGTTTTCCTCGCAGACCGACACCGAGGTCGTCGCCCATCTGGTGGCGCGCGAACTGGCCAGGGGCCTGAAGCCGGTCGAGGCCGCGCATCAGGCGCTGAAGCGGCTGGAAGGCGCCTTTGCGCTGGCCATCATGTTTAAGGGCGACGAGGATCTGATCGTCGGCGCCCGCAATGGCCCGCCGCTGGCCGTCGGACATGGCGATGGCGAGATGTTCCTGGGCTCCGACGCCATCGCGCTTGCCCCGTTCACCAACTCGATCACCTATCTGGAAGACGGCGACTGGGCGGTAGTGCGCCGCAACGACGTTGCCATCTTCGACATGGACGGCAACAAGGTCGACCGCAAACGCCAGCAGTCGCTCAGCACGAGCTTCATGGTCGACAAGGGCAACCGGCGCCATTTCATGGAAAAGGAAATCCACGAACAGCCGGAAGTGATCTCGCACACGCTGGCACATTATGTGGATTTCGTCGGTGGCGTCTCGAAGCCGCTCGACCTGCCATTCGATTTCGCCAAGATCGACCGGCTGGCGATTTCGGCCTGTGGCACCGCTTATCTCGCCGGATTGATCAGCAAATACTGGTTCGAGCGCTATGCGCGGCTGCCGGTCGACATCGATGTCGCCTCGGAGTTCCGCTACCGCGAGATGCCGCTGTCGAAGACCGATGCCGCCTTCTTTATCTCGCAATCGGGCGAGACGGCGGACACACTGGCGTCGCTGCGCTACTGCCGCAAGGCCGGCATGAAGATCGGTGTTGTGGTCAATGTGCGCGAATCGACCATGGCGCGCGAATCCGACGTCATCCTGCCGACACTGGCCGGCCCGGAGATCGGCGTCGCCTCGACCAAGGCGTTCACCTGCCAGCTCTCCGTGCTGGCTTCGCTGGCGGTGCGAGCTGGTATGGCGCGTGGAACCATTTCGCCCGAGCAGGAGAAGACACTGGTGCGCGCGCTATCCGAAGCGCCGCGTTACGCCAACCAGGTGCTGAAGCTCGATGGGCAGATCGAAAAGATCGCTCGCGACCTCTCGCACTACAAGAATGTACTTTACCTCGGCCGCGACACCAATTTTCCGCTGGCCATGGAAGGCGCGCTGAAGCTCAAGGAAATTTCCTATATCCACGCCGAAGGCTATGCCGCCGGCGAGCTGAAGCACGGGCCGATCGCACTGATCGATGAGAACATGCCTGTCATCGTCATCGCCCCGCACGACCGCATCTTCGAAAAGACGGTGTCGAACATGCAAGAGGTGGCGGCGCGCGGCGGCAAGATCATCCTGATCACCGACAGCAAGGGCGCTGCACACGCTACGGTGAAGACGATGGAGACGATCGTTTTGCCGGACGTGCCGGAAATCATCTCGCCGATCATCTACGCGCTGCCGATCCAGATGCTCGCCTATTTCACCGCCGTGTTCATGGGCACGGACGTCGACCAGCCTCGCAACCTGGCGAAATCGGTAACGGTGGAATAGGTCTCGTTTAAAAACTTCGCAATTCCAAAGCGCCTTCGGGTTCAGTAGTGTCGCGTTGCAAACACACGCTGCGGTGAACCATGTCGGATGCTCTCAAGACCTCAGGCATGACCCGGCTGAGAAACTATTTCCTGACCGGCTTCGTCGTTTGCGCGCCATTGGCGATCACCGCCTACATTGCCTGGTCGCTTATCGGCTGGGTCGATTCCTGGGTGAAACCCTACATCCCGGTACGCTACAATCCGGACACCTACCTGCCGTTTCCAGTGCCGGGTTTTGGGCTGATCGTTGCCCTGATCCTCATCACCTTTATCGGTTTCCTGACAGCCAATATCGTCGGTCGCGCCATCGTCAACTTCGGCGAGCGCCTGCTTGGCCGCATGCCGCTGGTGCGCGGCATCTACGGCTCGCTGAAGCAGATTTTCGAGACCGTGCTGTCGAACAAGGGCGACATGTTCCGCCAGGTCGGGTTGGTCGAATATCCGCGCAAGGGGGTCTGGTCGCTGGTCTTCGTCGCCAGCGAGAAGGAAACCGAGATCAACCAGAAGCTCGACCAGCAAGGCGATCCGCTGATTGCGGTGTTCATGCCGTGTACGCCTAACCCGACTACGGGCTTTCTGATGTATGTACCGAAATCCGACATCGTGCTGCTCGACATGACGATCGAGGACGGAGCCAAGCTGATCGTTTCGGCCGGCCTGGTGGCGCCGGCGGTCAAAATGGTGACGGTGAACGGCGAGCAGATCCACGGCGCGCTCGCCAATCCGCCGCTCGACGCGATGCCTCAGCCGGCGCGCAGGAGCCGCACGGCCTCGTCGCGGCCGAATAGATAGAGCAGCAGGCGCAGCGCCGTGCCGCGTTCGGACTGCAGTTCCGGATCACGCGACAGGATCAGCCGCGCATCGTCGCGGGCGGCCTCGAGCAGGTCGGCATGCGCCTCGATGCGCGCCACCTGGAAGCCCGGCGTGCCGGATTGGCGGGTGCCGAGCAACTCGCCTTCGCCGCGCAGCTTCAGATCCTCTTCGGCGATGCGGAAGCCGTCCTCGGTCTCGCGCATCACCGACAGCCGGCGTTTGGCCGTCTCGCCAATCGGGTCCTTGTAGAGCAGCACGCAGGACGACGGCTTGTCGCCGCGCCCGACCCGGCCGCGCAATTGGTGCAACTGGGCAAGGCCAAAACGCTCGGCATGCTCGATGACCATGATTGTTGCGTCAGGCACATCGACGCCGACCTCGATCACCGTGGTGGCGATCAGGATGCGCGTTTCACCCTGCTTGAAGGCGCGCATCGCCTCGTCCTTGTCGGCGCCCTTCATGCGGCCATGCACCAGGCCAATCCGATCACCGAACAGCGGCTTCAGCGAGGCAAAACGGTCCTCGGCCGACATCAGCTTGATCTCCTCGGATTCCTCAACCAGCGGACAGATCCAGTAGATTTTCTGGCCATCGGCGACAGCGTCGAGCATGCGGCCGATCAGCTCGTCGAGCCGTTCAAGCGGCAAGGTGACGGTGCGGATCGGCTGGCGGCCGGCCGGCTTTTCCGTCAGCTTCGACACGTCCATGTCGCCGAAGGCAGTCAGCACCAGCGTCCGCGGTATCGGCGTTGCCGTCATCACCAGCATGTCGGGCGCATCGCCCTTGGCAGTGATGGCAAGGCGCTGGTGGACGCCGAAACGGTGCTGCTCGTCGACGACGGCGAACACGAGGTCATGGAACGTCACCGTTTGCTGGAACAGCGCATGGGTGCCGACGACGATGTCGATGTCGCCATTGGCCAGCCCGGTCAGCGTGTCGGCGCGCTCGCGGCCGTTTTCGCGGCCGGTGAGGATGGCGACGCGCAAGCCGGACCGTTCCGCCAACGGCGCAATCGTTGCCAGATGCTGGCGCGCCAGGATTTCGGTCGGCGCCATCAATGCCGCCTGGCCGCCGGCCTCGACGGCACGCGCCATGGCAAGCAGCGCGACCACCGTCTTGCCGGAGCCGACATCGCCCTGCAAAAGGCGCAGCATGCGTTCGGGGTCGCCGAGATCGGCGTTGATTTCGGCAAGCGCCATTTCCTGCGACATGGTCAGCGAATAAGGGAGTGCCGCGCGCAATTGTTCGACTATGCGGCCGTCGCCAACGAGTGGCCGGCCCGATAATCGGCGGACCTTGGCCCGGACCAGCGCCAGCGATACCTGGCCGGCCAAGAACTCGTCATAGGCAAGGCGCCGCCACGCCGCGCCGTCGACGGAGACGTCGATCGGGTCGGCAGGATTGTGGACCCGGGTGAGCGCATCGCCGAAAGCAGGAAAGGCGTGGCGGCGCCGGAACTCGCCGTCCTGCCATTCGGGCAGCACCGGCAGGCGGGCCAGCGCTTGGCCAATCGCCCGGCGCAGCACCTTGCCCGAGAGCCCGGCGGTCAGCGGATAGACCGGCTCGACCAATGGGAGGTTTTCTGCGTCGCCGGCAAGTGCGATATGGTCGGGATGAACCATGGTCGGGCGGCCGTTGAACCATTCCATGCGGCCCGAGACGACGACATGCTCGCCTACGGGCATCGCTTTTTCGAGATAGGCGGCATAGGCATGGAAGAAGGTCAGCGCGATCTCGCCAGTGTCGTCATGGGCGTAGACCCGGTAGGGTACCGACCTGTTGCCACGCGGCGGCGGCTGGTGGCGGTCGATGCGCACATCGAGCGTGACGATTGCGCCCTCGGCCGAACCGGCGATGCCCGGCCGGTTGCGGCGATCGATGACAGTATGCGGCAGCACGAACAAGAGGTCGCCGGCGCGCGCTGCCCGGTCGCCGAGATCCGCCGCCACGACTTTCTCGATCAATACGCCAACCTTCGACCCGACGCCGGCAAGCGAGGTGATCGGGACAAACAGCGGATCAAGGAGGGAGGGACGCATGATGTCAGCTTATGTTGCGCCGGCCGGAGCGCAAGGCTGACACCGCCTTCTATCCACGCTATATGCGCCGCCTGGGCAAGGATGTTGCACGATGACCGGAACGACTCGATCAAGCGAGGGGCTCGATACCCGCCGCCGCAAGCTTCTGTTTCGTTCGTGGCACCGCGGCATGCGCGAGATGGACCTGATACTCGGCAGCTTCGCCGATGCCGAGATCGGCGCCTTGACCGGCGACGAAATCGACCAATATGAGAGGCTTCTCGACATTCCCGACACCGAATTCCTGCCTATCGTCACCGGCGAGCGCCCGGTTCCGACGGATATAGATTGTGCCGTCCTGCAAAAAATCCTGGCTTCGCGCCGGGACATGACCTTCTGAACAACGTGTAGCCATGAGCCTTATCCCTACGATCGGTCTGCCGAAAGGCCGCGCCGGCCAGTTCATTGTCGATGGCGTCGCCGACGGCTACGAAGCCTTTGCGCTGGTGCAGGCTGCGCACGAGATCGCCCCTGACAAGCCGGTGCTTTTCGTGGCACGCGACGGCCAGCGTCTGCCGGCGATCGTCGAGGCGCTTGCCTTTGCCGCGCCGGGCCTGCCGGTGCTGGAACTGCCGGCCTGGGATTGCCTGCCTTACGACCGCGTCTCGCCCGGCGCCGATGCCGCCGCAAGGCGGCTCGATGCGCTGGCAGCAATGATTGCGCTGGCGAAGAGGCCGCACCGCGCCGTCATTCTCACCACCGCGAATGCGTTGCTTCAGCGCATTCCGCCGGCGGAACTCGTCGAGGCGCAGACCTTTCACGCCAAGCCCGGTAACCAGATCGACATGAACGTACTGGTGTCGCGGCTGGAGACTTCCGGCTTCGAGCGGGTACCGACGGTGCGCGGCATCGGCGAATTTGCAGTGCGGGGCGGCATCCTCGATCTCTTCGCGCCCGGATGGGCGGAGGCGCTGCGCCTCGATTTCTTCGGCGATACGCTGGAATCGATCCGCGTCTTCGACACCGCAACACAGAGAACCACCGGCCAGCGCAAGTCGATGGCGTTGCAGGCGATGAGCGAGGTGGCGCTGACGCCGGAAACCATCAGCCGCTTCCGCCGTGCCTATATCGAAGCCTTTGGCGCACCCTCGCGCGACGATGGGCTCTATGCGGCGGTCAGCGAGGGCAGGCGGTTTGCCGGCATGGAGCACTGGCTGCCGTTCTTCTATGAGCGGCTGGAAACCGTCTTCGACTATCTACCCGACGCGCCTGTGGTTTTCGACCATCTGGCGCATGAGGCACTGGCCGAGCGCCACACTCTGATCCTCGACCACTACGAAGCGCGCAAGAAGCAGGCCGACGGCGCCTTGAAGGACGCGGTGCCCTACAAGCCGGTGCCGCCGGATCTGCTCTATCTGTCGCCAGAGAACCTGATTGCCTCGCTTGGCCCGCGCGAAGCAATAGACTTCACGTCGTTCGATGCGCCCGATGCCGGTGCGAAAAAGGTGTTCCATGCCGGCTCGCGCCACGGCCGCAGCTTCGTCGAGGAACGCGCCGACCCTAGCGCCAACGTTTTCGACGTCGTCGTAAAACACATTTCCGACGAGCGCGCTGCACGCCGCCGCGTCATCGTCGCCGGCTGGACCGAGGGTTCGCTCGACCGGCTTGGTCAGATCCTGGCCGAGCATCATCTTGGCAATCTGAAGCCGGTGGCGACGCTTGCCGAAGCCGAAAGGCTTGAGCCGGGGCAGGCGGGACTGGCCGTGCTACCGCTCGAATCCGGCTTCGAGACGGAGAAACTGGTCGTTGTCGCCGAGCAGGACATTCTCGGCGACCGGCTGATCCGACGCTCGAAGCGCAAGAAGCGCGCGTCCGACTTCATCGCCGAGGCTTCGGCGTTGTCCTCGGGCGATATTGTCGTCCATTCCGATCATGGCATTGGCCGTTTCATCGGGTTGCGTACCATCGAGGCGGTTGGTGCGCCTCACGATTGCCTCGAAATCCACTATGCCGGCGATGATCGGCTGTTCCTGCCTGTGGAAAACATCGAGCTGCTGTCGCGCTATGGCTCGGATTCGGCCGAGGCGACGCTCGACAAGCTTGGCGGCGGCGCCTGGCAATCGCGCAAGGCGCGGCTGAAGAAGCGCCTGCTCGACATGGCCGGGCAGCTGATCCGCATCGCCGCCGAGCGGCAGATGCGGGCCGCACCGGCGCTGGTGCCGGCGGAAGGCCTCTATGGCGAGTTTGCAGCGCGTTTTCCCTATGAGGAGACCGATGACCAGCAGACGGCGATCGATTCGGTCATGGATGATCTAGGCGCCGGAAAGCCGATGGACCGGCTGATCTGCGGCGATGTCGGCTTCGGCAAGACCGAAGTTGCACTTCGCGCCGCCTTCATCGCGGCGATGGAAGGCGTTCAGGTGGCGGTGGTGGTGCCGACGACATTGTTGTCGCGCCAGCATTTCAAGACCTTCTCGCAGCGCTTCTCGGGCCTGCCGATCCGTGTCGCCCAGGCCTCGCGGCTGGTCGGCGCCAAGGAACTGGCCGAGGCCAAGAAGGGCATCGCCGAAGGTCAGGTTGACATTGTCGTCGGCACGCACGCGCTGCTCGGCTCCTCGATCTCGTTCAAGAATCTCGGCCTGCTGATCATCGACGAGGAGCAGCATTTCGGCGTCAAGCACAAGGAACGGCTGAAAGACCTGAAGACCGACGTCCACGTCCTGACTTTGTCGGCGACGCCGATCCCGCGAACGTTGCAGCTTGCCTTGACCGGCGTGCGCGAGCTGTCGCTGATCGCTACGCCGCCGGTCGACCGCATGGCAGTGCGCACCTTCATCTCGCCCTTCGATCCGCTGGTCATCCGCGAAACGTTGCTGCGCGAGCGCTACCGTGGCGGCCATTCCTTCTATGTCGTGCCACGCATCAGCGATCTGGCGGAAATCCGTGATTTTCTGCGCGAATCCGTGCCTGAGCTGAAAGTGGCGGTGGCGCATGGCCAGATGCCGCCCGGTGAACTCGACGACATCATGAATGCTTTTTATGATGGTCAGTACGATGTGCTTTTGTCGACCACCATCGTCGAATCCGGCCTCGATATCCCGACCGCCAACACGCTGATCGTGCACCGCGCCGATATGTTCGGACTGTCGCAGCTCTATCAGCTGCGCGGCCGTGTCGGCCGTTCGAAGGTGCGCGCCTACGCGCTGTTCACGCTGCCCGCCAACCGCAAGCTCACTGACACCGCCGAGCGTCGGCTGAAAGTGCTGCAGTCGCTCGATACGCTGGGCGCCGGTTTCCAGCTGGCCAGCCACGACCTGGATATTCGCGGCGCCGGCAATCTGCTCGGCGAAGAGCAGTCGGGCCACATCAAGGAGGTTGGTTTTGAACTCTACCAGCAGATGCTGGAAGAGGCGGTGGCCGAAGTGAAGGATTCCGGCGAGGTGCAGGACGGCGGCTGGTCGCCGCAGATCGCCGTCGGCACAGCGGTGATGATCCCGGAAAGCTATGTCCCGGATCTGCAGCTCAGGCTGGCGCTCTATCGCCGTCTTGGCGATCTCGAAAATACGGAAGAGATCGATGCTTTCGGCGCCGAGCTGATCGACCGGTTCGGGACGCTGCCGGAAGAGGTAAAACATCTGTTGAAGATCGTCTTCATCAAGGCGCTTTGCCGCAAGGCCAACGTCGAGAAGCTCGACGCCGGGCCGAAAGGCGTCGTCATCCATTTCCGCAAGCGGGAATTCCCCAATCCGGTCGGGCTGGTCAAGCTCATCGGCGAACAGGGCTCGCTGGCCAAGATCCGGCCCGACCAGAGCGTCGTCTTCAGCCGCGACTGGCCGACCCCCGAAAAGCGGCTGGCAGGCTCGGCGGTTGTCATGACGCAGTTGGCACGGCTGGTGGAGAAGGCGGCGGCGTAGCAGGGTGTCGCTGGTGCTCTGGGCACAGCCGCACCGGCGGCACTTTCACCGTGCCGTGCCCATTCGCCACGCGGCCAATTCCGGTCTAGAATAGGAAATCGGCTTCGTGTATGGAGCCGCGACCCCATATTGGGCGGATTGGCGGGCGATGGCGTCCGTGCGAAAGAGCGTTGGGTGCTTCGATGACGAAATGGTCGCCGAATTCGTGGAGAGCTAAGCCGATCCAGCAGGTTCCTGCCTATCCGGACCTTGTCGCGCTGAGGAACACGGAAGCCCAGCTCGCCACCTTTCCGCCGTTGGTTTTTGCAGGTGAGGCGCGCAAGCTGAAGAAGCAGCTTGCAGCCGTCGCTGCCGGGGACGCATTCCTTCTGCAGGGTGGCGATTGCGCCGAGAGCTTCGCCGAGCATGGCGCCGACAATATCCGCGACTTCTTCCGCGTCTTTTTGCAGATGTCGGTGGTACTGACCTTCGCCGGCGCGCAGCCGGTGGTGAAGGTCGGCCGTGTCGCCGGCCAGTTCGCCAAGCCGCGCTCGTCCGACAATGAGACCAAGGGCGGTGTGACGCTGCCCAGCTATCGCGGCGACATCATCAATGGCATCGAGTTCGATGCCAAGTCGCGCATTCCCGATCCTGCGCGGCAGGAGATGGCGTACCGCCAGTCGGCGGCGACGCTCAACCTGTTGCGCGCCTTCGCCCAGGGCGGCTACGCCAGCCTGGAGAACGTGCATCAATGGATGCTCGGCTTCGTGTCCGACAGCCCGCAGGGCGAGAAATACGAGTCGCTCGCCAACCGCATCACCGAGACGATGGACTTCATGAAGGCCGTCGGCATCACCTCGGAGACCAATTACGCGCTACGCGAGACCGATTTCTACACCAGCCACGAAGCGCTGCTGCTCGGTTATGAAGAGGCGCTGACCCGCGTCGATTCGACTTCGGGCGACTGGTACGCCACCTCCGGCCACATGATCTGGATCGGCGATCGCACGCGCCAACCCGACCACGCGCATGTCGAATACTGCCGTGGCATCAAGAACCCGCTCGGCCTGAAATGTGGCCCGTCGCTGACGCCGGACGGCCTGTTGCAGCTCATCGACCTGCTCAATCCGGAGAACGAGCCTGGCCGGCTGACGCTGATTGCCCGCTTCGGTTCCGATAAGGTCGCCGAACATCTGCCCAAACTGGTGCGCGCGGTGCAGAAGGAAGGCCGCAGCGTGGTGTGGTCGTCGGATCCGATGCATGGCAATACCATCGAGGCCGCCGGCTACAAGACACGGCCGTTCGACCGCATCCTGAAGGAGGTGCAGACCTTCTTCGAGGTGCATCGCGTCGAAGGCACGCATCCCGGCGGCATCCACATCGAGATGACCGGCAAGAACGTCACCGAGTGCACCGGTGGTGCCCGCGCCATCACCGCCGAAGAGCTGCAGGATCGCTACCACACCCATTGCGACCCGCGCCTCAATGCCGACCAGGCGATCGAGCTGGCCTTCCTGGTGTCCGATCTGCTCAAGAAGAGCCATCCGGTCCAGCACAAGCAGGCCGTCAACGGCTGATGCGATCTGAACTTTGATATATTGAAAAAGCGCCGGAGAAATCCGGCGCTTTTTGTATTCAATCCGGCGGGTGTCGCATTTGCTCGTGCGTAACGCGCGCAAAACTGGAATCCTGCCAAGCGATGGCAATTGCATTGGGAGGCCGAGATGGCTGACAGTCACAGCGGATCATGCTTGTGCGGGGCAGTGCGGTTGCAGACGCGAGGACCGCTACGCGGCGTTATCTACTGCCATTGCTCGCAGTGCCGAAAGCAGAGCGGGCATTTTTATGCCGCGACCAATGTCGCCGATCGCGACATCACAATCGCCGGCGCAGAGAACGTCACCTGGTACGAGGCATCTTCGTTTGCCAGGCGCGGTTTTTGCAAGACATGCGGATCGCTGCTGTTCTGGAAACCGATGGAGGGTGGCTACGTTTCGGTCATGGCCGGCCTGTTCGACGCGCCAACCGGACTTCAAGGGGAATGTCATATCTTCGTCGGCGACAAGGGCGATTACTACGCGATCGACGATGGGCTGCCGCAGTTCGAGAAGTCGACGCCGTCGATCAAGGTAGCAGACGGCTGATTTTTGAAGAGGCCGCCTTATTCCCTTGATCCAGCCATTGCGCTATCCCCTGCCGGTGATTCCGAAGGGTTTTGGCATGCAGCGGCTGATCGACGCTTTTTACAATTCGGTGCGGGCGTTTCGCAAACTGGCCGCCGGCGAGGAGGCCTTCCAGCTGGAACTGGTCCTGCTTGTGCTTGCGCTGCCGCTCGGCTGGTTCCTTTCAGAATCGTGGCGCGGCTATGCCCTGCTGATCGGTGCGGTGCTGCTCATGATCATGATCGAAGTGCTGAACACCGGCATTGAGGCGGCATGCGACGCGTTCAGCCGCGAATTCAACATCGACATCCAGCTAGCCAAGGATTGCGGTTCGCTGGCGGTGCTGATTTCGGTGGTGATCGTCGCCGGCGTCTGGGGCGTCGCAGTCATCGAGCGCATCGTTGGGGTACCGATCTGAGGTTTCAGGCACCACATGCCGGTTAATCGAGGAGACCGATATGGCCGATACCGCCGGATTTCTGCTGCTTGAACGTGAGGGCCTGCCGGACGATCTGCGCTGGCTGGTGGAAAAATATCCGCGCGAGGACTGGCAGGCGCATGCCAACATCCACGGCATGGCCAATATGTGGCTGCAGCGGCACGACATGTTCCGCGACCTTGGCGGCATGCTCACCAACGGCATTGGCGATTATCGTGAGGGCAGGCTGAACGCGCCGGAATTCGCACGCTGGTTCGCGCCGCGCCTCAATCATTTCCTCGGCAATCTCGATGGCCACCACAATGTCGAGGACCATCACTATTTCCCGGTCTTCGCCAGGGCCGAGACTCGTCTGAAGCGCGGCTTCGAAATCCTGGATGCCGATCACCACACAATCCATGAGGGACTGGAGCGCAATGCCGAGGCGGCAAATGCCTTCATCGGCACGCTTCAGGAGAGCGAGGACAAACAGCGCTTCGCCGCCGATGCCTATGCCGACGAGAACAGCCGGCTGATCGCCATGTTGACCCGGCATCTTGCCGACGAGGAAGACCTGATCATTCCGCTGATCCTCGAGAAGGGCGACCGCGCGCTCGGCATTGATTGACGATCAGCTTCCCTTGCGAAGCTCCTTCTTGGCGAGGACGTGCGACGCCAGCCAGCCGAGGATGGCCACAACGAGACCGATGACCAGGGCGATCAGCAACCGCTCGTGGCGGGCCAGCGCCTGGCCGACGATGCGCTCCGCGCCCAGCCCGAAGACATAACCGACAGTGCAGAACAGTGCCGCCCAGACTACCGACGAGATGGCGTTGAGGATGACGAAGCGCGCTGCGGCGATGCCCGACAGCCCGGCTGCGATACCACCGACCAGGCGCAGGCCATAGATGTAGCGGTTCGACAGCACGAAAATGTTGGGATGAGAGGTGACAAGGCGGTAGGCGTGGCTGAACCCTGGCCGGGCTCGGAGTCCGATCACGAATTTATGGTCGGCGAAGCTCCGTCCCAGGATGAAAAAGAACGTGTCGCCACCGAAGGCGCCGAGCGCCGCCGCGAGGAAGGCCTGCCACGGGACGAAGACATGCTGATGCGCAAAGAAACCGCCAAGGATGGCGGCGCTTTCGCCCTCGGCGACGCAGCCCAGAAAAACCGCGACCAGCCCATATTGCTCAATGAGACGATGAATGGCTTCCGTCATGAAGACGTCCGCTGCTTCGACAGAATCTCGTCGATGCGCTTCACCTGCTCGGCCAGCCGGGCGATCTCGTCTCGCATGCCGATGATCTGGCTGTGGCGCAGTTCGTCGAGCTTTTCATGCAACGCCATGATCTCGATCTCGGCCTTGAGATTAACCTCATAGTCGTGGGCGGCGTCGATACGATCGCGCTCGGTCTGGCGGTTCTGCGCCATCATGATCACTGGCGCCTGCAGGGCAGCAACCATGGAAAGCACGAGATTGAGGAAGATGAAAGGATAGGGATCGAAGGCGGCGCGCGACAAGAGCCAGACATTGCCTGCCGTCCACAGGATCAGGAAGCCAATGAATGTCAGGATGAAGGACCACGAACCGCCGATCCGGGCGATGGTGTCAGCCAGGCGGTCGCCAAACGTCTGGTGAAAGGCGACGGCCTTGTTGGTGTCCTTGGAGATCGTGGTGCGCTCGAGCGTTGATTGCAGCACCCGGCTTTCGAGCGCGCTGAGGCCGTCCGGCTTTCGCTTCAGCCAGCGGTTTGCCAGGTCCTCGATCGTTTTGTTCATCGTCGCCTCCGTCGTCAGCGATAGAGGTAGAAGCTGCCGGTTCATACGGGAAGTGGTAGATTGACGCGATGGGGTCAGGAAACAATGGTGGATTTTCAGAAGATTCGCGCCCGTGCGGCGAAACGCAAAGGCGGTGAGGCAGCGCTGACGTCGCTGCTGGGCCCTACGCCCGACAATGCCGCGCTGGCAAAGATTGCGGATGACCGGATCCTGTCGACCATGGCCGAACGGGTCTTTGCCGCCGGCTTCGTCTGGCGCGTCATCGAGCAGAAATGGCCAGGTTTCGAGGAAGCATTTCTTGGCTTCGAGCCGAAGCGGCTGCTGTTCCAGCCTGACGATTTCTGGCACGATCTCACCGCCGACAAGCGCATCGTGCGCAATCCGCAGAAGATCAAGTCGGTACGCGACAACGCAGCCTTCGTCGAGCGCGTGTCGAAGGAGCATGGCAGCTTCGGCAAGTTCCTCGCCGACTGGCCGGCCGGCGATCAGGTCGGGCTGATGGCTTATCTCGGCAAGCACGGGAGCCGGCTCGGCGGCAATACCGGCCAGTATTTTCTGCGCTGGCTGGAGTGGGACGCCTTCATCGTCTCGGCCGACATGGCGGCAGCGCTGCGCGACGCCGGGCTCGACATCGCGCAGAGCCCGACATCGAAGAAGGACCTAGACAAGATCCAGGTGCAGATCAACGCCTGGGCGGCGGAGACCGAGCTGCCGCGCCGACACATTTCGCGCATTCTGGCAATGTCGATCGGCGAGAACCATCCGCCGGAGGCGCTACGCGAATATATGGGCGAATAGGACCGATTGTTTGGTCCAAACGAACGCCATTGCCCGACGAATTTTGCCGCGCTAAACCCACAGGCATGATCGACAAGACCGCTCCAGACATATTGCGCATCGCCGTCGCCCAGCTCAATCCGACGGTCGGCGACGTCGCCGGCAATCTTGCCAAGGCGCGCGAGGCGAGGGCGGATGCCGCCCGCCAGGGCGCCGATCTCGTGCTGTTCACCGAGCTTTTCCTGGCCGGCTATCCGCCTGAGGATCTGGTGCTGAAGCCCGCCTTCCTGAAGGCCTGCGAGCGGGCTGCCGAGGACTTCGCCGGCGATACCGCCGATGGCGGCCCGGGCGTCATCATCGGCACGCCGCTGAAGCGCAAGACCGGCACGCACAATTCGATCATCTTTGCCGATGGCGGCAAGATCCTTGCCGAACGCTACAAGCTCGATCTGCCGAATTACGGTGAGTTCGACGAGAAGCGCGTCTTCCAGGCCGGACCCGAGATCCAAGGGCCGGTCAATTTCCGCGGCGTGCGGGTGGGAGTGCCGGTCTGTGAAGATATCTGGGGCGAGATTGCCGTCTGCGAGACGCTGGCCGAAAGCGGCGCGGAAATCCTGCTGGTCCCGAACGGCTCGCCCTATTACCGCGGCAAGGTCGACGTCCGCCACCAGATCGTCATCCGCCAGGTCATCGAATGCGGACTGCCGATTATCTATGCCAACCAGCTTGGCGGCCAGGACGAGCTGATCTTCGACGGCGCGTCGTTTGCCATAGGCTCTGACAAGACGCTGGCCTTCCAGATGAGCCAGTTCGAGGAGACGGTCAACGTCACCACCTGGAAGCGAAAGAATGACGTCTGGGTCTGCTCTGACGGACCGATGTCGAAAATCCCGGAGAAGGAGGAGGCCGACTATCGCGCCTGCATGTTGGGCCTGCGCGACTACGTCAACAAGAACGGCTTCAAGAATGTCGTGCTCGGCCTTTCCGGCGGCATCGATTCGGCGATCTGCGCGGCACTTGCCGTCGATGCGCTCGGCGAGGAACGGCTGCGCGCCGTGATGATGCCTTACCGCTACACTTCGACGGACTCGCTCAAGGACGCCGAGGACTGCGCCCGCGCGCTCGGCTGCCGCTACGATATCGTGCCGATCTTCGAGCCGGTCGAGGGCTTCCTGCACACACTGACGCAGCTTTTCGAGGGCACCAAGGAAGGCATCACCGAGGAAAACCTGCAGAGCCGGGCCCGTGGCACCATCCTGATGGCGATTTCCAACAAGTTCGGCTCGATGGTGGTCACTACCGGCAACAAGAGCGAGATGTCGGTAGGCTACGCCACGCTCTATGGCGACATGAATGGCGGCTTCAACCCGATAAAGGACCTCTACAAGATGCAGGTCTATGCGTTGTCGCGCTGGCGCAACGCGCATGTGCCGCCGGGCGCGCTAGGCCCGTCCGGCGAGGTGATCCCGAACAATATCATCGACAAGGCGCCCTCGGCGGAACTGCGCGAGAACCAGACCGACCAGGATTCGCTGCCGCCCTATCCAGTGCTCGACGACATATTGGAGTGTCTGGTCGAGAACGAGATGGGTGTCGACGAGATCGTTGCGCGCGGCCATGACCGGGCGACGGTGACGCGCGTCGAGCACCTGCTTTACGTCGCCGAATACAAGCGCCGGCAGGCAGCGCCCGGCGTGAAGATCACCAGGAAGAATTTTGGCCGCGACCGCCGCTATCCTATTACCAACCGGTTCAGGGATGGCGGGTAGGCGATTGGCTGCATAACGGTTTAGCCATGGCCAACTTTGAAATCAGATTCGACCTGTCGCAGATCGACTTCCGGGCGACGTCCGACATTTTGAAGGAGAGCTATTGGGGCAGCGGCCGCAGCGATGAACTGCACCGCCGCGCCTTTGCCAACTCACTGTGCGTCGGCGCCTATGTCGGCGGCAATCAGGTCGGCTTTGGCCGGGCGATCACCGACCGTACGGTATTTGCCTATCTCGCCGACATCATTGTCTGGCCCGGGTATCGCGGGCAAGGCATCGGGACCCGGCTTGTCCAGGCGCTTATCGACCACCCGGATTGCAAGACTGTCACCCACTGGAGCCTGTCTACCAACGATGCCCACGCGGTCTACGAGAAGCTCGGCTTCAGGCCTTCCACCGACGGCCGCTATATGCGCTTCGACCGTATCCCGGCAACCTGAACAGAGGCAGCGCACAACCCGCGATTGTTGCAAAATCGTCTCACTGGTTGGACCAGATGCGCTTTCGACCATCTACTGACTTGGCGCGGCGTTGAGGCGTCTCTATAAACGCCTTTCCGCGATCCCCTAGGGGAGGACCGAAATGCCAGGATTTGACATCGTTATGCGAGGCCGCGAAGCCTAGGTCCCAATCGGTGAGCCCGAAGGTTCTTACCTTTGCGGCGAAGCCGAGCTGAGAACAGGCGTTCGTCGATGCCGGTCGCCGCCCGTATTCGGGCGAGCCGCCAAATGTGCCGAACCTCCGCTTTCCTTGGGTGCTAATTCGCCCGACGCGGTTTTTTCAATTTCGACCTTTCCGGGATCGGGCTCGTTTGCGCCCGAATGACATCATGGCTCGTTTTCGAATAGATTTGCGCGCGGGCGCCTTTCGCAGCGTTCTTGGTTTTACGCTCAGTCATTGGCGGCGCCAGCCGTGGCGGCTTTCGCTGATCATGGCCACATTCCTGCTGTCGACCCTGGCCGACGTGCTGACGCCGCTCTATTCCGGCCGGCTGGTCGACGCCGTTGCCAGCAGTGCCACTGCCGACGATGTCGCATGGAATGCCGCGACGGCTGCCTTTTCGATGCTGGTGGCCCTGGCGCTCACCGGTGTCGTGCTGCGCAATCTCGCCTTCATGGCCATCGTCGAACTGACCCTGAAGATGATGGCCGACATCGCCGCCGATGCCTTCCACCGCGTCCAGCGCTTCTCCACCGACTGGCACGCAAACAGCTTCGCCGGATCGACGGTGCGCAAGATAACGCGCGGCATGTGGGCGCTCGACCTGCTCAACGACACGATCCTGATCGCGCTGCTGCCGTCGGTCGTCATGCTTGTCGGCTCGACGCTGTTGCTCGGCTGGTTCTGGCCGCTGATGGGCGCGGTCGTCGCGACGGGCTCGGTGCTGTTCATCGGCGTAACGACGATGCTGTCGCTCGGCTATGTCGCCCCCGCGGCAAGGCTTGCCAATGCGTGGGATACGCGGCTTGGCGGCTCGCTGGCCGATGCGGTGAGCTGCAACGCCGTGGTCAAGGGTTTTGGCGCTGAGGAGCGCGAGGAGACACGGCTTGCCGACGTCGTCGCCAAATGGCGCGCACGCACGCGGCGCACCTGGGTGCGCGGCACCGTCAACGGCACCACGCAAGGCACGATGCTGCTGCTTTTGAGGGCAGCGGTCATCGGCTTTTCCTTGCTTTTGTGGTCGTGGGGGCAGGCAAGCGCCGGCGACGTCGCCTTCGTGCTGACCTCATTCTTCGTGCTGCAAGGCTATCTGCGTGACATCGGCACGCATATCCGCAATCTGCAGCGCTCGATCAATGACATGGAGGAACTGGTCGACTTCCAGTCCGAACCACTCGGCATCGAGGATCGGCCCGGAGCCAAGCTGATCCGGATCACCGATGGCCGTATCACCTTCGACAATGTCACGTTCCACTACGGTAGCCACCGCTTGCCGCTTTATCGGGACTTTTCGGTGGATATCGCTCCGGGCGAGCGGGTCGGGCTGGTTGGCCATTCGGGCTCCGGCAAGACCACGTTCGTCAAGCTGATCCAGCGCCTCTATGACGTGACTGCGGGCAATATCCTGATCGACGGCCAGGATATTGCCAATGTCGCGCAGGCGTCGCTGCGCGCACAGATCGCGATTGTCCAGCAGGAGCCGATCCTGTTCCACCGGTCGCTGGCTGAAAACATCGCCTATGCCCGGCCGAGCGCCAGGCAGGCCGAGATCGAGCACGCGGCGCGCTTGGCCAGCGCGCATGACTTCATCGCCGATTTGCCGAAAGGCTATGGCACGTTGGTCGGCGAGCGTGGCGTAAAGCTGTCGGGCGGCGAGCGTCAGCGTGTTGCAATCGCACGCGCCTTCCTCGCCGATGCGCGCATCCTCATCCTGGACGAGGCAACGTCGAGCCTCGATTCGGAATCGGAGGTGCTGATCCAGCAGGCGATGGAGCGCTTGATGGTCGGCCGCACGACGCTGGTCATCGCCCACCGGCTGTCGACCGTGCGCGCGCTGGACAGGCTTCTGGTGTTCGATCGCGGCCGCATTGTCGAGGAGGGATCGCATGACCAACTGATCCGGCTGCAAGGCGGCATCTACCGCCGGCTGTTCGAACGTCAGGCGCTTGAGCTGACCAAAGGCCTGGTGATCTGACGGTTACGGCGCGGCGCGTCTTAATGGACGCGCGGCGCTGCCGTCTTTTCTTCGTCTTCGTCATGTTCTATGTCTGCCGCAGAGCGCGGGGGCGCGTCTTGTCAACAGCAAAACCATCCGGTACGCCCCGCTCATGACAGTTACCGTCCGTTTCGCCCCGTCACCGACCGGCCGCATCCATATCGGCAATGCGCGCACCGCTTTGTTCAACTGGCTGTTCGCCATCAAGAACAAGGGCCGCTTCATCCAGCGCTTCGACGATACCGACGTTGCCCGTTCGACGCAGGAATTTTCCGACGCCATCCTTTATGATCTGCATTGGCTGGGCATCTTCCCCGATGCCACGGAGTATCAGTCGCGGCGGGTCGAAATCTATGATGCCGCACTGGAAAGGCTGAAGGAGGCCCGCCTCGTCTATGCCTGCTATGAGACGCCTGAAGAGCTCGACCTGAGGCGCAAGGTGCGCCGCACGCGTGGCCTGCCGCCAGTCTATGGCCGCGAGGCGCTGACGCTGGCACCCGAGCAGGTCGCGGAATATGAGGCCGATGGCCGGCGGCCGCACTGGCGCTTTCTGCTGCCCAACTTCAGCAGCGATCCGCTGCAGCCGGAGCGCACCGAAATCCACTGGAACGACCTGGTGCGCGGCGAGGAGACCGTCGACCTCGCCTCGCTTTCAGATCCCGTTCTGCGGCGCGAGGACGGCACCTATCTCTACACACTGCCTTCGGTGATCGACGACATCGACATGGGCGTCAGCCATGTCATTCGTGGCGACGACCACGTCACCAATACCGGCGTCCAGATAGCCCTGTTCCGGGCGCTCAGCGCCGAGCCGCCGGTGTTCGGCCACCACAATCTTCTGACAACAGCATCAGGCGAGGGGCTTTCCAAGCGCACCGGCGCGCTGTCCATACAGAGCCTGCGTGAGAGCGGCATAGAGCCAATGGCGGTCGCTTCGCTGGCGGTACTCGTCGGTACCTCGGAAAACGTCGTGGCGGTGCCGACGATGGCTGAACTTGCCGAGCGCTTCGATCCGGCGGCAACATCGAAATCCGCCGCCAAATTCGATCCGGACGAGCTCTTCGTGCTCAACCGCACGCTGCTGCACCACATGCCCTTTTCCGAGGCGCGCGACCGGCTGATCGTGCTCGGCATCTCTGGCGAACAGGCCGAGCCTTTCTGGCTGGCGGTGCGCGGCAATCTCGACAGGCTGGCCGATGCGGCGATCTGGTGGCGCACACTTCGCGACGGTCCAGAGGAGCCGGCGGAGTTTTCCGACGATGACCGCGACTTTCTTCGCCAGGCGTTCGAACTGCTGCCGGAGGAGCCTTGGAACGGCACCGTCTGGAAAGACTGGACCGGCAAAATCCGAGCGGCGAGCGGCCGTAAGGGCAAGGCGCTGTTCATGCCGCTGAGGCTGGCGCTTACGGGACAGCCTTCGGGTCCGGAGCTTGCAGATCTGTTGCCGCTGCTGGGTCGGGAAGGAACGTTGGCCCGACGACCCTGACCTTGCGCTGTTCGGGCGGCGGCAGGGACGTCAGCGAAGGCACGGGTTTGACGGCAAGGCGTCTGATCGCCTCACGGTCGAGGCCGCCTTCCGCGTTGGCCAAGGTCTCCGGGTCGGCGCCCGGATCAGGCCTGGCAACCGGCACCGGAATGAACGGAGTGGTCTCCACGTTCGCTTCGGATCGTTCCGGGCTGGGCGGGTTGCCGGCGATGATTTCGAAATTCTGCGCGGCATTGCAGCCGCATGCCGGCGGCCGTGGCATGTCGGACTGCTTGTAGAGGTAGGCCGTCGGCAGTTCGATATAAGGCCTGCCGGTCACCGAAGACGTCATGGACGCCGAATCGCTGTTCATGCCGCGCGTGTAGAAAACCTGCATCTCGGTGCCGGGGCAGCTCGATTCGCAATTCTTCTGGTCGCGCTCGAAATCGCCGAGCGAGGCAGCATTCGACATCGGGAAGAAATAACCGTCGCAGGTCCGCACACACATGGTGCGGAATTCTCCTCGCGGCTGGCCCATGTCGGCGTTGTTGAGCAGGGTGCGGATGTTGCCCGGCTGACTTAGCTCTTCAGCCTGGCTGGGCTCTTCACGCTGGTCGGGCGCATCGGATTCACTGCCCAAAAGCTGCTCGAGCAGGTTTCCGTTGCCGTTTTCATCGCTGGCTTCGCGAACCGGTGCGGGCTTTGATGGCGCCGCTTCGTCGCGGCAGCCATTGGCGTCAAGCGAGGTCAATATGCGCGCGCGATCGCGTCGCGAACCACCGCTGTCAAGCTCAGCGCGCTTGGCCTGCAAGTCGTCGAGATTGGCAGCCATGCGATCGATGGTGGCGTCGAGTGCCGCGCATACGTTGGCGTTGCGGCGAGACAGCGAAAAGCCGCAGCCGGCGCTGCTGGATTGGCTGACGGCCTTTGAAATCTGCTGGCGCTGCCGGGCGATCGCGTCGTCATATTTCCTGAGCAAGGCCGGTTTGCCGCCGCCACCACGAGAAGCGGCAGCAAGATCGGCTTCAAGCTGGCGGCAGAGGCGGGAGGCGGCCTGCGCCTGAGTGACGGCGATGTCGCACAGTAGCAGGGCACCGAGCAGCGCGGCGGCCCGCGTCAGCTTCCAACGTGCGCCCGTCATCGCTCCGGAACTCCGCCTGTCTGCCGTTCTGAAAGCTACCGCGCTTGCGGTTAAGCGTTTGTTTAGCATATCGCTGATTCCGGCTTCAGCCCAAATCGGCGATGGCTTGCGCCTTGTGCGCGGCTTCGACCACAACCAGCGCGTCATATCGACCACGCCGCACGGCATACTCGGACATTGTCAGGACCGCGACACCCTGGCGTTGCACGAAAAAGGCGTATTCGCCCAGAAGAATGCCTGGATCCAGCAATGCCCGGAGGCTTGGCATGACCGCGATTACCCGTCGAGCCGCAGTGCAATTTGGTCTTTTGTGCCTGGCGATGCCGGTTGCCATGGCGCAGGAAAAGCCCATCACGCCGGATTGGGGCACCAAATTGGTCGAAGCCGCCCGTGAGCAGATCGGCGTCACCACGCTCTACGATCCGACCTATACACGCCTGGCCTATCCGGGCGGGGACGTTGAGCCCGAGCGGGGTGTGTGCACGGATGTCGTAATCCGTGCCTATCGCCGCGCCTTCGATCTCGATCTGCAAGAATTGGTGCATGAGGATATGCGGGCCAATTTTGCCGCCTATCCGAAGGCTTGGGGCCTGAAAGCGCCCGACCGCAACATCGACCACCGCCGTGTGCCCAATCTTGCGGTCTATTTTGAGCGGCGCGGTGCTGCCTTGCCCGTCAGCCAAGACCCCGCCGACTATCGGCCTGGGGATCTCGTCGCCCAGATGCTGCCCGGCAATCTGTCGCATATTGCCATCGTGTCGTCCAATCGCTCCACTGTGGTGCCGACAAGAGGGCTGGTCATTCACAATATCGGTGGCGGCGCCAGGGAAGAGGACACTTTGTTTGCCTTCAGGCAGACAGGGCATTTCCGGTTCGGGCCAATCTGAGAAAGCCCACGGCTAGCCCAGATCGACGATGGCTTGCGCCTTATGCGCGGCTTCGACCACGGCCAGTGCCGTCATATTGACGACGCCGCGCGAGGTGACCGACGGCGTCAATATGTGCGCCGGGCTGTCGGTGCCGAGCAGGATCGGGCCGACATGCAGCGCGTCCATCATCGTGCGCAGCGCGGTCAGCGTGATGTTCGCCGAATCGAGATTGGGGAACACCAGCAGATTGGCTTCGCCCTTCAGCCGCGAATGCGGATAGACGCGCTGGCGCAGCTGCTCCGATAGCGCCGAGTCGGCATGCATCTCGCCGTCGCATTGCAGGTCGGGCGCGATGCGCGCCAAGATCGCCGCCGCCTGCCGCATCTTCATGGCGCTTGGCGAATCGCGGGAGCCAAAATCCGAATGCGACAGCAGCGCTGCCTTGGGCTCGATGCCGAAACGCTGAATCTCCTCGGCCGCCAAAACGGTCATCTCAGCAATCTCCTCGGCGGTCGGATCGACGGAGACATGGGTGTCGGTGAGGAAAATGATGCCGCGCTGCGAAATCAGCATGGAAAGCGTCGACAGGTCGCGATCCTTGATGCCGGCGCGCGGCCCGATGATCAGCGTCACGTTGCGCAAATGACGCTCGAAACGGCCCTCAAGGCCGCAGACCATGGCGTCGGCGTCGCCGCGCTTCAGGGCAAGGGCGGCGATCACCGTATTGTCGGTGCGCACCATGGTGCGCGCCGCTTCCGTCGTCACCCCACGCCGGCCGGCAAGCTCGATCAAAAGGTCGACATAGTGGCGGTAACGCGGATCGTCTTCCGGGTTGATCAAGCCGAAATCGACGCCCGGCTTGATGCGCAGCCCGTAGCGCTTCAGCCGCACCTCGATGACATGCGGGCGGCCGATCAGGATCGGTTCGGCAATGCCTTCCTCGAGCACGACTTGCGCGGCGCGAAGTACGCGCTCGTCCTCGCCATCGGCATAGATGACGCGCTTGGCGCTCGACGTCTTGGCCATCGAGAATACCGGCTTCATGACCAGGCCGGAGCGGAAGACGAAGCGGTTCAGCTTGTCGACATAGGCGGCGAAATCGGTGATCGGCCGGGTCGCGACGCCGCTCTCGCAGGCTGCCTTGGCGACGGCAGGGGCAATGCGCAGGATCAGTCGCGGGTCGAAAGGTGAGGGGATCAGGAACTCCGGGCCGAAGATCGGCGTCTCGCCGGAATAGGCGCGCGCGGCAACGTCGGACGGCTCTTCGCGGGCAAGCGCTGCAATCGCTCGCACCGCGGCCATCTTCATCTCTTCGTTGATGGCGCTTGCGCCGCAATCCAGCGCGCCACGGAAGATGTAAGGAAAACAGAGTACGTTATTGACTTGATTGGGGAAATCGGAGCGGCCCGTGCAGATCATCGCGTCGGGCCGTGCTGCCCGTGCCGCTTCCGGCATGATCTCGGGATTGGGGTTGGCCAGCGCCAGGATCAGCGGCTTGGGCGCCATGTGGTGAAGCAATTCCGGCTTCAGCACGCCGGCGGCAGACAGGCCGAGAAACACGTCGGCGCCGGGCAGAACGTCGGCCAGCGTGCGCGCTTCGGTATCCTTCACATAAGGATCTTTCCAGCGGTCCATCTCCTCGACGCGGCCCTTATGGGCGACGCCGAACCGGTCGGTGACCCAGATGTTTTCGACCCGCGCGCCGAGCGAGACCAGAAGGTTGAGGCACGCAAGCGCCGCAGCACCTGCCCCCGACGTGACGATCTTGATGTCGGAGATGGACTTGCCGGCGAATTCCAGCCCATTGAGCACGGCGGCGGCGACGATGATGGCGGTGCCGTGCTGATCGTCATGGAAGACCGGTATGCCCATGCGCGCTTTCAACTGCTCCTCGACCTCGAAGCACTCGGGCGCCTTGATGTCCTCAAGGTTGATGCCGCCGAAGGTCGGTTCCAGCGCCGAGATCGTCTCGACCATGCGCTCGATGCCCGGTGCATCGATCTCGATGTCGAAGACATCGATGCCGGCGAACTTCTTGAACAGCACCGCCTTGCCTTCCATCACCGGCTTGGAGGCGAGCGGTCCGATATTGCCGAGGCCCAGCACCGCCGAACCGTTGGTGACGACGCCAACAAGATTGGCGCGGGCTGTATAGTCTGCGGCAGTTGCCGGATCGTCGCGGATTTCAAGGCAGGGGGCGGCGACCCCGGGCGAATAGGCAAGCGCCAGGTCGCGCTGATTGCCGAGCGGCTTCGTCGCCTGGATTTCAAGCTTTCCGGGCCGGGGGTGCTTGTGGAAGTAGAGCGCTGCTTCGTCCAGGTCGGATCGCGCCGCCTTCTTGCTTTCGCCTGTCATGACGGCCGCCTCCCTGCGATCCTGCCTTGAAGCCTTTTAACATGCAGAATTGGTTTTTCACGATGCCAAATGACGCAACCGCCATTTTGCCTTGCGAAACGAGTAAAATCGATTTGTTTCAGTTAGTTGTGCTAAAATCCTGCCGCGCTATTCAGGTCTTTTCCTCTCCGCTGTTCAGAACGCGCTGACGTAGAGGCCGCCGTCGACCGGTATGTTCTGTCCGGTCAGGTAACCGGCGTGAACCGAGCACAGGAAGGCGCAGATCTGGCCGAATTCCTCCGGCGTGCCGAGTCGCTTGGCCGGAACGTTGGCCGCGGCCTTGGCTTTGCGCGCGGCGGCGGCGGCCGGGTCTTCGGGTGTGCCGGCCTCATGCGGGCCGCGCAGCCGGTCGGTATCGAGTTTTCCCGGCAGCATGTTGTTGATCGTCACATTGCGGTCGATCACCGTCCGCGCGACGCCTGCCAGGAACGACGTGAGGCCAGCGCGGGCTCCGGACGACAGGTCGAGGCCGGGGATAGGAACATAGACCGACAGCGAGGTGATGTTGACGATGCGGCCGAAGCCGCGCGCCGCCATGCCGTCGATCACGGCCTGAACCAGCTCGACAGGGGTCACCATGTTCTGGGTGACGCCTTCGAGGATCTTTTCCCGATCGAGCGCACGGAAATCGCGAAGCGGCGGACCGCCATTGTTGTTGACGAGGATGTCGGGATCGGGGCAGGCGGCAAGCAGCGCCTTCTGGACGTCGGGTTTGGATACGTCGCCGACGATCTCGGTCACGCTGACGCCGAATTTCTCGCGCAGTTCGGCGGCGGTTTTGGCCAGCACGTCGGCGTTGCGGCCGTTGACGACCAGATCGCAGCCTGCCTCTGCCAGCGCCATGGCGCAACCGCGTCCCAGCCCCTTGCTCGAGGCGCAGACGATGGCCTTCTTGCCGCGAATGCCGAGATCCATGGTGATTTTCTCCTCTGATTGCCGCGGCAACCTACCCGTATGGCTGGACCAATCGCAACCGTCATACGGTTGTTGCATGAATCGGGGCATAGCCTCACGCGAAAGCAACGGTGACAAATGATGTCTGGCGCAGAGCCCCGCACTTTCCGCAGCATGTTCATCTCCGACGTCCATCTCGGATCGAAGGCGGCGAAGGCCGAGTTCCTGATCGATTTCCTGCGCCATCACGATGCCGATATCATCTATCTCGTCGGCGATATCGTCGACGGCTGGCGCTTGAGACGGAGCTGGCACTGGCCGCAGAGCCACAATGACGTGGTCCAGAAATTGCTGCGCAAGGCGCGCAAGGGCGCCAGCATCACCTACATCGCCGGCAACCATGACGAGTTCGCGCGGCAGTTTCAAGGTGTGCATTTCGGCGGCATTGTCGTCGCCGATCGCGCCGTCCACGAGACCGCCGATGGCAAACGCCTTCTTGTCATCCATGGCGACCAGTTCGACACCGTCGTCCACAATGCGCGCTGGCTGGCCTATCTAGGCGACTATGCCTATGACGCGGCGATGCTGGTCAATCGCGTCATCACGCGCCTGCGCCAAGTGCTCGGCCTGCCTTACTGGTCGTTCTCGTCCTGGGCCAAGGTCAAGGTCAAGAAGGCGGTGAATTTCATCGGCTCGTTCCAGACCGTGCTGAGCGAGGAGGCGCGCCGCTCGCATGTCGACGGCGTGATCTGCGGGCACATCCACCATGCGGCGATCGAAAGCTACGAGGACGTGCAGTACATCAACACCGGCGATTGGGTGGAGAGCTGCACGGCGGTGGTCGAGCATTTTGACGGCCGGATGGAGATACTGCATTGGGCGCATGTCCTGCCGGAGACTCCGGTCGGCAGCGAGGTGCTCGTGCCGATCGACATCAAGGGCAGGGCAGTCCAGGCGGCTTGACCAAACCCGGCCTCACCTCGCTTTAATCGGTTAGTCCAGCGGTTTCATCCACTTTTTCGCCGTGTTATGCAGCGGCTGGTGTGGTGGGCCGACCCGGCTGAATGCCGTGCCGACGGATCGCCTGTTAATGTCCTCGCTGCCGCCGCTTTCGCCCGAACAGCTCGTCAAGCCACGCCATTTCGAACTGCGCATGAGCTTGATCTTCTTCACGCTCTTCGTTCCGCTCGGAACGCATGTGCCCTATTTCCCGCTGTGGCTGCAGGCGAAGGGGTTCCATGCCGAGCAGATAGCCGTGATCCTCGCTGCGCCGATGTTCCTGCGCGTGGCGACGACGCCTTTTCTTACCGCTCTGGCAGACAAAGCGAGCGACCGCGCCAATGTCTATGTCGCGCTGGTCGCCGCATCGCTGATCCTGTCGGCCGGTTACTTCCTGCCGCCGACCTACGCAATGGTACTTGCCGTGTCATTGGCGCTGACGGTCGTCTGGACGCCGCATTCGCCGATTGCCGATTCGCTCGCCCTTTCAGGTGTTCGCCGCTTCGGCTCGAACTACGCCGGCATGCGCAAATGGGGCTCGATCTCCTATCTCTGCGCCAATCTCGCCGGCGGTTTCATCCTGTCGGCGAGCGGTGCCCAGGCTGTCCCAGTGATCATCTTCGTGTCGTTATGCGCCGCGCTAGCCGCCGGACTGATTGCGCCGCGCCTCGGCCGTCCGCGCCGCGCCTCGCCGCTTTCAGCCGCCGACATCCAGCAATCGGCACCGAAACTCCTCAACCGGTACTTCCTCTACTTTTCGACCGGCGTCGGCATCATCACCGCCAGCCACGCATTTCTCTACGGCTTCGTGTCGATATACTGGAAGTCGATCGGCATCAGCGATTCGGTTGTCGGGCTGCTGTGGGGGTGGGGCGTCGTCGCCGAGATATGCATGTTCGTCGTCTTCACCCGGGCTTTCGCCTCCTTCTCGGTCGTCTCGATCATGCTGATTGCCGGGATAGGCGCGATCGTGCGCTGGATTGCCTTCCCCCTGATCTGGCCGCTCGGGCTTGGCGTTGGCGGGTTCTTCGCGATCCAGACACTGCACGCCGTCTCGGTGGCGCTGGTGCTGATCGGCCTGCAAAAGATGATCGGTGAGACAATCGCGGAAGAACGCACCGGGGCGGCGCAAGGCATCGCCTATTTCTCCAACGGCTTCTTCATGGCGGTGGCAACGCTGATTTCAGGTCCTCTTTACGATCGCTTCGGCGCGAATGGCTTCTTTGCGATGATCCCCATCGCCCTGACGGGCCTGGCGCTGATCGGGCTTGCCGCGCGTTCAGCCCCACAGCGCTGGCTCGGGCGGTGACACCAGCGAACCTTGGTAGACGAGACCTGGAACGCGGTCGCAGGCTAGCAGCAACGGACCGTCGAGATCGACGAAATCGGCATCCTGCGCCAACAGCACGGCCGGCGCCATCGCAAGCGATGTGCCGACCATGCAGCCGACCATGACGCCAAGACCCAGTTCGCGGGCGCGGTCGCGAAGCACGAGTGCTGCGGTCAGGCCACCCGATTTGTCGAGCTTGATGTTGATGGCGTCGTAGAGGCCGACAAGCGCGTCGAGGTCCTTCGCCTCGTGCACGCTTTCGTCGGCGCAGATCGGCACCGGATGCGCGATGTGGCGAAGAATACCGTCATGTCCCGCCCGCAGCGGCTGTTCGATCAAGGCGATACCGTGCTCGGCGGCAAAGGCGAGGTTTGCGACGATATTGTCGTCATTCCAGCCCTCGTTGGCGTCGAGAATGATTCGGCTGTCGGGTGCCGCCGCCGTCACTGCACGGATGCGGGCGATGTCGTTGTCGCCGCCGATCTTGACCTTGAGCAGCGGGCGCTGGGCGTTGGCGCGGGCTTGCGCCGCCATCGCCTCGGGCTCGGCGAGCGACAGTGTGTACGCCGTCTCAAGCGCCCGTAACGGAACGGTTCGTATCATATGCGCCACCGGTGTTCCGCTGATCTTCGATTCCAGGTCCCAGAGCGCGCAATCGATGGCATTGCGTGCCGCACCCGCAGGCATGGCACCGAGCAGGGCGGTGCGGCTGATGCCGCCCGCGATCTCACCGCGCATCGCCTCGATCGCGTCGCGCACATCCTCCACGGTCTCGCCATAGCGCTTGTAAGGGACACATTCGCCGCGCCCGGTATGGCCGTCTTCGCTGATGGCGCAGGAAATCACCTCAGCCTCGGTCTTCGAGCCGCGCGAAATGGTGAAGGTCCCGGCAATAGGAAAGCGCTCGGCCTCGACCGAAATGACACGCGCCATATTTTTCTGCTCCGGCTGTGCAACAAGGAGGATATCGGCAAATCGACAGGTCGGCCCCGTCAGGCTAAACAGGACGCCATGTTGACCATCCGCAAACGCGACGCAAGCGGCCCTGCCAAGGAGCCCGACCACCAGCCGCGCATCGCGATCGGCGAGGAGGGCGGCGTTCTCGGCTGCGCTTTCTCGGGAAGCTGGACGACACGCACCGTGGGGCTGGTCGATGCCGAGATGCGCAAGATCGAGCAGCGCAGCGGCTTCAAGACGCTGGCGCTCGACCTCTCACAAATCGAGAAGATGGACACTGCCGGAGCATGGCTGATCGACCGCCTGGTCAGCAGCTTCGAAAAGAAGGGCGTCGAGATCACGATGCAGGGGCAGAGCGAGATCGCCTCGATCCTGCTTGGCGCCGTCGGGGACGCCGTTCGACGCGAGCCCGAATCAGGTCCGGCAAAGCCGCCCAACTTCATCATTCGCGGGCTCGAGGCGGTTGGCCGGCGCGTTTATGAGATGCGCGACGATTTCCTGGCCGCAATGAACATCCTCGGCGCCACGATACGCGGCTCGCAGATGAAGCTTGGCCGCGGCCATGCCGTCAACATGGCGGCGATCTTCAACCAGATCGATCGCATGGGCGTTGGCGCCATACCGGTGGTTGTGCTGATGTCGGCCATTGTCGGTGCGATCGTCGCCCAGCAAGGCGCCTATCAGCTCAGCTATTTCGGCGCCGATATCTTCGTCGTCGACCTGGTCGGCGTGCTGATCCTGCGCGAGCTCGGCGTGCTGATGACGGCGATCATGATCGCCGGCCGCTCCGGTAGCGCGATCACCGCCGAGATCGGCTCGATGAAGATGCGCGAGGAGGTCGATGCGCTGAAAGTGATCGGCCTCAATCCAATCGGCGTGCTGGTGTTTCCGCGGCTGGTCGCGCTGGTCGTCGCGCTACCTTGCCTGACGATCATCGCCAACTTTGCCGCGCTGGGCGGCGGCATTTTGGCTGCATGGCTCTACTCCGATATTGCACCGGCAGCGTTCATTGACCGGCTGCGTGTCGCAATCGACCTCAGCACCATCTTTGCCGGCCTGATCAAGGCGCCTTTCATGGCCATGATCATCGGCATAATTGCCTCGGTCGAGGGCATGAAGGTTGGCGGCAGCGCCGAATCGCTTGGCCAGCATGTGACCGCCTCAGTGGTGAAGTCGATCTTCGTGGTCATTATCCTCGATGGGCTTTTCGCCATGTTCTATGCAGCGATCGAGTTCTGACATGGCGCTGCCGGGCACAAACACGACCAAGGTGGCGGAGAAAGCCAAAGAGGACGAGATCGTGCTGTCGGCGCACGACGTCACGGTGTCGTTCGCCGACCAAGTCGTTCTCGACAAATTGTCGCTCGACATCTGGCGCGGGGAGATTCTCGGCTTCGTCGGTGCCTCCGGTGCCGGCAAATCTGTTCTCTTGCGCACCATCCTTGGCCTGACGCGCAAGCAATCGGGAACAATCAAACTGTTCGGCGTCGACGTCGAGAAGGCAAGCGAAAGGGAGCGCCTTCGCATCGACATGCGGCTTGGCGTGCTGTTCCAGCACGGCGCGCTTTTTTCGGCGCTGACCGTCCTCGAAAACGTCCAGGTGCCGATGCGCGAATATCTCGATTTGCCGAAGAAGCTGATGGACGAACTGGCCATGCTCAAGGTCGAGCTGGTCGGACTGCCGCCGGACGCGGCGCAGAAATTCCCTTCCGAGCTTTCCGGCGGCATGATCAAGCGTGCTGCGCTGGCGCGCGCTCTGGCGCTCGACCCGGATATCGTCTTCCTCGACGAACCGACTTCCGGCCTTGACCCGATCAGCGCGGCTGAGTTCGACGAATTGGTCGTCAAGCTGCGCGATACGATGGATTTGACCGTGTATATGGTCACGCACGATCTCGACACGCTGTTTACCGCGTGCGACCGCGTGGCGGTGCTTGGCAAAAAGAAAGTGCTGGTCGAGGGCACGATCGACGACATGCTCAGGAGCGAGGAACCCTGGGTAAAATCCTATTTCCGCGGAAAACGCGCCCGGCAACTTGATCTTGCGGCGCGCGCATAGCCATAAGTGAGCAATGGAAACCAGGGCCAACTACGTCATTGTCGGCATTTTCACGCTGGCCGCCATCCTCGCGGCTTTCGCTTTCGTCTATTGGACGGCGGCGATCGGCGACAAGGGTGAGACGACCATATTGCGCGTGCGCATTCCAGGGTCGGCTTCGGGACTCGGCCGTGGCAGCTTCGTACTGTTCAACGGCGTCAAGGTCGGCGACGTGCGCCGTGTCTATATCGACGTCGACAATCCGACCGCTGCCATCGCCGACACCGAAATAGACCGCAATACGCCGATCACCAAGTCGACGCAGGCCGATATCGGGCTTGCCGGCCTCACCGGGCAGGCCAATATCGAGCTCAAGGGCGCCGACCCCAAGGAGCCAAAACTCCTCGACGAGGCGGAAAAGGAAGGCCGTGTCGCTGAGATCGTTGCCAACCCGTCGGCGGTCACCAATCTGCTGCAGACGGCGCAGAACATCTTCACCCGCGCCGACAAGGTCCTTTCGGAGCTCGAAGGCTTCACCAAGGACGTTCGCGGGCCGCTGACGCAGACGGTCAACAATGTCCAGACCTTCTCCGATGCACTGGCCAGGAATTCGGACGGGGTCGACAAGTTCCTGGCCAGCGTCAGCTCGCTGGCGGACGAATTGAAGGGTGTTTCGGGCAAGCTCGACGGCACTCTGAAGGCGGCGGAAGGGCTACTCAACGCCGTCGACAAGGACCAGATCAAGAGCATCGTCGCCAATGTCGACACGGTCACTTCCAACCTCAAGGAAACCAGCAAGCAGTTCGACACGGTCATCAAGAACGTCGACACTGCGGTCGGCTCGATCAACGACTTCGCCCAGAAGACGCAAGGCACGCTGGCCAAGGTCGACGGCGTTCTCGACGGCATCGATCCGGCTGAGGTTCGCACCGCGCTGGCCAACATCCAGAAGGCCAGCGAAAACGCCAACGAGGCTGCCGCCGACATCGCCAAGGTGACCAACAAGTTCGCCAACCGAGCCGACGACATCGATGAAACCATCAAAGACGCGCACCAGCTCGCAGGACGCCTCAACGATGCCTCGGTGCGAGTCGACGGTATTCTTGCCAAGGTCGACAAACTGCTCGGCTCCGGCCAGGCCGACGGCGTCATGGCCGACGCGAGAGCGACGCTGAAATCGTTCAAGCAGGTCGCCGACACGCTGAACGCCCGTCTCGGTACCATCACCGACAATCTGGCGCGATTCTCGGGACAGGGGCTGCAAAACGTCGAAGCGCTGGTCCAGGACAGCCGTCGTTCGATCACCCGCATCGAGGAGGCGGTAACCGATCTGAGCCGCAACCCGCAGCGGATCCTGTCCGGCGGCGAGGGCGAGGTCCGGCAGTTCGACGGCAGGGTGCGCCGTTGACTTCGGCCTCCGCCCACAGCAAGAACATAGCTTGCAGATACGCGTTGTTTCCACGATCCGGGGGGGATCGCGTTTGAAGTCGATCAGTTCAGGCAGCATCAGATCGAGTGGGTTGAAGAGCGGGGCGGTGTTGCTGGCGCTTGCGCTTGCAAGCTGCGCGGCCTTGCCTGGCGGCGGACCGGCACCGCTGGACACGTTCGAGCTTTCGGCGCCGTCGCTGGAAGCGCGTGCCCACAGCCGTCGCCAGATCCTCATCGCCCAGCCGTCGGCGCTCAAGGCGCTGGACAGCCAGAACATCGTCATCAAGCCATCGCCGCGATCGATCCAGTATCTCAAGGGCGCGCAATGGGCCGACCGGCTGCCGATGATCGTACAAGCGCGGCTGGCAGAGACGTTCCAGCGCTCGGGCAGCTTCACCGGCGTCGGTAAGCCGGGCGAGGGGCTGGCAATCGACTATCAGGTGATCGTCGAGATCCGCTCGTTCGAGGTGCGTGTCGATGGCGGCCAACATGCCGAGGTCGAGCTGTTCGTGCGCCTGTTGAACGACCGCAACGGCGAAGTGCGCGCTTCGAAGACGTTTAGCGCCATCGCGCCCGTTTCGGGCAGCGGCAACCAGGCCTATGTCGGCGCGCTCGACGCGGCGTTCGGTGATGCGGCCGGGCAAATCGTCCGCTGGACGGACACTGTGATCTGACGCGGCCGGAACTGCCGGGCGCAGCTAGGATCAAACTCAATCATCTGACTGCCCCAATGGCCGAGATGGGTGGTAGGTTGCCGTTCGGCTCATCTGCCAGGACGAGCACGTTGCGCCAAAGAAGGCGAAGGCGTTGTGCGTCGGCTAGCGAGCTTCGTAACAGTTGCTCAACCGGACACGACAAGTGCCGACGGTCCAATTGATCGCTGATGGTAATCCGTCCTGGCCTTGCTAAAATTTAACGTCCCCGACGTCGCCAAATCGGGGAATTGCGACCAGTTGACGACGCGGGAGGTCGACGGACAAACCACGAACAGACCACCGGGAGGAAGCAATGTTTCGGACACTAATTCATCTTGCATTCTTGACAGCGTCAATTGTTGCCCTGCCATCTTACGCGGCCATGGCCGACGACACACAGATTGCGCGCGGCGAATATCTGGCTACGATTGCCGGCTGCAGCGACTGCCACACACCCGGTTACTTCTTCGGGAAGCCCGACATGTCGCGCTTTCTTGGCGGTTCAGATGTGGGCTTCGAGATTCCTGGTCTTGGTGTCTTTGTCGCCCGCAATATCACGCCTGACAAGGAGACCGGTATCGGAAGCTGGACCCCGGAGCAGATCGTCACCGCGATCCAGACCGGCGAACGGCCGGACGGCCGTATGCTGGCGCCGATCATGCCTTGGCGCGATTTTGCGCATCTCACCGCGGATGACGCCATGGCTATCGCGGCATTCCTCCAAAGTGTGAAGCCGGTCAGCCATCAGGTTCCCGGCCCGTTCAAACCCGGGGAAACGGTGTCGGCTTTCATGATGCGGATTATGCCGCCGGGGGAAGCCGCAGCCGCTGCAACGAAGTAGGGCGGCTTTGATCGGAACGAGATTTTTCTCGCCGAATAGTGGGTGAATGTACCGCCTTGGAGATAGTGAGGCCCGATATCGGAACGGCAAAAATGGGTCGAATTCGGTCGTTCAGAGTGTTTGGTTTTTGACCCTAGAGCATTCTGCCCAATGGTGTTAGTTGGCACCGCAGAAATGCGGCTAAACAACAGATAGAGCAGGATGCCTCGTCATTTGAACGCATCCTGGGGTGTCGCTTCATGCGTTGATAGGATCAAGATCAGCACGGCGCGAAAAAGGCGGGAATTTCCCGCCTTTTTCATGTTCCATTGTCGTCTGATCAATGCAAGCGGCCGCTGGCGTGGGCCAGCATGGTGTAGACCTTGCCGGTATCCGACGTCAGGTAGGTCTGCGCCATGATGTTGTCGCGGTCGTTGCGCGACACGTCTTTGAGCAGCTTTTCGAAATCGTCGCAGTAACGATCGACAGCAGCGCGGAACTCCGCCTCCGACTGATATTTGCGGCGGATCTCGTCGAACGTCTGCTGGCCCTTCAGCGTGTAAAGACGGCGCGTGAAGACGTCGCGCTCGCCGCGCCGGTATCGGTTCCACAGCTCGATCGAGGCATCGTGATCGATGGCTCGGGCGATATCGACGGAGAGCGAGTTCAGCGATTCCACGACATGAAGCGGCGAACGCGGAGCGGGAGCCGGGCGCGGCGCTTCGGCAGGCGCCGCCGGCTTGGCGTCGTCTTCGCGCGATGCACCGGTCAGGAGGTCGCGCACCCAGCCGCCTTGCGGCGTGCGGCCGTTGGGGTCGCGCTGGCGCAGCGCTGTGTCTGCGGGACGTTCGAGGTCGAGCGTGCCGCGCAGCGCCGTCTCGCCCGAAGGCGCCTGCGGTGCATGGCGCTGTTCCGGAGCCGGAGCCGGGCGGCGTGGCGGCTCGGCGGCGCGTGCGGCAGGCGCTTGCGGCGCCGGACGCAGGTTGCGCTGTTCCGAACTGTCGGCGCTGCGGCCAGATTTGGCAACGATTTCAGAAAGTTCCTTCAGCGCGTTGATCTGCTCGGAAACGGCACGGCGGATAGCCGTGGTTGATTCCTTTGCCTCTTCCGGCATCTCGATGACGCCTTTCTTGAGCTCGGCTCGGGTGAGGTCGAGCTCGCTCTTGATCGAGCCGGCGGTGCGCCGCATTTCCTCGGTCGCATCGGCAAAGCGCTTGGTAGCCGAATCGACCACTTCGGAAATCGCGGCACGGATCTTGTCGGCGGATTCCAGCGTCTTGCCTTCGGCGTTCTGCAGCGTCTGGCCGACCAGATTCTCGAACGAGCGCATGACCCGTTCGAGATCTTCCGACTTCTTAACAAGGCCGACGGCGAGGTCCTCCAGCGACGATTGCCTTTCGAGCGTGTGCTCGAGGTTGCTCTGGGCCGAGCTCAGCAGATCCGAGGCGCTGGACAGCAACCGGCTGTGCTCGTCGAACTTGGTGGCGATAGAGGCAACCTCGCGCAAGGTCGAGGACGACAGCTCGGTGAGCCGCGTCGTGTTCGAATCGACAAGGCGCGCCGAGCTGGCGAAAGTCTGGGCGGTCTTTTCCGTGGTCGCCGCGAAGCTTTGCGTGCTCCCAGTCAGGCGTTCGTCGACCTGGCCGAGATTGGTCGCCGCCTGCTCGATCAATTGACCGAGCTGCGAGCTGGAGGCGGTCATGCGGCCGATGAGGTCGGCAACGCTGTCGGCAAGCGTCGAGCGCGCGCCTTCGACGGCCGACAGAGTTTCGGCCGTGCGGCTGGCGAGGGCGTCGACGAGGGCGGCGTTTTGAGTGCGCAGCTTCTCTGTCGCACGTTCGGTGACCTCTTCCATGCTCTTTTGCAGCTCGGAGCCGCCCTGGGCGAAGCGCTCGACCAGAGGCCGTGCCGTCTCGTCCAGGATTTTCGATATTTCGGCCGAACGTGCCGCAAGCATCGTACTGAGCTCGCGAGTATTGGCACCGATGGTCTTTGCAGCGTCGTTGGTGCTCTGGCCGATATGCTGGCCGACCGCGGTGAAGGTTTCGGCGATCGTGTTGGCACGCGAGACTAACTGCGCCTCGGCGTTCGAGACCTGTTCGTTGAGCTTTTGGCCCATTGTCTCGGCAGTGTAGGCGAGGCGGTTCTCGACGCTGGCGACCTGCTCCTCGACGCGGGCCGCTGTGGCGGCAGCACTCGAGGCCAGGCGTTCGTCGGCACCGGCAAGCAGCTGCTCGATTTCACGGGCATGGACGGCGAGTTCCTGGCCAGTCTGCCTGGCGCGTTCGGCAACCCGCTGCTCGGTGCTGGTGAAGGCACCGACAATGTTGTCGGCATGTTCGCCGATTGCGGTGCTGCTGTCGGCGATACGGGACACCAGGCGATGATCGGCCTCCTCGAAGATGCGGCCGATCTCGGACGCACGTGCCGAAAGTGCTTCGGAGCCTTCGGCAATGCGCGAAATAAGTTGCTGGTCGGCGGCATCGAAAATGCGGCCGAGATCCGACGCACGTGCCGCGAGAGCTTCGGCGGATTCGCCGATGCGCACGCCCAGCCGCTCGTCAGCTGTTTCGAAATTGCGCAAGATGTCGCCGGCACGTGCAGCCAGCGACTGGGCCGTTTCGATGGCGCGAGAGACCAGCCTGTGGTCCGCCGCGTCGAAGGTACCGGCAATCTCACTTGCTCGGGTTGCCAGCTGATCGGCCGTCTCCTGGGCGCGCGCGAGCAAGGTGTTCGACGTGTCGTCGGCGCGGGCAATCAGTGCGCTCGACGTATCCTCGGCGCGGGCGGCGAGGCGACGATCCGCCTCCTCGAAGGTGCGGGCGATGTCCTCCGCCCTGGCGAGCAGAGCGGCCGAGGTCTGCTCGGCGCGCTCGGCGATCTTGCGGTCGGCATCGCTGAATGCAGCGCCCGCCTGCTCATGCAGAGCGCTGGTGACTTCCATGACCTTCTCGCGCAGCGCCCCGGCGACGAAGACCGCGCTTCTTTCGAGCACACTGCGAACGTTGTCGACACCCGTCGACAGCGCCCGCTCCATGGTGCTGGCGCGCTCCTCGATGATGCCTGTCTGCCGGCTGAACGCCTGCTCGATCTTTTCCGCGTCGGCAGCGATGGCATCGGAGATGTCGGTGCTCCTGGCGGCGATCTGGTCGATATGGCCGGACAGCGAACGGTCGACATCCTTGCGCGTGTCGGCGAGCCTGGAGAGATCGTCCTGCAATGCGCGGGTCAGCATGTCGCGGCCCTCGGTCAGCTTGCCGACATGACCGGCGACAATCTCGTCGACCTCGCTGCGGCTCAATGCAAGCCTCTCCAGATCGGCTTCCAGAGCGCGCCTGAGGATGTCGCGGCCTTCGGCAAGCTTCTCGACCTGGCCGGCAACCAGCCCATCGATGCTCGAGCGGCTTTCGGCCAGCTTGGCGAGATCGTCCTCGAGCGCCTTCGACAGGGTCGAGCGGTCCTGGACGAGCTTCTCCGCGTGGGTAGCGACAAGGCTGTTGACGTTGCCGAGATCGGCCTCTAGGGCGCGCGAAAACTGTGCGCGATTGTCGGTTAATAGCTGCGACTGGTCGGCGATGGCGCCCCTGATCGTGTTGAGATCGGCCTCCAAAGCGCGTTTGAGGATGTCGCGGCCTTCGGCCAGTTTCTCGACCTGGCCGGAAACCAGCCCGTCGATGCTCGAGCGGCTTTCGGCCAGCTTGGCGAGATCGTCTTCCAGCGCGCGCTTGAGGATGTCGCGGCCCTCGGCCAGCTTCTCGACCTGACCGGAAACCAGCCCGTCGATGCTCGACCGGCTTTCTGCCAGCCTGGCGAGATCGTCCTCGAGCGCCTTCGACAGGGCCGAACGGTCCTCGGCGAGCTTGTTCATATGTTCGGAGACGACGCCCCGCACGGTCTCGAGATCGGTCTCCAGTGCGCGCGACAGCTGACCGCGATCCTCCGCCAGCTTCTCGGATTGACTGGCAATGACGCCCTTGACGGTGCTCAGATCGGCTTCCAGAGCGCGTTTGAGGATGTCGCGGCCCTCTGCCAGTTTTTCGACCTGGCCGGCAACCATCACATCGATGCTCGAGCGGCTTTCGGCCAACTTGGCGAGATCGTCTTCGAGCGCCTTCGACAGCGTCGAACGGTCTTCCGCGAGCTTGTTCATGTGATCGGAGACAACGCCGCGCACAGCCTCCAAGTCGCTCTCCAGTGCCCGTGACAGCTGGCCACGGTCTTCCGCCAGCTTTTCGGACTGGCCAGCGATGACGCCCTTGATCGCGTTCAGGTCCGATTCCAGCGCGCGCTTGAGGATATCGCGGCCTTCGGCAAGCTTCTCGACCTGGCCGGCAACCAGCCCGTCGATGCTCGACCGGCTTTCGGCCAGCTTGGCAAGATCGTCTTCAAGCGTCTTCGAAAGCAGGCTGCGATCATCGGCGAGCCTGCCCGAATGATCGGCGATCAGACCTCTGATGTCGGACAGGTCGTTCTCGAGCGACTGGGAAAGACCGCTGCGGTCTTGCGCCAATTTCGCCGAATGGGCCTCGATGAGGCCATTGATGCCGGCGATGTCGGATTCCAGCGCACTGGCGAGTATGGCGCGACCCTCGGCGATCTTTTCGACTTGACCGGCGACAAGGCCGTCGATGCTGGCGCGACTGTCTGCCAGCTTGCCGAGGTCGGCCTCGAGCGCGCGCGAAAGAATGCTGCGGCCTTCGGCGAGCTTTCCGACGTGCCCGGCAACCATTTCATCAATGATCGTGCGGGCTTGTACGAGTTTTCCAGAGTCTTCGTTCAAGGCCTGGGCGAGCCGGTTGCGGCCCTCTTCAAGGCTTTCTAGATGGCTGCCCAGCGAAGCGTCGATCGCTGCACGCGATTCGTTGACCTTGCGCAGATCCTCTTCAAGGGCGCGCGAGATCAGGCCGCGGCCTTCGGCAAGCTTCTGCACCTGGTTGGTCACCGCCGCATCGATTTCGGCGCGGCCCTCGGCGAACTTCGCCAGATCGGCCTGCATTGCCGCCGCCATCCGGTCGCGGCTTTCGGAAAGTTTGCGGCTGTGGTTTTCGACGGCTTCCTCGATGCCGGCGCGAGCATCCGCAAGCCGCTGGATGTCCGTATCGAACGATCGCGATACGACATGGCGCGCCGCTTCCATGCGCCCGGCGAAATCGCCGGCGCGGGCTTCGAGCATGGTCGAGGTCGATGAGATGATGTCGGCCATGTCGGCGCCGATCTGGGTCTTGCCCTGATCGATCATCGCCGACAGCGTCTCCTTGCTATCCTGGAAGGTGTGGGCGATTTCGCGCGCGCGCTCGACCAGCGTCTCGTTGATCTGGCGTGCGCGAGCCTCCAGCGCGGCGTTGAGCTTCTGCGTACCGGTGTCGAGCGCCTCGGCGCGGGTCTGGAACTCGCTGATCAGCGCCTGGCCACGTTCGGCAAGCGTCCGCTCGATGCCGTTGAGGCTGGCTTCGAATTCGGAATTGAGTGTGCGCGCGGCACCGCCGAGCAGCGACACCATGCCGGTCGTGCGGTCGTCGAGCAGGTCGGTCAGCGACCGCGTCAGGCCATCGGTGGTGTCCGTCAGCTTGGCGATGCGGGTGTCGAGCAGGCTGGCGAAGGCCTCGCCCGACGTCGACAGCCGGTCGGTGATCGATTCGAGCCGGCCTTCCACCGAATCGAAGATCGACATCGAGCTCCCGTTGATCCTGTCGATCAGCGTGTCGCCGGATTCGTTGATCGTCATCGACAGCTTGGTCGAGGCGTTGAGAATGCTGTCGCGAATGATATCGCTGGCGGCGTTGATCTCGTCCTTCAGCGTCTCGTGGGCACCGGTGATCGAGGCGCGCACACGCTCGGCATGGGTGACGACCGCTTCGCGCTCGCTGCCCAGCCCGTCGACCAGCGAGCGGATGCGGGACTCGTTCTCCGAATAGGAGCGCTCGATCTGGTTCACCTCGCTGTGAACCAGCGTTTCGAGCTCGACGGCGCGCGCAAGCGTGCGTTCGATGCCTTCGCCCATGGCCGCCACCTCGCGGCGAACCGCTTGGCCGATCATCATGACGCGATCCTGGGCAAGATTTTCCGGCTCGGCCAGACGGAAGGCCACCTCGGTCATCGACTGCGCGGCAAGGCGCATCTCCTGAGCGCGGCGAATCATCACTGCGAATGCCCAGAACAGGATGACGGGCACGATTGCCGCGACCGCCAGGCCGATCAGCTCGGGACGGGCGAAAAACTGATCGAAGGTGCGGATGTTCCAGATGCCAGGTCCGAACAACAGGTTCGCGAGGCCACCGGCGCCGGCGATCCAGGCCAGCGAAACAAAAGCCACGACCCAATAGATCGTGTTCGAGGCGCGCCGGTTGAGGGTGTGCAGGAGCGTCTTATAGTCTTTTTGACGATCGTCGTTGGCCGGCGAGAAAGCTGGCGGCTGCGAGCCATTGCGCGTTGCGACAGGACGCAACTCAGCCGGCTTGGCTTTTGGCGCGGGATTTAGGTTCTGGCTTTGATTGGCGGCGGGTGCTGCATTCTGGGCCTGGTCGGGGGCAGGCGCCTCGTTCTGGCTGCGGCCTTCGCGCGCCAGTTCGTCGGCGGCTTGCGATATCTGCGCTTCCAGATCTTCCATGGATGCCGCGATGTCGAAGTCGCCGCCGGCATCGCCGCTCAGATCGATATCAAGTGCCTTTTCGAGTTCCCTGGCTACGTCGCTGTCGAGCGTTTTTGTCGTCGTTGGTTTCTTCGCCATGCCTTCGCTACCCTGTACAAGCTGCCGCGGGACTTATGGTTGTGCTTATTGATTCTGCCTAGCGTGTCCCGCGCAGGAGGCTGAAAATGGACCTGTCGTATCGTAATGACACAGCGGGGTAAAGAAAACATGCATTCCGTCCGATACGTAAAACTTTAAATATAAGGTTAACACAGCCGTGATTCCGGCGCCGTTATCGCGACATTTTTCCGGGTCAATCATTAACCCGTTGTCCACCGGATACGCCTATTTTTTGCGGCGGTCGAAGAACGGAGTCTCAAAGTGATACGTGGCGAAAACGGCATTGCCTTCTCGATGCCCGGCGGTGACGTGTCAGGGACAGCTGGGGCGCGGCCGATCGATCTGGCGCATCTTGCGCGCCAGACGATGGGCGATCGGAGCCTCGAGCAAGAGGTGCTGGCACTGTTCGTGCAGCAGGCGCTATCGGTGCGCGACAAGATCGTCGATGCGGATGTCAGGCAGCGGCTGCTACTGGCGCACGGGCTCAAAGGCTCGGCGCGCGGGGTCGGCGCCTTCGCCATTGCCGATTGCGCCAGTGCGATCGAATGCCGGCCCGACGACGCCAGCACGCTGAAGCGCCTTGGCTCACTGATCGAAGAAGTGCGCGACTTCGTCGCCGCCATCAGCCGATAGAACTTATTCCCAAAACGCCACGCAGCGGCGCTTTCGCGCCGCAGTTGACTTGTCTGGCAGAGTGATTATGTCGGCTCAGACTCCCTTCAGGTGACAAATGACCAAGCTGACCTTCATCGCCCATGACGGCACGCATTTTGACGTGGATGCCGAAAACGGCTCGACCGTCATGGAAAATGCGATCCGCAATGCGGTGCCGGGAATAGAAGCGGAATGCGGCGGCGCCTGCGCCTGCGCGACCTGCCATGTCTATGTCGACGAAGCCTGGACGGCGGAGGTCGGCGAGCCGGAAGCCATGGAAGAAGACATGCTGGACTTCGCCTACGACGTCCAGCCGAATTCGCGGCTGTCATGCCAGATCAAGGTGCGCGACGCCCTCGATGGGCTGGTCGTGCGCGTGCCGGCCCGCCAAGGCTGAAGCCGATTTTTGCGGCTGCCGCTTGGCAGCGGACCAATGGTCATGCAGTGTCGCGCCGTTTTCCCATAAAGGCGCATGCTTCATGACCGCTATCACCAAGACGGACGTACTCATTGTCGGGGCAGGGCCTGTCGGCCTGTTTGCCGTATTCGAGCTCGGCCTCTTCGACATGAAGTGCCATCTGATCGACATACTCGACCGGCCCGGCGGGCAGTGCGCCGAACTCTACCCGGAAAAGCCGATCTACGACATTCCGGGTTGGCCCTCGATCTCGGCGCAAGGTCTGGTCGACAAGCTGCTTGAGCAGATCGCGCCGTTCAAGCCCGAATTCACCTATAACCGCATGGTTTCGAGCCTGGAAAGGCTGGAGGACGGCAGCTTCCGCGTCACTACCGACGAAAACGAGGTGTTCGAAGCCAAAATTGTGGTGATTGCCGCCGGCGGCGGCTCTTTCCAGCCGAAGCGGCCGCCGATTCCAGGCATCGAACCCTATGAAGGCAAGAGCGTGTTCTACTCGGTGCGCCGGATGGAGGACTTTCGCGGCCATGACCTCGTCATCGTCGGCGGCGGCGATTCGGCGCTCGACTGGACGCTGAACCTGCAGCCGGTGGCCAAGAGCGTGACGCTGGTGCATCGGCGGCCCGAATTCCGGGCAGCGCCCGACAGCGTCAACAAGATGTATGCCATGCAAGAGATGAAGCAGCTGGAATTCCAAGTCGGACAGGTGACGGGCCTGACCGGCAGCGACGGCCAGCTAGCCTCCGCCACGATCAAGGGGCCGGAGGGCGATGTCGAAGTGCCGTGCACGCGGATGCTGCCATTTTTCGGCCTGACGATGAAGCTCGGCCCAATCGCCGAATGGGGCCTCAATCTCCACGAAAACCTGATCCCGGTCGACACCGAAAAATTCCAGACGTCGGTGCCCGGCATCTTCGCCGTCGGCGACATCAACTGGTACCCCGGCAAGCTGAAGCTGATCCTGTCGGGCTTCCATGAGGTCGCTCTAATGGCACAGGCAGCCAAGCGCATCATCAGCCCCGGCGAGCGCATCGTGTTCCAGTATACGACTTCGTCGACCAGCCTGCAGAAGAAGCTCGGCGTGGTCGACTGAAGCTCGCCGGATTTCACCAGGCCGGTCTACTCCGCCAGGGCTGGGGCCGAAGCCTCGGCATGGCCGCGAAGCGTTTTCTCCGGCATCAGCCAGAGCGTGATGAACGACAGCAGCAAGGTCGCGGCGGCGGCAAGAAAGATCATCACGAACGGCGTGGCTGAGGCGATATGGCCGGCCGTCTGCGTGCCTTCGCTGGCCAGCGGCAGCCCGTAACCAAGGGCGACGGCACCAAGCATGGCGACGCCAAGCGCACTACCCAGCGAGCGGAGGAAGGTGAGAACGCCGGTCGCCACGCCAAGGTGCATGCGATCGACGGCGTTCTGGACCGAGACAGTGGCAACCGGAAAGGTCGTGCCTGTGCCCAGGCCTATGCAGGTCGTCAACACCTCGACAAGCAATAGCGAGGCATGCCCGGCGACCAGGCTGAGCACGCCGAGGCACAGGATCGAGAAAACAGTTCCGACCATGGCAATGCGCTTGTAGTGGAAAAAGCGTGGGATCATTCGCGCGCTGAATGTCGCACCGGCCACCGTGCCGAGCATCAGCCCAAGCAACGCGGTGCCAGATTCGCTGACTGACAGGCCGACGACCGATTGCAGGTAGACCGGCAGATAGACCGACAAGCCGACATTGGCGGCCTGCAGCAGGAACATCGACAACGTGCCGGCGAGAACGATCGGATTGCCGAGCACTTCCAGCGAGATCAGCGGTTCGGCCGCGCGCATCAGCCGCAGCGCGAACGCGCTCCAGAACACCGCTGAGCAGGCGAGCAGTCCAAGGATTTCACGCGACAGCCACGGATACTCGCTGCCGCCCCAGTTCAAGGCAAGCAGCAGCAGCGAGGTGGCCGCGACCAGAAGCAGCGCGCCGAGGCCGTCGATGCGGTGATGTTTTGCGGCGATCGGCAGCTTCTTGAGCGGATTGTTAATGATCGCCATCGCCAGCAGGCCGAGCGGAATGTTGATCCAGAAGATCAGCGACCAATGCAGATGTTCGGCGAAGGTGCCGCCGAGCAGCGGCCCGGCGATGCTGGCGACGGCCCAGGTGCCCGAAATCCAGGCGGCGTAGCGAGCCCGCTCGCGCGGCGGCACGAGGTCGCCGATCACGGTCTGCGTCAGGGCGAAGAGCCCGCCGCCGCCGGCGCCCTGGATCGCCCGGCCGACAACCAGGACCAGCATGTTGGGGGCCGTGGCGCTGACCAGCGACCCGGCGAGAAAGATCAGGATTGCCGCATAGACGGTCGGCCGGCGGCCATAGATATCGGAGATCTTGCCGTAGAGCGGCGCCACTGCGGTCGCGGTCAGAAGATAGCCGGTTACGATCCACGGCAGATATTCGGCATGCCCGAGCAGACGTGCCATCGTCGGCATCGCCGGCGCGACGATGGTCTGGTCGAGCGCCGCCAGCAGCATTGACAAAAGCACGCCGCCGATGATGGCGTTTTTCTCGGTTTCGGTCAGCGGCGTGCTGGTTTCCACCATCGCTTGCTTGTCGATAGCCTGGTCCATATCCGTTCATCCATTATGCCTGCGTGCACTTCCGCGACGGGCTGGGAAGCATCTAGTACGCCGATTGGCGTTTGCCGGAGGCTGATCCCTGCGAACCTGGCATATGTCGTTCGCTATAGGCCGATTTCGACAGCGGCTCGAAAGTTTTTCGAAGCTGGCACTATGCTTCGCCAAATTGGCTTTGTTCCAAATTTGGCTTTGTCCGACGCGGAGTTCAGCCGGGAGCGAGCCGTCCATTCTCAATGCGCTCGATGCGATAGTGCAAAAGCCGCAGGATGCGGCTTTGGAAATTGACGCTTTCCACACGATCGAAGCGCATCTGGTCCTGGTCGTGCTTGGCAAGCATGGCCGCTGTAATTTTCGCGGCCTTGGCCTTGGCCAATTCGCAGGTCTTTTCAGGGTAGCTCGCCTTCAAGGCGTCTTCTAGTTCGCGGCCATGGTTCTTGGCAATCTCGACGTGGCGTTCCTCATGGCGCTTGATGTCGGCGGACAAAGTCTCCCAGAACAGCTTGACGCCTGCATCGGCTTTGCGCGGGCGGCGCCACTCGGGAAGGATAACCTTGACCTTGACGGTAACGGCAGCGTCGGCAATCCAGCACGAGCCCGGCTTTTGCGCATAACTGACGCGGGTGGTGAACGCCATCTGGGTGGCGCCGGGATGCCGCGACCCGGTGCTTTTCACCTGAGGCCCGAGTTTCGACAGCTGGGTCCCGATGTCGTCGAGCGTCCTGCCGCCGATCGGGAAATAACTATATGTCTTGACGAGAGTCGTAGCGCCGGCCGGGAATGCGGTCAGAGCGAGCATCAGGGCGCAGAGGAGGGATCGTTTCATCGTGTTGCCTCTTTGCCCACCTTGCTTTACCGCCGTCTCCGGCGCAACGGAATTGATCCCCGGTCATGACGTGGGATCGAACATGGTTGATGGGCAATGATGACAGGGCGATGGCAGCTGGCGCATGGGCGCCATCTTGACCTTGGCGGCAAGGCCATCGTCGTCGGCATCCTCAACGTCACGCCGGACAGTTTTTCCGACGGCGGGCTGTTCGATGCCCCGGAAAAAGCGGTGGACCAGGCGCGCCGTATGGTGGAGGAGGGAGCCTCCGTCATCGACATCGGCGGAGAATCGACGCGTCCCGGTGCCTCTCCGGTGTCTGCAAAGGAAGAGCAGGCCCGCATAGTGCCCATCATCGAGGCGCTCGCGACGTCTGGCGGAACGCTGATCTCGGTCGATACCTATCGCCAGGATACGGCGCGGCTTGCCGTCCAAGCCGGTGCACATATCGTCAACGACGTCTGGGGCCTGCAGCGCGAGCCGGGCATTGCCAGCGTCGCTGCCGAAACCGGCGCCGGCCTTGTCATCATGCACACGGGACGGGACCGGCAGAAACTGCCCGACGTGATTGCCGATCAGCTCTTCTTCCTCAGGAAGTCGCTGGAAATCGCGCAACGGAGCGGTGTTGCCGACGACCACATCGTGCTCGATCCGGGCTTCGGCTTCGCCAAGGAGACAGCCGCGGAAAACCTTGACCTGATGGCACGGTTTTCCGAGCTTCGTGCGCTGGGCTTTCCGCTGATGGCCGGCACATCGCGAAAGCGCTTTATCGGCACCGTCACCGGCCGCGACGCAGCGGCAAGGGGCGCCGGAACCGCCGCCACAAGCGTCATCCTGAGGCTCAAAGGCGCGCATCTTTTTCGCGTCCACGATGTCGCAATCAACGTGGATGCGTTGGCTATTGCCGATGCTATGCTCGCACGTGAGATCGGGGAAAGCTGAGCCATGTATGTCATCCGCATGAAGAACTGCGCCTTCTTCGCCCGGCACGGTGTGCTGGACGAAGAGGAGACGCTCGGCCAGCGCTTTTATGTCGATGCGGCGCTCACGGTAGACCCCGGGCGGGCGCTGGTCGACGATTCTATCGAGGACACCGTCAATTACGGCATCGCCTTTGCGGTCATCGAAAAGATCATTACCGGCGAGCGGCGCTTTCTGATCGAAGCGCTGGCGCTCGAAGTGGCGAGGGCGCTGACGGCGCGGTTTCCGCAGATCAAAAAGGCCGAGATCACCGTGCGCAAGCCGAACGCCCCGGTGCCGGGTGTGCTCGATCATGTCGAGGTGACCGTTGTCTGGCCAGAATAGTAACAACAACACCGTCTATCTCAGCCTTGGCGGCAATCTCGGTGATCCGGCGAAGTCGATGGCTGCGGCACTGGGCATTCTGGATGCCGACGAGAGCACGCGCGTCGTTGCCGTTTCGTCGCTCTACCGAACGCCGCCCTGGGGCAAGCTCGATCAGCCGGATTTCCTCAATGCGGCGGCCGAGATCTCGACCGCGCTTGCGCCGCGGGCTTTGCTCGACCTTTGCCTCGACGCCGAGCGAAAACTGAAGCGGGTGCGGGAGGAGCGCTGGGGTCCGCGCCTGATCGACATCGACATTCTGGTGTTCGGTGACCGCATCATCCACGAGACCGGACTGGAGGTGCCGCATCCGCGCATGCTGGAGCGCGCCTTCGTGCTGGCACCGTTGGCAGAAATTGCACCGAAGCTTGTGGTCGACGGCAAGAGCGTGTCGGAGCGACTGGCCGCCGTCGACACGTCGGGTATTGAACGGCTGCCGTCAGGCCGGAAATGGTGGAAGACCTGACGCTGCCGCCATTGGTGGCCGAAAATCAGCCGGAAAACCCACCACCGTCGAGGAACATTTGTTCGTCCGGTGTCGTCTCCCGGCCAAGCATCCTGTTTCGGTGTGGAAAGCGGCCGAAGCGCTGGATGATGTCGCGGTGTTCTACCGCATATTTCAGATAGGACGGGGCTTTGGCGGCGGTAAGCTCCATCGATTTGAGCTGATCGGCGAGATCCTCCGAATGCTCATAGGGCAGATAAAGAAAGACGCGGAGCTCTTCGTCGAGCGCCAAGTCATGGCCGGCAGCGATCGCCTTCCCGGCAAAATGCCGCGCCAGCGGGTCCGTGGCGTACATGTGGCCAGTGCCGCGAAAGCAGTTTCGCGGAAACTGGTCGAGCAGGATCATCAGTGCCAGCGACCCTTCGGCGTGTTCGGACCAGCCGTCGCATTCGCGGCGGGCGGCGGCGAAGTGCAGATCGAGAAACCGGGTGCGGAAGTCGGCATCAAAAGCGTCGTTCTTCTCGAACCATGCGTCCTCCCCGGCGTGGCGCCAGAATCTGGTTACGGAGAGCGCGCGTTCGTCCAGTTCATCCATCATTCGCATCTTCCCAAGGATTAATCGGCCGGCTCGGATTTCTGCAGCACGCCGGCGGTTTCCTCATTGAGCGCCTGACCCGCGCGGCGTGGTGTGCTGAGCGGCGTCGGGATGGGGGTGCCAATATTGCCTTTGAGGAAGCGCCGTCCGGCGCGGATGCCTTCGGCCTGTTGAAGCTCGAAACGGGCAGCGTCGCGGCGGCGGACGTCCTCGACTACCTCGGCGACCTCTTCCGGGTCGACGCCGAGGGCTTCCAGCGTCGAGCCGCCGAAGACAAGCGCCGATTCGAACGTCTCGCGGAGCTGATAGTCAACGCCGGCACGGATGAGCTGCAACGCGGTGCCGCGGTCGAACGCCCGTGCCAGCACTGTCAGCAAGGGAAACTCCGCCTTGATCAGTTCCGCGATGCGCACGGCGGCATCGGGCTTGTCAACGCAGATCAGCACGGCGCGTGCCCGCCCGGCTCCCGCGGCTCGCAGGATGTCCAGCCGCGTGCCGTCGCCGTAATAGACCTTGAAGCCGAAATCGGCCGCTGCTTGGATCATTTCGACCTCGTTGTCGATGATCGACACGTCGATGCCGCGCAACAAAAGCGGCTGGCTGGCGATCTGGCCGAACCGGCCAAAGCCTATGATCAGCACGCTGCCGGTCAGGCCGTTGGCGACATCGACGCCTTCAAGCGACTGCTCGTCGCGCGGCGTCAGATACCGCAGTGCAATGATCGCCAACGGCGTCAGCACCATGGAAATGATGACAATGGCGGTCAGCATCGCATTGGCTTGGCCGTCGATAATGCCCACCGCAGCCGCCGCGGAATAGAGGACGAAGGCGAATTCGCCGCCTTGCGCCATGAAGACGGCGCGCTCGAGCGCTTCCCGATGGTCGGTTTTGAGGACGCGGGCAACGATATAGATGCCGATCGCCTTCATCACCATGTAGGCGACGACATAGATGGCAATGAGCTGCCAGTTGACGACGACGACATGCAGGTCGAGCGACATGCCGACGGCGAGGAAGAACAGCCCGAGCAGAATGCCGCGGAACGGTTCGATGTCGGCCTCCAGCTGGTGGCGGAAGGTCGATTCCGACAAAAGCACGCCGGCCAGGAAGGCGCCCATGGCCATCGACAGGCCGGAAAGCTGCATGGCGAGCGCTGACCCGAGAACGACCAGAAGGGCAGCTGCGGTCATCACCTCACGGGCGCGCGCATCCGCCAGGATACGGAAGAACGGATTGAGCAGATAGCGCCCGGCAACCACCAGCCCGACGATCGCGGCAAGGCCGATGCCGACCTCCGTCAACCTATCCGACAGGCTCATATCGGCGCCGCCCGGCGCGAGGAAGGCGATCAGCGCCAGCAGCGGCACGATGGCCAGATCTTCCAAAAGCAGGACCGAGACGATGCGCTGGCCCTTGGGCGTTGCCAGGTCGCCGCGTTCTTCCAGCAATTGCATGACGATTGCCGTCGAGGTGAGTACGAAACCGGCGCCAGCGACGAAGGATTGCGCGATCGGGAAACCTCCCGCCAGGCCGACGCCGGTCAGCAGAACCGCGCAGACGCCGACCTGCAGCGCACCAAGCCCGAAAATCTCGCGGCGCAGGCCCCATAGGCGTGACGGCTGCATCTCCAGCCCGATGATGAACAGGAACATGACGACGCCGAGTTCGGCGACATGAAGAATGGCTTCCGATTCGGAAAAGACGCGCAGCCCGAATGGGCCGATCACGACGCCGGCCGCCAAATAGCCGAGGATGGAGCCAAGTCCCATGCGCCTGAAGATCGGCACCGCAACGACGCCAGCGGCAAGCAGCGCCACCACCTGGATCAGATCGCTGTTCGATGCCTCTGCCGCCATGCCTGCCCTTCCGCTCTCCTGGGAGTCAAGCGGCCAAGATAGGGGCTTCGGAGCGGATCGAACAGTGTGAATCCGGCGCATTGTGCAGGCGATATTGCAGGCGCACTGCACAGGATAATGGCCTTCCAGGCGTTGCTTGTTTTCGCTATCCGGCGCTAAGGACGCCCGGCTTCGGCCAGTGGAGGGTGAGCGACGATCAAGTCACGGCCCTTTTTGAGGAGATGACTGACATGAAGAAGTTTTTGCTGGTTGCCGTTGGCATCGCGGCACTTGCCGGCTCTGCCTGTTCGAAGGCGCCGGAGTGCACGACCGAGATGCTGACCAAGAAGGCTCAGGACATGACTGCGGCACTTCAGGCTGCTATCACCAAGGATCCGGCCAAGGCAGCCGACCTCACAGCCAAGGTCCAGGCGGTCACAACCAAGTATCAGGGCGGCACGACAGCAGCCGAGGCCTGCAAGGCCTATGACGAGTTGATTGCAGCGATCAAGGGCTGAGCACCCATCTGCATGTCAAGGACGGCGGCGGCGTTTGGTTGCCGCCTTTTCACGCCGAAAGCTCAGTTCGGAGTTATGGAGCCGACCTCGACTGCATCGATCCGCTTCAACTTCATACCGATGACCGGGACCAGCTGCTGGTCGACCCGCACGGCAACGGTCACCGTCATCGAATTGTCGTCGGGGACAAGCGCCTGCATCACGCCGCGCAACTGATTACGATTAATGGTGAAAACCACCTTGTGCGCATCGACGACATTGCCGCCGATAATGTCGAGGCCGGAGCCGGCGGCCCCGCCCATGAAGCTGCCCTTGTAGCCCTGCCGGCCCATGTGTTCGATCGTTGCCGACATCTGCTGGGTGAACATACCGACCCGGCAGCCGCCGTCGAGCGACATGCCGACCTTGCCGTCAGGCGTCGAGCCAATGAAGCTGCAGGTGAATTTCGTGCCCTTGTATTTGCCGGCAACGATTTCTCCGGGGCCGACCCATTTGCCCTCGACCGATCGAAAGAACTGCTTGTCCGGTTCCGCCGCCGAAGCCTTTCCGGCAATGCCGATGGTTGCGACAAGGGCGAGCGCCACGTGCAGCACGTTGGACAAAATAACGCTTTTCATCGACGACACCCGGCAACAAAGAGACTGGTTTGGACGCTTCCGACCATGAACAAGATTGGTTAATGCTTTGTCACCCCAAGGCGGTAGTCACGTCTCGGAAGCGGATGTTTCTTTTTCTTTCTTTGCCGCAAAGGAGGTCAGCGCGGAAAGGAAATCGCCCAATCCTGGACGCCTGACGGCGTTAAAGGGCAGGGGCCTTGCCGTTTCCATCGCTGCAATGCCGATGCGCGCCGTCATCATGCCGTTGACGACGCCTTCGCCGAGCTTGGCCGAGAGCCGAGCCGCAAGGCCATGGCCGACGATCTGCTGGACGAAACTGTCGCCGACGGCGATCGACCCAGTGACCGCGAGATGGGCGAGAACGCTGCGCGCCAGGCGAAAAAAGCCTAGCGTGCCGGGGCGGCCGCCATAGAGCTCCGACAGACGGCGAATCAGCCGGCCGGCTTCGAACACGACATAAGCGACGTCGACCAGCGCGCGCGGACTGACCGCGGTCACCAGGGACACGCGCTTCGCCGCTTCGAGGATCATCATCTTGGCGCGGGCATCGAGCGGGCCGAGGATCTCGGTCTCGGCCAGCCGCACCAGATTGCCGCCATCGATGATCTCGCCGCGCAATTCGGCCAGCGAGCGCCTGCCGGCCGCGGTTTCGGGCTTGGCCGCGACAAATGCCGACAACTCGTCGACCACGGCGCGGGCGGCCTTCGGATCATCGCGGGCAATCGCATCGAGCGCCCGCTTCTGCAACTTTTCGACCTCGGCGAGGCGAGCAATCGCCACGAATTCGCGGATAAGGATGACTACAAGCGCCAGGATGGCGATCAATGCCATTCCGGCCGCCAGCCAGCCCAGCCACTCGGCGCGCTCGAACAGGTCGCGAATCAGCTGGTCGGTCCAGAGGCCAAGGGCGAGCGAAACCAGAACGCCCAGCGCGCCGAAGAACAGGCAGCCAAGCAGCGAACGTTTTCGCGGCGCAATCGCCGGCGGCGGTTCGGCAGCGACGACATCAGGCTCGTCGAAGACGTCGATCTCCGCCGGTGTGACCACGGCAAGATCCGCCTTCACGTTACGCGGCTTTCGCGCCGGCGCGGCCTCGGCCCCGGAATGGCGAGCCGTCGGATCTACCTTCGGCTGGGGCTCCGGCTCGATGCGAAAGGCCGCCGGTCTGCGGGGCGCGCTCATGCGAGATGATCTCCGATCAGGAACTGCACCGCGCGGTCGAGCCTGATATGCGGCAGCGACAGCGTCACGCCCTCGGCCGTGCGCTCGAGTTTCGGCGGGCGAAAGCGCACGAAGCGGATCGCCGGGTCGTCATCGTTCTGCTGGTGCTTCGATTCGAAACCATCGAACACCGCATCAACTTTCTCCGGCAAATCACCGGGAAATATGGCTGTTTCGGTCTTTCCGTCAAAGGTTTCGCCATTGATTTTTTCGCCACGCAATGGCGTGCCGATAATGACCGGCAAAGTCTCACGGCCCTGCTTGACCGTGCCTTCCCGAGTCGCGCGCATGGCCGCCATGGCGACGACGTCGACGTCGGCACCAGTGAAATTCGCCCGCGCCACGGCGCGGTCGGCAAGCCGCCGCACGATCGCCTGCAGCCGGTCGTGGCTTTCGTGGTGCAGATGGTCGGCCTTGGTCGCGGCCACCAATATGCGGTCGATGCGTCTTGAAAACAGGTCGGTCAGGAAGTTGCCCCGGCCGGGCCGGAAACAGGACAGGATTTCGGTGACCGCGCGTTCCAGATCGGCCATAGCACCGGGGCCGGCGTTCAATGCCTGTAAGGCGTCGATGAGCACGATCTGCCGGTCGAGGCGCGTGATGTGTTCGCGAAAGAACGGTTTGACGACATACGTCTTGTAAGCCTCGTAGCGCCGCTCCATCATCGCCTGCAGCGATCCGGAGCGGGCGCGCCCGAGGCCGAGTTTCGGCAGCGGCGCAAAGGTCAGCGCCGGCGATCCTTCAAGATCGCCGGGCATCAGGAAGCGGCCGGGCGGTAGGGTCGAAAGCGCCCGCTCGTCAAGCTTGCAGGCCTTGAGGTAGGCGGCGAAGCTCTCGGCGAGACGGCGCGCCGTCATCTCGTCGGCGTCGTCGTTGGGGTCGACGGAGGCAGAGAGCGCCTGCCATTCCCGCGAAAGATCGACACGCACCGGCAACACGGCCATCTCGAAGGCCTCACGCGAAAAATCGGCGTAGGACTTGCCGAGCAGCGGCAGGTCGAGCAGCCATTCGCCGGGATAATCGACGACGTCGACGGACAATTTGCCGGCGGAAAACATGCGGCTCCAACCGGAGGCCGATTCGTATTCGATGGTGAGCCTCAGTTCGGAAATCGCACGCGTCGAGTCCGGCCAGACACGGTCGTCGACAAGAGCCGCGATGTGATCCTCGTACTGGAAGCGTGGTACGGCGTCGTCCGGCTGCTCTTCGAGAAAGGCCCTGGCGATGCGCCCCGATTTTTGTGCCTCAAACAGCGGCAAGCGTCCGCCATGGACCAGATTGTGCACAAGGGCCGAGATGAACACCGTCTTGCCGGCGCGGGACAGCCCGGTCACGCCAAGACGCAGCGACGGAGCGAAAAGCCCGGCAGCGCGGCCTGACAACGTATCCAAGGCGATCTTCGCCTCGTCGGTGAAAGTCGTCAGCGATGATGCCAAAATCTGTTCTCGCGGGGCCGGTCAGCCACCGATATAGGCTTTGAGGCGCGGCTTTGAAATGGCCTCAGATATCGGCAGGCGTCAGGAAGGCTTCGAGATAGCCGGCGCCAGGCGCAGCCTCCGCAAGACTGCCGTTGAACCGGACCACCGCAAGTGCGGAGGTCGGGAAGCCGTGGTTCAGCATGGCCCGCGCGGTCTCGTTGCCGTCGCCTGAGAGCGCCATGGCGAGATCCTCAATCATCGGATTGTGGCCAATGACGAGCAGGGCGTCCAGCCCGCCATTCTGCCGGACGGCAGCGAGGTACGCGGCGGCATCGTCGTTGTAGAGCGCGTCAAAGAACAGCACCCGGCCCGTGTCCGTATGGCCAGCTAAGCTTTCCAGCGTCTGGCGGGCACGCCTGGCGCTTGAGCACAGGGTGAGGCCCGGTACGTATTTGCGAGAACGCATCAGCACGCCCATCGCTTCGGCATCGGCGAAGCCAGATGTATAGAGCGGGCGGTCGAAGTCGGCGACGCCGGGCAGCGCCCAGCCGGCCTTCGCATGCCTCAGCAGGTAAAGTCTGGTCACCGGATCCCCGTTGTGCCGGGCACCGAACCCGTCAATACGCCGCAGGATTTGCCATCAGAAGAGCTCCGTGCGCAATGGCAAGCGTCCTTCAAGCATAGCGAATCATGTATGAATTCGGTCGTATTCTTCGCAAAAAGGGCATCGCGGATGCCGTTTGTCCGGGACTAACAATTGCGTGAAACAGTCGTCGATTGACCTTGTGCAGTTTTCGGTCCGCGAATATATAGGCGCCAAATTTGGGGTTTGTTGGGTGAGTCGAATGAACGACATCGTTACCGCCGATTACGTACCCTCCGAAGACGAGCCGTTCATGAACGAGCGGCAGAAATCCTACTTTCGCCTGAAGCTCGTCACCTGGAAGAACGACATCTTGCGCGAAGCGCGCGAAACTCTCGAAATCCTGCAGCAGGAAAACGCCAACCATCCCGATCTCGCCGATCGGGCTTCCTCAGAAACCGACCGCGCCATCGAACTTCGCGCCCGCGATCGCCAGCGAAAACTCATCTCGAAGATCGATTCCGCCCTCCAGCGCCTTGACGAAGGCACCTACGGCTATTGCGAGGAAACAGGCGAGCCGATCGCGCTGAAGCGGCTCGACGCGCGCCCGATCGCGACCTTGTCGATCGAGGCACAGGAGCGCCATGAGCGGCGCGAGAAGGTGTACCGCGACGACTGAGTCGGCGGGAAAAACAGAGCGGCATCGGTAAAGCGTTCAAAATGGCCGGTTTTCCGGCCATTTTCATTGGCCGTTCGCTATCAGCCTATCTTTTCTGATTGGACAACTCGCCGAGGAGCTTCGTCATCTCGTCGTCGAGAGAGGGCGATGCCTTCGCCACCGGCTTGCTCGGCGTTTGGCTGAAGCGTGGCTCGTCGAGGGAAACCTCCAGCTCCTTCATCAGCGCATCGTCGATCGACTCGTGCTGTGCCGGCGGCTCGTATCTTGCCGGGGAGTCCTGTCTTGTCGGCGGCGGCGCATGCCGTGAAGCATTGGCGTTGACGGATCCATAATTTGGCAACGGTGTGACGTTCGATGGCGGTTTCGGCGCCGGTGCCGGCATTGTTGCCGGCATTGTCGCCGTCTGGCGGGCTCGGACAGGGGTTGCGGCTACGCTTGCCGCCTGCGGCGGCGCTTGCCTCACCGGCGCGGCTGTGGTCTGAGCCGATCTTGCTGCCGGCTGGTGGCTGTTATCTCCGGTCAATGCCGGGCGGCGCAGCGCCGAGAGCCTGATGTCGCGCTCGACGACGACGTCGGTCGGACCACCGATCAAGAGCAGGTGCTCGATATCGTCGCGGCGCACCAGCACCAGCCGCCGGTGACTGTCGACCGCTGTGGCATCCATGACCGCCAGCCGCGTCTTGCGGTTCCTGCCGCCGGCGACGAATGTTCCGAAGGTCAGGCTGCGGACCAGCCTGATGATAAGAAGAATGATGAGCAGAAGGACAAGTACTGCAAACGTCCACAGGATTGCCGCGGCATAACCAGGACCCGCCACGCCATCCAGCCATTGCAGCATTGGTTCCCCCAAAATCAGCTTTCGAAGAGACGCGACACTAGACTGTTGCGGCAGGCCACCGCAAGTTGCCTTTCACGCTTCGTGAACAGCTTGAAACACCGGGAGCGGAACGGCGTCTTTTTAGCGGACATTTGCCGCCGGGCCTTTTCCCGACCCTGAGAATATGATTCAACCGACACCGGAATTCACGAGCAGGGGGAACATGGCCAAGGAAGCGCGCGGCGATTTCTATCCGGTACCTATCGTCGACCAGAACACGCGACCGGGCGCGGTCACCCGGCTCATCGTCTTCATCGTCGTCCTGACGGGGGCAGCGATCGTCTTCGGCCTTTTCCGCGAGCGACTTGGCGACCCATTCCTGCTCGGCATGCTTGGCGTGTTGGCGATGATCGGCGTCGGCTTTCTGTTCGCCACTGCGATCGGCTTCGTGCACGTCACGCCGCGCTCGACAAGCGACGAACTGTCGAAAGCTTTCGTCGATTCGATGTCGCAAGGCCTCCTGGTCACCGATACCAAAGGCCGGATCATCTACGCCAACCGGACCTATGCCGACATGACTGGCGCCGAGTCGGCCGCCGACCTCAAGACGGTCGAAGGTTTGCTTTCAGACGTTCCCGAGGCCTCAGTGACCATATACCGGCTGGCGTCAGGCCTGCGCGACGGCCAGGCGGGCGACGGCGAGTTTCGGCTCGCGCAGTCCATTCGGCCAGGCGCCGAATCGGGCGCGCGCTGGTACCGCGTCCGGGCCCGCGCGTTCAGCGTTCCAGGCCAGCGGCTGCCCATGCTTGCTTGGCAGCTTGCTGATATCTCGCGGGAACGGGCCGAGCAGGAGCGGTTCTTTCTCGACCTGCAAAAGGCCATCGATCACCTCGACCACGCGCCGGCCGGTTTCTTTTCGGCCGACCAGGAAGGCCGCGTCACCTATATCAACGCGACCCTTGCGGAGTGGCTGGGCATCGACCTGGCCAGCTTCACCCCCGGCGCCATCACGCTGCCGGAGATCGTCGCCGGCGACGGCATGGCGCTGGTCCGTTCGGTCAAGGCCGACGCGGGTACCACGCGCAATGCCGTTATCGATCTCGATCTGACGACGATGACCGGGGAGGCGTTGCCGGTGCGCTTCATGCATCGTGTTTCGGCCAGCCGAGAGGGGCTCAACGGCCCGACTCGCACCATCGTGCTCAACCGGACGCAAGGCGAGGACGCTTCGGCCGACCTTCGCGCCTCGGAAATACGCTTCACGCGATTCTTCAACTCGACGCCGATGGCGATTGCCGGCGTCGACCATGCCGGTCGCATCCTGCGCACCAATGCGCCGTTCCTGTCGCTATTTTCCTCGGTCGTCGACCGCGACGCGGTCGATCGGCGTGTGCGGCTGGATACGGTGATCCACGAGCGCGACCGGCCGGCCTTCGCCGCGGCGTTCGAAAAGGCACGCCAGCAACAGGCTGATATCGAGCCGATCGATACGGTGCTGCCCGGCAATGAGGAACGACACATACGCTTCTACGTCAATGCGGTCGCAGACGGCACCGGCGGCGAGGGCGCCGAGGAATCGGCCATCGTCTATGCCGTCGAGACCACCGAGCAAAAGGCCCTCGAGGGCCAGATGGCGCAGAGCCAGAAGATGCAGGCGGTCGGCCAGCTCGCCGGCGGCATCGCGCATGATTTCAACAATGTGCTGACCGCCATCATCATGGCCTCAGACCTGCTTTTGACCAACCACCGGCCGTCCGATCCGTCGTTCCCGGACATCATGAACATCAAGCAGAATGCCAACCGGGCGGCCTCGCTGGTGCGGCAGTTGCTGGCCTTCTCGCGCAAGCAGACGCTGCGACCGGAGGTGCTCAACCTGACCGACGTGCTCGCCGACCTAAGGATGCTGCTTGCCCGTCTGGTCGGCAACGATATCAAGCTCAAGATCGACCATGGCCGCGACCTGTGGCCGGTCAGGGTCGATATCGGGCAGTTCGAGCAAGTGGTGGTCAATCTGGCGGTCAATGCGCGCGATGCGATGCCGGCCGGCGGCGACCTCACCGTTCGCACCCGCAACGTCAGCGCCGGGGAATGCAAGACCTTTTCCTATCGCGAACTTACTCCGGCCGACTATGTGCTGGTCGAGGTCGAGGACAGCGGCAGCGGTATCGCGCCTGATGTGCTGAAAAAGATCTTTGAGCCCTTCTTCACGACAAAGGAGGTTGGCAAGGGAACGGGCCTCGGCCTGTCCATGGTCTATGGCATCATCAAGCAGACAGGCGGCTTCATCTTCTGCGATTCCGAAGTCGGCAAGGGATCCCTGTTCCGCATCTTCCTGCCGCGGCACATTGCGGAGGCAAGGAAGGCGGGCGAGGCTGGAGAAGTGCCGGCCGCACCTGCCAAGATCGCCGACTCAGCCAAGGATCTGTCGGGCTCGGCCACGGTGCTGCTGGTCGAGGACGAGGACGCCGTACGCATGGGCGGCATGCGTGCACTAAAGTCGCGCGGCTACACCGTCCACGAGGCGTCGTCGGGCGTCGAGGCGCTTGAAGTCTACGAAGCGCTCGGCGGCAAGGTCGACATCGTGGTCTCAGACGTGGTGATGCCGGAAATGGACGGCCCGACGCTGCTTGGCGAATTGCGCAAGCGGCAGCCCGACATCAAGTTCATCTTCGTGTCCGGATATGCGGAAGACGCATTCGCCAAGAACTTGCCGGCCGACGCACATTTCGGCTTTTTGCCCAAGCCGTTTTCGCTCAAGCAATTGGCCACGATCGTCAAGGACATGCTGGAATCCTGACCCTTCCAATGCTCCGCTTGCGCAATGCCGTGAGACTGCCATGATTGCAGGCGAAACGGGCGACGGGTTTTGGAAAGCATGCCGTGACGCCACACAACGAGGCCAGCAAGGGCGACTATGCAAGCACGGTGCTGCTGCCGGGCGATCCGCAGCGCGCAGAATGGATGGCGCAGACTTTTCTGGAGGCGCCGCGCTGCGTCAACCGCCGCCGCGGCGCGCTTGGTTTTACCGGCCTGTTTCGCGGCAAGCCTATCAGCATCCAGTCCACCGGCATCGGCGTCCCGTCATTCCTGGTCTACGTGCACGAGCTGCTGGATTTCTATGGTGCGAAAACACTGATCCGCACCGGCACCTGCGGCGGGCTGACCGCCGAGCTGGCGCTGCGCAGTCTGGTGATCGCGCAATCGGTGCGCGGTGAAAGCTCAGAAAGCGTTCAGAGTTTCGGGCTCTATCGTGCCAACGCCAGCCCCGATCCGGCATTGTTGGCCCAGGCGTTGACCCGGGCCGCCGAACTCGGCATCGACCAGCGGGCCGGCCTGACCATCTGCAGCGATATTTTTTATCATCCGCAGGGGCGTGAGCGCTTTGCCGAAGCGCAGGCACAGGGCGCGCTCGCCGTGGACATGGAAACCAGCGCGCTCTACCGCATCGCGGCCGATTTTGGTGCCCGGGCACTGTCGATCCTGACCGTCGTCGACAATGTGGCAACCGGCGAGCAGACCGACTATGCAGAACGCCAGGGGCTTTTCACCAATATGACCCGGCTGGCGCTCGACGTGGCGGCGGAGAGCTAGGCGGCTCTCTGCCTTCCGGTGCTAATTCTCACGAGGTTGCGCATATTTTTTTCAACGTTTGGTGCAGGTCGAGGCGGTAAAGGCACCGTCCGGCTGCTTCATGATGATGTCGAAGGAGGGGGTGGTTCCGCTTTCCAGCGTCGCTTGCGTAAGCGAGATCGAGTTGCCGCCGCTGGTGTAGCCGCCCAGCGGACCCAGCCAAGTGATCACCCCGTCTGCATCCATCTGGTAGTTATAACTCTGCCGCGCGGTGCCGAAGCTCACCGGACCGCTATAGACGTTTCCCTTGATGGTGATGTCGCCGAGGCTGAGGAACATGCCAAGCAGATAGACTTCGCAATGATAGGGGCCGTCCGGCAGCTTGCCGTCGCTGAAGCCGGCGCGCGCTACAGTCGTCGTCGCCAGCAGAAGCATGGTGATGAAAATGCAAGACGTTCGGAAGGCCATGGCGTCGCTCGTTTAAGGGTTCGAACTTGCCCCATTTCGCTGCGGCGCTGCAATCCTCGCCAGTGCTCTTGTGATGCTGCTCAAAATTCGGGCATTGGCCCGTACATGAGTAAAACTTAGGCTGATACGGGTGATCTTTTCTCAGTTCGAACCTGGCAGGCGAGGTTCATCTCCTGCGCCTAATACATTAACCGACTGACAGAGCTGGGAAATCTCAGATCTTCCGATCTTGCTCCGGCAATTGGCACAGCCGTTGCATGGTCTGTTCCGATGCAGTAACCAGCTTGGGAGTTTAAAAGCATGAGGGGCAGTTTCTCGACAATAACAAAAATGTTTTCGGCCGGCGTGGTCACCGCCGGCCTGCTGATGAGCATTCCCGCCAAGGCGGCCGACGACACCATCAAGGTCGGTATCCTCCATTCGCTGTCGGGAACCATGGCGATCTCGGAGACGACGCTAAAGGACGCCATGCTGATGCTCATCGAAGAGCAGAATGCCAAGGGTGGCCTGCTCGGCAAGAAGCTCGAGGCGGTGGTCGTCGATCCGGCTTCCAACTGGCCGCTGTTCGCAGAAAAAGCGCGCGAGCTGATCTCGAAGGACAAGGTCGCGGCGGTGTTCGGCTGCTGGACCTCGGTGTCGCGCAAATCGGTGCTGCCGGTGTTCAGCGAACTCGACAACATCCTGTTCTACCCGGTTCAATATGAGGGCGAGGAGAGCGAGCGCAACGTGTTCTACACCGGTGCGGCGCCGAACCAGCAAGCCATTCCCGCGGTCGACTATCTGATGAGCGAGGATGGCGGTTCGGTGAAGCGCTGGGTGCTCGAAGGCACCGACTATGTCTATCCGCGCACCACCAACAAAATTCTTGAAGCCTATCTGAAGGCGAAGGGCGTTGCTGCCGAAGACATCATGGTCAACTATACGCCGTTCGGCTTCTCCGACTGGCAGACCGAAGTCTCGGCAATCAAGAAGTTCGGCTCGGCTGGCAAGAAGACCGCTGTCGTCTCGACCGTCAACGGCGACGCCAACGTGCCGTTCTACAAGGAACTCGGCAATCAGGGCATCAAGGCCGAGGATATTCCGGTCATGGCCTTCTCGGTTGGTGAGGAAGAGCTTGCCGGTCTCGACACCGCGCCGCTCGTCGGCCATCTCGCCGCCTGGAATTATTTCGAGAGCGTCGACACGCCCGAGAACGCGAAGTTCATCGCCGATTGGCACAAATTCATCAAGAACGACAAGCGCACCACCAACGACCCAATGGAAGCCCACTATATCGGCTTCAACATGTGGGTGAAGGCGGTAGAGAAGGCCGGTACCACCGATCCGGACAAGGTCATCGACGCCATGGTCGGTGTCTCGGTGCCGAACCTGACCGGCGGTTATTCGACCATGATGCCGAACCATCATATCACCAAGCCGGTGCTGATCGGCGAAATCCAGGCCGACGGCCAGTTCGAAACCGTCTCGCAGACGCCGGGCCTGGTGATGGGCGACGAGTGGTCCGACTACCTGCCTGATTCCAAGGACCTGATCTCCGATTGGCGCGCGCCTCTATCCTGCGGCAACTTCAACGTTGCCACCGGCAAATGCGGCGGCAAGGGAACCAACTAATCCTCCCGGTCTGTCCTCCCAGACCGCAAAGCCTCCGGGCGGGCTCCTTCTCCAGCCTGCCCGGAGGCGACATTCAACCTCCAAGAGCCACCAGAAACCGATGATCCTGATCCGCGCGATTGGCCTGATGCTGCTGCTCCTCCTGGGGGCGCTGCTGCCGTCGAACGCCAGCGAAGCAGATCTGCGCGCCGTCATCGCCAAATTCGCCACTGCCGCCAATTTTCCGGCGATCGAAGCCGTCGTGCGCGAGCTTGCGGCTTCCGGCGATCCGGCCGTCGAACGGCCGCTTGCCGCGCTTGCGGAGGGCAGCCTTTACGTCCGCAAGGCCGATTCACTGGTCTTTGTCGGCAAGGAGAGCGGCGACGGTATTGAGCTGCTCGATGCGCTCACCGGCGAAAAATCGGGCGAAGCTGCCAAGGCCGACATCACCAAGATCAAAGTCAACAACACGCTGCGCCGCGTCATCCGCGACGCGCTGGGCACACTGACGCTTGGCTCCAAGGACCCGGCCGTGCGCATTGCCGCCGCCGACACCATGTTCAAGACGCCGGACGCGGCAAACATCGAGCCGCTCGACACCGCCATCGCCAATGAGAGCGTGGCAAGCGTCAAGGCGCTGCTCGAACATGCCCGCGCCGCGTCGGTTCTCGTTTCCGACAGGCTGGAGGCCGACAAACTGGCGGCTATCGCTCTCATCGGCGCGCGCGGCGACCGCGATGCGGTGTCGCTGCTCACGTCTGTAGAGGCCAATTCCGAAGGTGCGGTGAAGGACGCGGCGACGGCTGCGATCGCCAATATCAATTCGACGCTGGCGCTGTGGGATGCCGGCCAGAATATCTGGTACGGCATATCGCTCGGATCGGTGCTGCTGCTGGCGGCGATTGGCCTGGCCATCACCTTCGGCGTCATGGGCGTCATCAACATGGCGCATGGCGAGATGGTCATGCTCGGTGCCTACACGACCTTCGTCGTGCAGGAGGTGATCCGGAATTCCTTTCCCGGTCTGTTCGACTGGTCGCTGGTCATCGCCTTGCCGCTGGCCTTCCTAGTGGCGGCGCTCGTCGGCCTTGTCATTGAGCGCGGGCTGATCCGCTTCCTCTACGGCCGGCCGCTGGAGACGCTGCTGGCGACATGGGGTGTGTCGCTGATCCTGCAGCAGGCCGTACGCACCATCTTCGGGCCGACCAACCAGGAGGTAGGCAACCCGTCATGGATGTCCGGCTCGTTCAATATCGGCCAGCTTGCCGTGACATGGAACCGGCTCTGGATCCTGGTATTCGCGCTTGGCGTGTTCGCGGTGCTGCTCTACGTGATGAAGCGCACGCCTTGGGGGCTGCAGATGCGTGCCGTCACCGCCAACCGCCGCATGGCCGCCTCGATGGGCATCAGGACGCCGTGGGTCGACGCCCTGACGTTTGCACTCGGCTCCGGCATTGCCGGCATAGCCGGTGTCGCGCTCAGCCAGATCGACAACGTCTCGCCCAATCTCGGTCGTGGCTACATCATCGATAGCTTCATGGTCGTCGTCTTCGGCGGTGTCGGCAATCTCTGGGGCACGCTGGTCGGCGCCTTCTCGCTCGGCATCGTCAACAAGTTCCTCGAACCTTATGCCGGAGCGGTGCTCGGCAAGATCGTCGTCCTGGTGCTGATCATCCTGTTCATCCAGAAACGCCCGCGCGGCTTGTTTGCGCTCAAGGGCAGGTCGGTGGAAGCATGATCACGGGACGTTTCTTTGCCGCCGGCGCCGATCGTCGCGTCGCCATCACCATCTTCGTCCTGCTGGCGGCCGCCATCGTCGTGCCGCTGCTCAACCTTGCGGTCTCGCCGACAAGTTCCTTCTACGTGCCGTCTTATATCGTGGCGCTCACCGGCAAATATCTCTGCTACGCACTGCTCGCCTTGGCGCTCGATCTCGTCTGGGGCTATTGCGGCATCCTCTCACTCGGCCACGGCGCCTTCTTCGCGCTCGGCGGCTATGCGACGGGCATGTACCTGATGCGCCAGATCGGCTCGCGAGGCGTCTACGGCAATCCGCTGCTGCCCGACTTCATGGTGTTCCTGAACTACAAGGAATTGCCGTGGTTCTGGTATGGCTTCGACCATTTCTGGTTCGCGGCGATCATGGTGCTTGCGGTGCCCGGCCTGCTCGCCTTCGTCTTCGGCTGGTTTGCCTTCCGCAGCCGCGTCACCGGCGTCTATCTGTCGATCATCACCCAGGCGATGACCTATGCGCTGCTGCTTGCCTTTTTCCGCAACGACATGGGTTTCGGCGGCAATAACGGCCTGACCGATTTCAAGGACATTCTAGGCTTCAACGTGCAGGCCGACATGACACGCTCGGCGCTGTTCGCGGCCAGCGCCGTCATGCTCGCGTTTGCCGTCTTCGTCACCTGGGCAATCGTCGGTTCCAAATACGGCAAGCTTTTGATGGCGGTGCGCGACGCCGAAAGCCGCACGCGCTTTCTCGGCTGGCGGGCGGAGAACGTCAAACTGTTCGCCTTCACCGTGTCGGCGGTGATGGCCGGCATCGCCGGTGCGCTTTACGTGCCGCAAGTCGGCATCATCAACCCTGGCGAGTTCGAGCCGTCCAATTCGATCGAGGTGGTGGTGTGGGCGGCCGTCGGCGGGCGCGGCACCATCGTCGGACCGATCATTGGCGCGCTTCTGGTCAATGCCGGTAAATCCTGGTTCACCGGCGTGCTGCCGGAGTTCTGGCTGTTTGCGCTGGGCGGCCTGTTTGTCGCCGTCACGCTGTTCCTGCCCAAGGGCATCATCGGCATGTGGGATTCCTGGCGCGGCAATGCCAAGGCGCTGCGGGCAGCCTCGATTGCCGAGGAAGCCGGCACCGATCCTGACACGCCGGTGCCGCCGAAAACCGATCGCTCGGCGGCGAGAAGGCCGGGCGACTGGTCGGCCTCCGGTGCCGAACCGCAGCCGGCGGAGTGATGGCCTGATGTCGAAGAGCAACACCATCCTCTATCTCGACGGCGTGTCGGTTTCCTTCGATGGTTTTCGCGCCATCAACAACCTGTCGCTGGTGCTCGACAAGGGCGAGATGCGGGCGATCATCGGCCCCAACGGCGCCGGCAAGACGACGATGATGGACATCGTCACCGGCAAGACGCGGCCCGACGCGGGCGAGGTCTTCTTCGACGGCGAGGTCGACCTGACTAAACACGACGAGGCCGAAATCGCCATGATGGGCATCGGCCGTAAATTCCAGAAGCCGACCGTCTTCGAAAGCCACACGATCGAGGACAATCTGATGCTGGCGCTGAAAGGCCCGCGCTCGATCTTCCCGGCACTGTTCCATCGTCGCTCGGCCGCGGAAGCGCGGCAGATCGACGACATTCTCGGCATCATCCGGCTTGGCGACAAGCGCGACGAACTCGCCGCCAATTTGAGCCATGGCCAAAAACAATGGCTCGAGATCGGCATGCTTTTGGCGCAGGATCCGAAGCTGCTGCTGGTCGACGAACCGGTTGCCGGCATGACAGACGCCGAGACTGAGGAAACCGCGCGGCTGCTTAGAGACATCGCGCGCGACCATTCGGTCATCGTCGTCGAGCACGACATGCATTTCGTGCGCGAGCTCGGCGTCAAGGTTACCTGCCTGCACGAAGGCTCGGTACTTTCCGAGGGCTCGCTCGACTTCGTTTCGGCCGACGAGCGCGTCGTCGAAGTCTACCTGGGGAGATGAGCATGGTCTGGCGCGTTCCGTTCCATCATTTCGACCTTTCGTTTTTCAGGCGTTGGAGAAAGCGCTGACCATGCTCGAAGTCTCCAATGCCACGCTGCATTACGGCGCCGCCCAGGCGCTGCGCGGCGTCTCGCTAAAGGCCGGCGCCGGCAAGATCACCTGTGTGCTCGGCCGCAACGGCGTCGGCAAAACCAGTTTGATGAGATCGATCGTCGGCCATCACCGGCTGACGAGCGGAAGTGTTGCCTTCGAGGGGAAGGCGCTCGACCGGAGCGCGGCGTATGATCGCGCCCGGTCGGGCATCGCATTCGTGCCGCAGGGCAGGGAGATCTTTCCACTGCTTACGGTGCGGGAAAACCTCGAATCGGGATTCGCGCCGCTGAAGCGCGCCGACCGCAACATTCCCGGTCACGTCTTCGAGCTGTTTCCGGTGCTGAAGCAGATGCTCGCGCGCCGCGGCGGCGATCTGTCCGGCGGCCAGCAGCAGCAGCTTGCCATCGGCAGGGCACTGGTGATGCGGCCGAAACTGCTGGTGCTCGACGAGCCGACCGAAGGCATCCAGCCGTCGATCATCAAGGATATCGGCCGCGCCATCCGCTATCTGCGCGACCAAGCCGGCATTGCCGTGCTTTTGGTCGAACAATATCTCGATTTCTGCCGGGAATTGGCCGACGAGGTCAATATCATGGACCGCGGCCAGATCGTCCATACCGGCCCCGCCGAGGATCTCGACCGGGCGGACGTGCGGAAATTCCTGACCGTCTGAATTCTTATTGATTCTATTACTTTGCAACTCTGGCGCGCCGAAGATTGCGTGCTAGATTTTGCTTGGCCTTGGTGAGTCGGCCGCTTTCCGTACCAGTTCCAAATTGGCAGATCAGGGGAAGGCGCGGGCCGCTTGCGCGCAAGCCGCTCCCTCCAGCGATCTGTTGTCGTCCAACATTTCGGGTGCTTGGGAGCCAGGGCCAGACGATGGAGCGCTATGTCGAGGACTACCAGAAACGACGGCTCACGGAGCGTGTCGACATCATAACCGCCATCAACATTCTGAAATCGCAGGGATATGAACACGACGAACTTATCGCGGAGATCACCAAGGTCTTCTATGTCGATCTCGATGCTTTCAACGAGATCGTCAGGGTTGATCGGCGTCCGGACGAGCGCGCCGCATAGGCGGTAATCTAGGAGCCGGCCAGCCGGACCGCCGACAGCGGGGCGTCAGCCTGCGACCCGCTTCATCAGCGCGATGGCGCCGAATGGAGCGCGGACCTTGCCCTCGGTGATGAAGTAGACGAACACGTCGCGTGGCTTGACCGGCGCGTCGGTTGAAGGGTCGGCGTGGGGCAGGTCGGTCGGAACCTTTCCATCAGCCCAGGTCTTGGCACGGGCCGCCCATTCGTCGAGCGCCTTGGGCGTATAGCAATCGGGATTGTCGTCGCTGCCGGTCTGCAGCCGCGCATAGATGAAATCGCCGGTGACGTCGGCAATCGCTGGATATTTAGCATGATCAGCAAAAACGATCGCCACCTTGTGCTTGCGAGCCAAGGCGGCGAACTCGGGCACGACGAAGCTGTCGTTGCGCACCTCGACCGCGTGGCGCAGCGCAACGCCGTCCTGCTTCTCAGGCAATAGCTTGAGGAAGGCCTCGAAGTCGTCCGGGTCGAATTTCTTGGTCGGCGCGAACTGCCACAAGATCGGCCCAAGCTTGTCACCAAGTGCCGCGACGCCCGACCCGAGGAAGCGCGTCACCGATTCGCCGGCCTCGCCGAGCACGCGGCGGTTGGTGACGAAGCGGTTGCCCTTCAGCGAATAGACGAAACCATCCGGCGCCTCGTTGGCCCATTTGACGAAGGTCGGTTCCTTGAAGCTCGAATAATAGGTGCCGTTGACCTCGATGGTCGGCACCTGCCGGCTGGCGTAATTCAGCTGCTTGGCCTTCGACAATTTGTCCGGGTAGAAGGACGTGTCCCAGGGCTCGAAGGTCCAGCCGCCCATGCCAGCGCGGATTGTTCCTGATTGAGTCATGGTAGTCCTCCCGGTTTGCAGAAAAAGGATCACGCGATGGCGGTCGTCTCGACGGCTTTCGCCATGTCGACGACCGTCCATCCTGGCCGATATGGATTGGGCCGGCGACCCGTTTCGCGAAAGCCGTAGGCCTTATACAACGAAACGTTCCGTTCCATTCTGGAATTGGTGTAGAGTCGGATTTCAGGCAAGCTCCACAGGCGCGTCTGTTGCTCGGCCCAGTCGAGCAGCGCTATGCCGAAACCCTTGCCTTGAAAGGCGGGCGCAACGGCGACGCTGAAGATCACTGTGTGGTCATCGTGCCGTTCGAGAACGATCAGGCCGGCCGGCTGTCCGTACTGCTCCGAAAGCCAGACCTCGCCGCGTTCTATGCGCGGCGCATAGTCCTCGGTGACGGGGATCGGCGGCGCTCCGAACAGGGCAGTGTAGGGCGCGTAGGCGTCGGTGGTGAGCGAGATCACCGTAGGGAGATCATCGGCCCGAGCGGCTCTCATGATCAAAACTGGCCCGCGCCGGCAGCGGCCGCAATCACCTTGTCCATGCCGGCGGCGATCGCAGCGACGGCATTGCGACTAGCGTCGCCCAAGCCGTGGCGTTCCGCCAGCCAGTGTGCGTCATTGTAGGAGAGCCAGACCTTGCCTTGCTCGTCCTCCCAGGCCAACGCCTTGACCGGCAGATCGATGCCGGCAAGCTGCCGGTCCTGCATCAGTGGCGTACCGCCTTTGGGATTGCCGAAAATCAGGAGTTGGGTTGGACGCAGTGATGTTTCGACATTGCGCGCACCGGCGGCGTGGTCAATGCGGGCGAAGACCAGCAATCCTGCACGTTCCACAGTCTCGACCAGGCGATCGATGGTTTCGGCCACGCCGAAGCTGCTTTGGACCGTGATGAGACCGTTCTTTGCCATCACTCCGCCGCTTCGCGCTTGCCTCCGGGGCGCCGCTCCAGCAATTCCCTCAGGAACTGCCCGGTATAGCTGCGCTTTTCGCGAACGATGTCCTCCGGCGTGCCGGACGCCACCAGCTCGCCGCCGCCGTCACCACCTTCGGGGCCAAGATCGAGAACCCAGTCAGCGGTCTTGATCACCTCTAGATTGTGCTCGATGACGACGACCGTGTTGCCCTGGTCGACCAGCTCGTGCAGCACTTCAAGCAGCTTGGCGACATCGTGGAAATGCAGGCCGGTGGTCGGTTCGTCGAGGATGTAGAGCGTTTTGCCGGTTGCCTTGCGCGACAGTTCCTTGGCGAGCTTGATGCGCTGCGCTTCGCCGCCCGATAAAGTCGTCGCCTGCTGGCCAACATGGATGTAGCCGAGGCCGACCCGTTTCAGCGTCTCCAGCTTGTCGCGCACGCCGGGCACGGCGGCGAAGAAATCGACGCCTTCCTCGACCGTCATGTCGAGCACGTCGGCGATGGACTTGCCCTTGAACAGCACGTCGAGCGTCTCGCGGTTGTAGCGCTTGCCGTGGCAGACATCACAGGTGACATAGACGTCGGGCAGAAAATGCATCTCGATCTTGATGACGCCGTCGCCCTGGCAGGCCTCGCAGCGGCCGCCCTTGACGTTGAACGAGAAACGGCCCGGCTGGTAGCCGCGCGCCTTGGCCTCCGGCAGGCCGGCGAACCAGTCGCGGATCGGCGTGAAGGCGCCGGTATAGGTTGCAGGGTTGGAGCGCGGGGTGCGCCCGATCGGCGACTGGTCGATATCGATGACCTTGTCGAGGAATTCCAGCCCTTCGATGCGGTCGTGATCGGCAGGATGCTCACGCGAGCCCATGATGCGGCGTGACGCCGCCTTGAACAAGGTCTCGATCAGGAAGGTCGACTTGCCGCCGCCGGACACGCCGGTGACGGCGGTAAACGTGCCGAGCGGGATTTCAGCGGTGACGTTCTTCAGATTGTTGCCGCGCGCGCCGACGATCTTCAGCCGGCGGTTCTTTTTCGCCTCGCGCCGAACCGCAGGCGTCGCCACTTCGAGCTCGCCCGACAGATATTTGCCGGTGATCGAGGCGGGAGTCGCCATGATCTGCTGCGGTGTGCCCTGGGCGATGATGTGACCGCCATGGATGCCGGCGGCCGGGCCGATATCGACGACGTAGTCGGCATGCAGGATGGCATCCTCGTCGTGCTCGACGACGATGACCGTGTTGCCGATGTCGCGCAGATGCTTCAGCGTGTCGAGCAGGCGGGCATTGTCGCGCTGATGCAGGCCGATCGACGGCTCGTCGAGCACGTAGAGCACGCCGGTCAGGCCGGAGCCGATCTGCGAAGCGAGGCGGATGCGCTGGCTCTCGCCGCCCGACAGCGTGCCGGAGTTGCGCGACAGCGTCAGATAGTCGAGACCGACATCGTTGAGGAAGCGCAGCCGCTCGCGGATTTCCTTGAGCACGCGCACTGCGATCTCGTTCTGCTTGTCGTTAAGCGAAGCAGGCAAATCGGTGAACCACTGGTCAGCCTTGCGGATCGACAGCTCGGTGACCTCGCCAATGTGCTTGCCGGCGATCTTGACTGCGAGCGCCTCGGGCTTCAGCCGGTAGCCGCGGCAGGCCGGGCAGGGCGTGGCCGACATGAAGCGCTCGATCTCCTCGCGCATCCAGGCGGATTCGGTTTCCTTCCAGCGGCGCTCGAGATTGGGGATGACGCCCTCGAAGGTCTTGGTCGTCTTGTAGGAGCGCAGCCCGTCATCATACTGGAAGGCGATTTCGCGCTCGCCAGTGCCGTGCAGGATGGCTTGCTTTGCCTCTTCGCTCAAATCCTTGAACTTGTCGCCGAGCTTGAAGCCATAGGCAACGCTCAGCGCTTCCAGCGTCTGCGCATAATAGGGTGAGGTCGACTTCGCCCACGGGCTGACGGCGCCGGCACGCAGCGAGACATTCTCGTCGGGCACGACCAGGCTGGCGTCAATGGCGCGCTGGCTGCCGAGCCCGTCACAGGTCGGGCAGGCGCCGAACGGATTGTTGAACGAGAACAGCCTGGGCTCGATCTCGGGAATGGTGAAGCCGGACACCGGGCAGGCGAATTTTTCCGAGAACAGCATGCGCTCATGCGTCTCGTTCTTCGACTTGTTGACCGAATCCTCGCCGGTCTGGCTGGCGTCGAGCGGCTTGTCGGCAAATTCCGCCACCGCCAGCCCGTCGGCCAGCTTCAGCGCAGTCTCGATGGAATCGGCGAGCCGCGTCGCCAGATCGCCGCGCACGACGATGCGGTCGACGACGACGTCGATGTCGTGCTTGTACTTCTTGTCCAGCGCCGGCACGTCGGCGATCTCGTAGAAGACGCCGTCGACCTTGACGCGCTGAAAACCCTTTTTCTGCAGCTCGAGCAGTTCCTTGCGGTACTCGCCTTTGCGGCCGCGCACCATCGGTGCCAGGATGAACAGCCGGGTGCCCTCTTCGACCGCAAGCACCCGGTCGACCATCTGCGAAACCGTCTGGCTCTCGATCGGCAGGCCGGTGGCCGGCGAATAGGGGATGCCGACGCGGGCGAACAAAAGCCGCATATAATCGTAGATCTCGGTGACGGTGCCGACCGTCGAGCGCGGGTTCTTCGAGGTGGTCTTCTGCTCGATGGAGATGGCCGGCGACAGGCCGTCGATCTGGTCGACGTCCGGCTTCTGCATCATCTCGAGGAATTGCCGTGCGTAGGCCGAAAGGCTCTCGACATAGCGGCGCTGGCCTTCGGCATAGATAGTGTCGAAGGCAAGCGACGACTTGCCGGACCCCGACAGGCCGGTCATGACAATCAGGCTGTCACGCGGCAGGTCGAGATCGACATTCTTCAGATTGTGTTCGCGTGCCCCGCGAATGGAGAGATATTTATGGTCGGCCATCGCCGGTCGCCGCCTCAGAATCTGGAATTCGTGGGATGGGCGGGTTTTCCCGACCACCCCCTATGTAGGTAATTTCGCCGCCTTTTCGAGAGACGCCACAACTCTCGACCAATGCGTTTAACCGCCTTTCGCGCGAACGGGCAAGCGGAAAGAACAAAGGCCGAACACGCTCCTGACAAAAGCTGCCCGTACAGCCGGCTTCACAATGCGTCTCGCGATCACATTTTTCGGTAATCGGCTATTCAAGGTTGACGTCCATGCGTCACGGGGGCAGACTCCAAACGTCAACGAAGCCGGCCGTCTTTTGATGGCCTCGCGGCCTGGGGCTAGCCTGTGAGACGCCGCGGGTTATGCGATGAGCGCTTCGACGACGACAGTCGCAACGAACAGAAGGAGAGCAGAGGCATGACTCCACCGGACAGTTCCTTGAGGCTCCACGTGTCGCTGGAGCCGCGGCAGGTATAAGTAGCCAGGTCAGGCAGCGCTACCTGCCAACGTTGACCTGCCGATCCCCACAACAATCAGAGACTGCTAGTCGGATCGTCGGCTGAATGCCGCGAAGCATCCGAAATAAAAAGCCGGCAGTACACTCCCGGCAATTTGGATTTCAGATCCAAGAGGCCCCGTCAGTTGCACAAGCAATGGCGGGGCTGTTCGTTTGAAGCGCACATTTGCGGTGCATACCAGGCGAACTTAGCGGCTGGGAGGCCTGATCCCGCCGGTGGCGACATCGATGGTGATGCTACCGGAAATCCGAACTTCGGTATCGCCGATCTTGAATGTGCCGTAGCCGCTGCTGGGAACCGCCCCGTCGGGCTCGGGCTGCAGCGCTGGCTCGGCGATGCGATAGTCGCTGGTCACACCGGGCAGGGCGCCCCTTTGCGCCGATGTCGAATTATCTTGGGCAAATGCCGTGCCCACCAGCATGTTCGTGCCCACAATGGCGGCAATGGCAAGGTATAGGCTGGGTGAACGGCTGGCGGTCATCACCTGACTATAGTGCGGCGATAGCGCCGAAGCCAGACCGGCGGCGCTGAAAGTTGCCGGCCCTTATATCGCTTCGAAGGTGCTTCACGCGGCCTGTTTGCGAGTGTCGAAAACATGGTCGACGAGGCCCCAATCCTTCGCCTCCTGCGCGGTCATGAAAAAGTCGCGGTCGAGCGTGCGTTCCACTTCTTCGTAGGTGCGGCCGCAATGCTGGGCGTAAAGATCGGTCATGCGCCGCTTGGTGCGAAGGATGCCCTCGGCATGGCGCTGGATGTCGGAGGCCTGGCCCTGGAAACCCCCGAGAGGCTGATGCAGCACGATGCTGGCGTTGGGCAATGCGATGCGCCGCCCCGGCGTGCCCGCCATCAAGAGGAACGAGGCCATCGAGGCGGCGAAGCCCATACAAACGGTGGAGACCGGGCAGCTGATGTACTGCATCGTGTCGTAGATGGCGAAACCGCTGGTCACCACGCCGCCCGGCGAGTTGATGTAGAGCGAGACCTCCTTGTCGGGATTGTCGGATTCCAGCGACAGAAGCTGGGCGCAGACCAGCGCCGAGGTGCCGTCGTCGATCGGGCCGTTGATGAAGACGATGCGCTCGCGCAGCAGCCGCGAAAATATGTCGAAGGCGCGTTCGCCGCGGCTCGACTGCTCGATCACCATCGGCACCAGATTGGCAAGGCCGCTCATCGTTTCTCTCCGTTGACTATTGTCGTTCAGGCCGCGCGCAGGAAGAGGCGCGGGATGTTGGCGGCGATCTGCTTGTGCCTGGGATTGCGCGCTTCAAACGAAAGCCGACAGCCGGCGCCTGCCATCGCGATCTCCGGCATCGCTGCCCGAGCAAAACCATCATGGACGATGCGCAGATGCGTGCCGCCGGAAACGGTGCGATCGAGCGTAAAGGTGACGATGCTGTCCACCGGGCTGTCGTCCATTGGGCTGTCCACCGGGCTGCCGGGCGGCGCCTGTGTATCGCCGGGCGCCGGCCGTTCTCGCCAGGAATAGCGCAGCAGCCGTCCGGGATCGGCGTCGAGGATTTCGCATTCGATCGGCGCCTCCGGCGCTTTAAAGGCAAAGCGGCTACCGATCTTTGGTTCAATGTCGTTCGGCATCATCCAGGCCGCGAGCAGGTCCGGCACCGTCAGCGCCCGCCACACCTTTTCCGGCGGCTCCGGCAGCTCGCACTCGAACTCGATCTTGTCTGCCGCCATTTCCGCGCGTTCTTTGCCTCGGCTGGTCATTGGTCCATGTCCTTCAAAACCGTCTTGAGCCTTTCGATGCGCTCTGGCCAGAACGCGCGGTAGCGTTCGATCCAGCCGAGCAGTGGCGCAAGCCCCTTCGGATCGGCGCGGTAATAGGCGTTGCGACCGGCCCGGCGCTCGACCACGAGGCCGGCGCCGCGCAGCACGGCGAGGTGTTGCGATACCGCCGGCTGCGATACCGGCATGCCAGTGCGCAGTTCCGACACCGTCATCTCGCCGCCGGCGAGCCGCTCATAGACGGCGCGACGCGTCGGATCGGCCAGTGCCCGAAAAATCTCTGCTTCGATCATGTCAAAAGCATAAGTCGATACTTATCGGTTTGGCAAGCCGTGTTTTTAAGACAGGCGGTGTTTTTTAAGACGGGCGAGGTTTTACAAACTCGCTGGAAGCCAGCGTCTCACCATGTCAGGGGATCCGTTGAACGTCGCCTCGAAAACTGGTGACGCGAGCACGGCATGGATATGAAGCATTTCGGAGCCGACGTTTCGGAAGCCATGTCGCCTGCGCGCGGCAACAACAAGCGACTGTCCGGCAGTCAAGACGACATGCTCTTCGTCGATCCACATCTCGGCCTTGCCAGCGATGACGGTAAGCACTTCCTCGACCGGGTGCCAATGTGTCGGGGCGCCAACCGCTGGTTCGACCCATTGTTCGAATATGCAAAGTTGAGTTGCGCCGTTGTGGGCCGAGACATGCATTCGGGTCTTTACCCCCGCCCGCCATTCTTCTTGCGGCTGATCGTCATGCGCAACCGTCTTCATGCGTTCGCCTCGATCCCATGGTCTGTGGAAATTCGACGCCAAGACACTACTTCTTGCTGACAACTATTGACAGTGCAGGGCCTGTACTATAGAACGAAAAGAGAACAAAAACGTTGTGGGAAAAGGCAGCGACGGCAGGCAGGGCTTATCCATAGCCTGTAAGGTGCAGCGACGGAAATCTGGTTTCGGATGAGCGCGGAGAAGTATCATGGCGGGTAGCGTCAACAAGGTCATTCTGGTGGGCAACCTCGGGGCGGACCCTGAAATCCGCCGCCTGAATTCGGGTGACCCGGTTGTCAACATCCGCATCGCGACGTCGGAAAGCTGGCGCGACAAGACTTCCGGAGAGCGCAAGGAAAAGACCGAGTGGCACAATGTCGTGATCTTCAACGATCAGATCGCCAAGGTGGCCGAGCAGTATCTGAAGAAGGGCATGAAAGTCTACGTCGAGGGCCAGTTGCAGACGCGCAAGTGGCAGGACCAGACCGGCAATGACCGCTATACGACCGAAATCGTGCTGCAGAAATTCCGCGGCGAGCTGCAGATGCTCGATGCACGGGGCGAGGGCGGCGGCCAGGTCGGCAACTATGCCGGTGGTGGTGCCAGCCGCGGGTCCGATTTCGGCCAGTCCGGCCCGGGAGAAAGTTTCAATCGCGGTGGCGCCAACAAGGGCACCGGCGGTGGTTCGTCGCGCGAACTGGACGACGAAATCCCGTTCTGATTTCTCGGGGCGGACTGCCCTTGCGGCGAAAAGCGCCAGCACCTTGGCCACGAAATGGCGTCCCGAAAATCTGTCTTGGATTTTCGGGACGTTGTGCGTTTGAGCGGTGAAAGGACGGATCAGTGAAAGCAAGGGTCACATGGGTCGAGGAGCGCACTTTCGTCGGCGAGTCCGCCAGTGGGCACAAGCTGGTGCTAGGCACTGCGTTCGGGCCGGAGGGCAAGACGCCGGGGCCGAGCCCAATGGAGCTGGTGCTGATCGGCACCGGCGGCTGTTCGGCTTATGACGTGGTCCATATCCTGGAAAAGGGGCGCGAGGCGGTCGAAGATTGCGTCGTCGAACTCGATGCCGACCGTGCAGAAGCCGATCCCAAGGTGTTCACCCGCATCCACATGCATTTCGTCGTCAAGGGCCGGGCGCTGTCGCACGACAAGGTAAAGCGCGCGATCGAGCTTTCGATCGAGAAATACTGCTCGGCCTCGGCAATGATGGCCAAGACCGCCGTGATCACCCATGACTTCGAAGTGATCGAGACGGCGAAGTAGGGCGGTTCCTACGTCGCCATCAGTGCCTTGATGCCGTCGGCGACGAACTGCACGGCGAGCGCCGCCAGTATGACGCCAAGCAGCCGCGTGAGGATCGAACGGCCGGTCTGGCCGAGGATACGGTCGATGCGCTCTGACAGCACGAACACCAGGTAGGTGATGACAAGGCAGATCGCGATGATGCCGACAAGTGCTGTCTGCGCGCTAAAACCCTGAAACGAGCTTGAGAGCAGGACGGTCGCCGAAATCGCGCCGGGACCCGCAATAAGCGGGATCGCCAGCGGAAAGGCGGCGATGTTGTGGATCATGTCCCTGGTGATGGCGACATCGCCGATCTTCTCCTTGCGGTCCTGCCGGCGCTCGAACACCATTTCGAAGGCGATGAAGAACAGCAGAAAGCCGCCGGCGACGCGGAAGGCCGGCAGGGTGATGCCGAAGACTGACAGGATCGACGCGCCGGCGACTGCGAACAACGCCATCACCAGGAAGGCGATGACCGAGGCGCGCACGGAGACCTGGTTGCGCTCCTCGCGGTTCATGCCGCGGGTCACGGCGAGGAAGAGCGGCGCCAGGCCGGGCGGATCGATCGTCACCAGTATGGTGACGAAGGCGTTGAACAGGCTGTCGAAGCTCGGCATGCTGACCCTCCCCGCCGGCAATGCCGGATAACGGGATTGGTAGAGCAAAGCGGTGCCAGTGGAAACCGTGCGGATCAGGGGCTGGCGGCGCGCCGCGCCAGAAACTCGACTTCGACACGCCAGGCCGCGCCGTCGTCATACGACCGCTCGCCCAGCCAGCGGAAGGAATCTCCGGTGATCCGGGAAAAGCTCCAGCGTACCGAAGCGCCGGTGCCGTCTGCGCCCAATTGGACGATCGTGTCGCCTTCGACGCGGCCCAGCTGACGGCTGTAATACTGGTTGCGCGGGTCGCTCCAGAAGATGTGCCAGGCGTCGACGCCTGAGTCATAGACGCGCAACGTCGTGCCATAGAAGGTCCATTTGCCGAGCGACGGCGAGGGGCCGGCGTCGCGAGCGGGCAGGATCCATACGTCCTGGATCGCGCGGCCCTCGAGCACCCAGCCGAAATGCACTTCGCCGCGCCCGGTCAGCACCTGGCCGTCCTCGAGATGGCGCGTGGCGTCGAACGTCCAGGCGCCGACGAAGCGGCCATAAAGGTTCAGTTTCTCGGCAAGGGCCGGTACGGGCCCATCGCTGTGCAGGGCCTTGGCAAAGGAATTGGACATGGCTTCGCTCTCATCTTGTCAGGAGACCGGTAAGCATAGAGGCCGACCGGGGTTCTGCGCTTGGGAAAAATTGCTATGTTTCGGCGATGACGACGAGCGCGCATAGGCTGGCGTCGGGCCGAGGCTGGCAGGTGTTGGATGTCGTCTGCACCGCTAGTGCCGCCGACAGGCCATTCGAGGAGGAGCATCGGGATTTCTGCGTCGCCGCCGTGACCAGCGGCACGTTCCGCTATCGTGCGCGCCAGGGCACGGCGATGCTGGCGCCGGGCGCGCTCCTGCTCGGCAATCCCGGCACCTGCTACGAATGCGGGCATGAGCATGGCACCGGCGACCGCTGCCTCTCCTTCCATTTCGGACTGGCCTATATGGAGCGGATCGTCGCCGACGCGGGCGCAAAGCAGCTTGATTTCAGCATGCCGCGCCTGCCGCCTTTGTCGGCGCTGGTGCCGCTGCTCGCCGAAGCGGAGGCGGCGCGCGAGATGGCCGACACCGGCGCGTTCGAGGAACTCGCCCTGCGCATTGCCGGCGCAGCCGTGACAGCGGCTTGCGGCGATACGGATCGGGGACGGGCGCCAAGTCGCCGTGACCAGAAGCGTGTCGCCGAAGCGGTGCGCCGCATCGAAATCGATGCCGACCGGCCGATCTCGCTTGCCGAACTCGCCGACGAGACCGCCACCAGCCCTTACCATTTCCTGCGCACCTTCCGGCACGTTGCCGGCATGACGCCCTATCAGTTCCTGCTGAGAGCGCGGCTGCACAGGGCAGCCGTGCGGCTGCGGACGTCAGATCAGGCGATCTCGGCGATCGCCTTTGCGGCGGGATTCAACGATCTATCAACCTTCAACCGCCGTTTCCGGCGGCTGATGGGCGAGACGCCGGGAACTTATCGCGCCCGCCGGCGACGCTCGTGAAAGGGTGCCACGGCCATATCGTCGCAATTGGTGTATCCTTTTGAATTTGCCGCTAAAAACGACACTGGAAAACTGCCGCGATTATTGGAGTTTCGGGCCGGCTTCCTATATAAGCACCAAGTGATTCCTGATTAGATTGTGATCCGATTTGACCGACCAAAAGACACCGCGCGGCGCCGACGGCGGCCCCACCGGCATCGAGCCGATATCCATCATCGAGGAGATGCAGCGCTCCTATCTCGATTACGCCATGAGCGTAATCGTCAGCCGTGCGCTGCCGGACGTGCGCGACGGCCTCAAGCCGGTGCATCGCCGCATCCTCTACGCCGCCTATGAGAGCGGCTATCACTGGAACCGCAAATATGTGAAATCGGCACGCCCGGTCGCCGACGTGATGGGTAAATACCATCCGCATGGCGACGCCTCGATCTATGACGCTTTGGTGCGCATGGCGCAGGATTGGTCGCTGCGCGTTCCGCTGATCGACGGGCAGGGCAATTTCGGCTCGATCGACGGCGATCCGCCGGCGGCGATGCGCTACACGGAATCGCGGCTGACCAAGGTCGCGCATGAGTTGCTGGAAGACATCGACAAGGACACCGTCGATTTCCAGGACACTTACGATGCGTCGGGCAGCGAACCGAAAGTCCTGCCGGCGCGCTTCCCGAACCTGTTGGTCAACGGCTCCGGCGGTATCGCCGTCGGCATGGCCACCAACATCCCGCCGCACAATCTGGGCGAGGTCTGCAACGGCGCCATTGCCCTCATCGACAATCCGGCGATCGACCTGCCGGCGCTGATGGAGATCATTCCTGGACCGGATTTCCCGACCGGCGGCATCGTGCTTGGCCGCTCCGGCATCTACAGCGCCTATTCGACAGGCCGCGGTTCCATCGTCATGCGCGGCCGCGTCAACGTCGAGCCACGCGGCAACGACCGTGAATCGATTGTCATCACCGAGGTTCCCTACCAGGTGAACAAGGCGTCGATGATCGAGAAGATGGCCGAGCTGGTGCGCGATAAGCGCATCGAGGGCATTTCCGACATTCGCGACGAGAGCGACCGCCAGGGTTACCGCGTCGTTATCGAACTGAAGCGCGACGCCGTCGCCGATGTCATCCTCAACCAGCTTTACCGCTTCACCCCGCTGCAGACGTCCTTCGGCGCCAATATGGTGGCGCTGAACGGCGGCAAGCCGGAATTGCTGACGCTGACCGACATGCTGAAGGCGTTCGTCGCCTTCCGTGAGGAGGTGATCAGCCGGCGCACGAAATTCCTGCTGCGCAAGGCGCGCGACCGCGCCCATGTGCTGGTCGGCCTTGCCATTGCTGTTGCCAACATCGATGAAGTCATCAAGCTGATCCGCACGGCGCCGGACCCGCAGACGGCGCGCGAGCAGTTGATGGAGCGGCGCTGGCCTTCGGGCGACGTGGAATCGCTGATTCTGTTGATCGACGATCCGCGCCATCGCATCAACGAGGACGGAACCTACAATCTCTCCGAGGAGCAGGCCCGCGCCATCCTCGAACTGCGCCTGCAGCGCCTGACCGCGCTCGGCCGCGATGAGATCGCGGACGAGCTGAATACGATCGGCGACGAGATCAAGGATTACCTGGACATCCTGTCGTCCCGCGCCCGCATCCAGCAGATCGTCAAGGACGAACTCATCGCCGTGCGCGACGAGTTCGGCACACCGCGCCGCACCGAGCTCGCCGAGGGCGGGGCCGACATGGAAGACGAGGACCTCATCCAGCGCGAGGACATGGTCGTCACCGTCAGCCATTCCGGCTACATCAAGCGCGTGCCGCTGTCGCTCTACCGGGCGCAGCGCCGCGGCGGCAAGGGCCGCTCCGGCATGTCGACCAAGGACGAGGATTTCGTCACCCGGCTGTTCGTCGCCAACACGCACACGCCGGTGCTGTTCTTCTCCTCACGCGGTATCGTCTACAAGGAAAAGGTCTGGCGCCTCCCGATCGGCAACCCGCAATCGCGCGGTAAGGCGCTGATCAACATGCTGCCGCTCGAACAGGGCGAGCGCATCACCACCATCATGCCGCTGCCGGAGGATGAGACGAGCTGGGGCGAGCTCGACGTGATGTTCGCCACCACGCGCGGCACGGTGCGTCGCAACAAGCTTTCGGACTTCGTCCAGGTCAACCGCAACGGCAAGATCGCCATGAAGCTGGACGAGGAAGGCGACGAGATCCTCGGCGTCGAAACCTGCACCGACAATGACGACGTGCTTTTGACGGCAAGTTCCGGCCAGTGCATTCGCTTTTCGGTCAGCGACGTACGCGTCTTCCAGAGCCGCAATTCGGTCGGTGTACGCGGCATAGCCATGGCCGATGGCGACCGGGTGATCTCGATGGCGGTGATCGAGCATGTCGATGCGCCGCCGGCCGAGCGGGCCGCCTACCTCAAGCGGGTGGTGGCTGAACGCCGGCTTGTCGTCGACATTGCCGCCGGTGAGGAGGAAGAAATCCAGCTTACCAATGAGGAGGTCGGCGAAGAGGCGGAGCTTTCCGACGAGCGCTACGAATTCCTCAAGGCACATGAGCAGTTCGTGCTGACGGTTACGGAATATGGCTACGGCAAGCGTTCGTCGTCCTACGATTTCCGTCTGACCGGCCGTGGCGGCAAGGGTATCCGCGCCACCGACGTGTCGAAAACGGTCGAAATCGGCCGCCTGGTGGCGACTTTCCCGGTCGGCAATGACGATCAGATCATGCTGGTTTCGGATGGCGGCACCGTCATCCGCGTCCCGGTCAACGGCATTCGTTTTGCCAGCCGCGCCACCAAGGGCGTTACGATCTTTAATACCGCAGAGGGCGAGAAGGTCGTTTCGGTGGAGCGGATTTCAGAGCCGCAAGCCGACGAAGAGATCGAAGAGAGTGTCGATGCTGAAGGTGGCGCTGCTACCGATGCCGAAGGTGGGGAGCCTGACACTACCGTCGAGTGAGTTTGCCGCGACGGCGCCAGCCCTATGGGCCGGCGTTCTCAAGAAACCCCAGCAATCTAGAAGTGGCGATAAGGCTTGCGGATGCCGAAGCCTTCGAACCGTTTGGTATTGGCCTTGGCGCGGACTCGCTGTGCTTCCTGATGCAACCCGAATACGGTAGCGATCAGCATGGCGACGGTCATTGCGGTGGCGAGCATGTAGATCAGCATGTGCGTGTTCTCCTGCGCCTAACAACGGTTAGATGGGTGTTTGGTTTCATCTTTCGAAGCTGCAACTTAGTGAACACTGCGTGAAGCCGTTGTGAGCGGCACATTCATCTGTCGTTCACGTCGGCCAAAAGGTTCATGGGGCGGGCCTGCCGATCGGATTTGCCTTTAGGGGAGAGGCTCGCTAGAAGCACCTGCCATGACCGAACGCATCGCCCTTTATGCCGGCTCTTTCGACCCGCTGACCAACGGCCATCTCGACGTGCTGAAGGCGTCGCTGGCCGTGGCGGACACCATCTATGCGGCGATCGGCATCCATCCCGGCAAGAAGCCATTGTTTTCCTTCGAGGAACGGGTCGATCTGATCGAAACGGCAACGAAGGCGGAATTCGGCAGCGACGGTGCGCGCATCAAAGTGGTCGCCTTCGACGGTCTGGTCATCGACGCGGCCAGGAAGCATGGCGCCTCGATCATGATCCGCGGCCTGCGCGACGGCACCGATCTCGACTACGAGATGCAGATGGCCGGCATGAACGAGACCATGGCGCCGGAGCTGCAGACGGTCTTCCTGCCCGCCAGCCCCTCGGTGCGCACCATTACCGCCACACTTGTGCGCCAGATCGCTTCGATGGGAGGCGACATCCGCCACTTCGTGCCGGCGGCCGTGGCCGGCGCGCTCACCGCCAAATTCGCGAAATAAATGCATGTCGCCCAAAAGTGGAGCCCGGTTTTGGGTAACGACATGCATGAACGAAGATATTCGGAGAAAGATCCCATGCAGCTGAAAAAGCTTGCCTTCTTGCTTGTCATGCTTGCCGGTCTTGTGACCGCATCGGTGTCGGCGTTTGCCGCCGATCCCGAAAACACCATGATCGTAACGCTGAAGGACGGCGACGTGACCATCGCGCTGAGGCCCGACCTTGCGCCGAAGCACGTCGCGCAGATCAAAAAGCTGGTGCGCCAGGGCGCCTACGACAACGTCGCCTTCCACCGCGTCATCGACGGCTTCATGGCGCAGACCGGCGACGTCAAGTTCGGCAATATGAAGAGCGGCTTCAATGCCGACGCCGTCGGCACCGGCGGTTCCGATCTTCCCGACCTGCCGGCCGAATTCTCCAGCACCGAACACTACCAGCGCGGCGTGGTCGGCATGGCCCGCTCCAACGATCCGAATTCCGCCAATTCGCAATTCTTCATCATGTTCGCGCCGGCACCGCCGCTCGATGGCCAGTATACCATCGTCGGCAATGTCGTCAGCGGCATGGAACTGGTGGACCACATCAAGAAAGGCGACGAGGCGCAGAACGGGACGGTGACCGATCCCGATCGCATGATCAAGGTGCGCATCGCCGCGGATGGCAAGTAAACCCAAGTTTCAAAAGGATATTCTGACATGGCCGAGATCAAGGACCGCGAGAACGCGCTTATCATGGACACGACCAAGGGCAAGGTCGTCATTGAATTGTTCCCAGACCTGGCGCCCGGCCATGTCGGCCGCATCAAGGAGCTGGCGCGCGAAGGCGCCTATGACGGCGTAGTCTTCCACCGCGTCATCGACGGCTTCATGGCGCAGACCGGCGACGTGAAATTCGGCAATTCCAATAAGCCGTCTTTCGCGCCGACCCGCGCCGGTACGGGCGGTTCCGATAAGCCCGACTTGAAGGCCGAGTTCTCCAACGCCAACCACGGCCGCGGCACCTGCTCGATGGCGCGCTCGCAGAACCCGAACTCGGCCAATTCGCAGTTCTTCATCTGCTTCGACGATGCCGCCTTCCTCAACCGCCAGTACACGGTGTGGGGCCAGGTCATCGAAGGCATGGACAATGTCGACAAGATCAAGCGCGGCGAACCGGTGCAGGATCCCGACAAGATCGTGTCGCTCAAGGTCGCGGCCGACGTGAAATGACCAGCCGGGCTGTCGCGGCCATCGCATTTGTGCTCGTCGCGGCGGCCACTCCGGCGGTGGCGACGGAATCGATCGTTTGCGGCGCCGACGGCGGCGCGGCATCGATCGACGTGTTGATGGGACACACAGCCGTCATTGCAGTGGCGCGCGTGTGGCTGGATGCCGGCGGCAAGACATGGACCACGGACGGCCAGCCGGGTTCAACGAAAGTCATCGTCGGACAGGCATTCGAGGACGACGAGCGTATGCTGATCGATCTCACTGATGAGGGCCTCAGCTCGATCGTCGCCAGATTGCGGCTGGTCAAGGCCAGCGAGCAGTCCAGTTTCGCGATGGGCGGCACATTGAGCATAGACGGTGTCGGCGCCTGGGCGGTGACCTGCCCGGAACCTTGAGGCGGGGATTTCTTGCGCGTCGACCTTTTTGACTTCGATCTGCCGGAGGAGCGCATCGCGCTTCGCCCAGCCGAGCCGCGCGACAGTGCCAGAATGCTGGTGGTCAGCCCGGGCGCGGGGCTCGAGGACATGACCGTGCGCGACCTGCCGTCCCTGCTCAAGGCTGGTGATGTGCTGGTTTTCAACGACACCAAGGTCATTCCTGCGCAGCTGAAAGGCATCAGGCGGCGCGGCGAGGCAGCGGCGCAGGTTGAAGCCACGCTGCACATGCGGACGGCGCCCGACCGGTGGCTCGCCTTCATGCGGCCGGGCAAGCGCGTCGCCGCCGGCGATCGCATCCATTTTGGTCATGATGCCAATTCCTGCTTTCTCGGCCAGCTCGACGCGACCGTGATCGAGAAGGGTGAAGGTGGCGAGGTGCTGCTCGGCTTCGACCTGTCGGGTCCGTTCCTCGATGAGGCTCTGCACGCCGTCGGCCACATCCCGCTGCCGCCCTACATAGCCTCCAAGCGTGACGACGACGAGCGCGACCGCAGCGATTACCAGACCATCTATGCCAGGGAGGAGGGCGCCGTGGCCGCGCCGACGGCAGGGCTGCATTTCACGCCGGAGCTGTTTGCGACGCTCGACGCCAAGGGCATAGAGCGCCGTTTCGTCACGCTGCATGTCGGCGCCGGCACGTTCCTGCCGGTGAAGGCGGACGACACCGCCGACCACAAGATGCACGCCGAAACCGGTTCGGTCAGCCCGGAAACCGCCGAGGCGCTGAATGCGGCGAGAGCAAAAGGAGGGCGCATTATCGCTGTCGGCACGACATCGCTGCGTTTGTTGGAGAGCGCGGCTGGCAAGGACGGCAGGCTGGCCGCATGGTCAGGCCCGACCGACATCTTCATCACGCCCGGCTATCGCTTCAAGACCGCCGACATGCTGATGACCAATTTCCATCTGCCGCGTTCGACGCTGTTCATGCTGGTTTCGGCCTTCTGCGGTTTGCAGACGATGCACGCGGCCTATGCGCATGCCATTGAGAACCGCTACAGGTTCTATTCCTATGGAGACGCAAGTCTTCTGTTCAGGGAGGATAACGATGGACGATGACCTGGAAACTTTCGGCCGCGAAGCCTTGCTCGCCGAGGTCAGGAAACTGCGCGCCGGCATCCGCCAACACCGCGACGCCACCGGCCATGATCTGTGCTGGCATCACCCCGACCTCTGGTCGCTTTTACCCGAAAAGACCGAGCCGGCGATTGCCGTGCCGCCCTGGCCGAAATTCATGCGCGGCTGCATCCGCTACCGGCAGTCGCTCGACCGACAGGCTCCGGACGCGCCGGTGTTCGACAAGGAGTTCGATGGCTAGGGAATTCAATGACTAACGCATTCGCCTTCAAGGTGCTGGCGACCGAAGGCAGAGCCCGGCGCGGCTCAATCACCATGCCGCGCGGGGAAATCCGCACGCCCGCTTTCATGCCGGTCGGCACCGGCGGCACGGTGAAAGCCATGTATATGGATCAGGTGCGCGGTGTCGGCTCGGACATCATCCTTGGCAATACCTACCACCTGATGCTGAGACCCGGCGCCGAGCGCGTGGCTCGGCTCGGCGGCCTGCATGAATTCGCCCGCTGGCCCTATCCGATCCTCACCGACAGCGGCGGCTTCCAGGTGATGTCGCTGTCGAAGCTGAGGAAACTGACCGAGAACGGCGTGACCTTTCGTTCGCATATCGACGGCGGCGCCTACGAGATGTCGCCGGAGCGTTCCATCGAGATCCAGGGGCTGCTCGATTCAGACATCCAGATGCAACTCGACGAGTGCACGGCGCTGCCGGCCAAGGAAAAAGAGATCGAGCGTGCCATGGAGTTGTCGTTGCGCTGGGCCGAGCGCTGCAAGACGGCGTTCGGCGAGCAGCCCGGCAAGGCGATGTTCGGCATTGTGCAAGGCGGCGATATACCGGACCTGCGGCTGCGCTCGGCGCAGGCGCTGAAGGCGATGGAGCTGAAGGGCTACGCGGTCGGCGGGTTGGCCGTCGGCGAGCCGCAAGCGGTGATGCTGGAGATGCTCGACATCACTTGCCCGGAGTTGCCGGCTGATCGGCCGCGGTACCTGATGGGTGTCGGTACGCCGGACGACATCTTGAAGTCGGTGGCGCGCGGCATCGACATGTTCGACTGCGTGATGCCGACGCGGGCAGGGCGGCATGGCCTTGCCTATACACGGCGCGGCAAGGTCAATCTGCGCAACGCCCGCCATGCCGACGATCCGCGCCCGCTCGATGAGGAAAGCGACTGCCCGGCCGCACGCGACTATTCGCGCGCCTATCTGCACCACCTGGTGCGCTCGCAAGAGGCGCTCGGGGCGATGCTCCTGACCTGGAACAATCTGTCCTACTACCAGCAGCTGATGCGCGACGTTCGCGAAGCGATCGGGGCTGGCAGGTTCGCCGGACAAGCTGAGATCATCACGCAGCAATGGGCAAACGGTGACCTCCCCGTCCGGTAGGCGTGCTCGCCAGGAATCCGGCTCCAGGAAGGAGTCGCACCTGCCATGAACTGTTTTGAAACGTCTGCCTAATAAGCATTGCCGGACGACATCGGGCGAGGATCAAGAACCTGTTCGTTTCGGGGCAAGTTTCAGTTCCTGGCACGACGGTGCGGACGAATGGCAGCGCCGAGCCTTCGCCTTCGCCCTCCGTGGCGGTCCAGCAATGGACGGCGGGGTCGTTGCTTGCCGTTCTGGTCATCGCCGTGACCGGCTTGGTTTTGCGCTTGCTTGGCGCGCGCGGCGACCTTTGGCTGGACGAGATCTGGAGCTTTGCGCTGATTGAGCCGCTGACCTCGATCGACCAGATATTCTGGCGCGTCAATCACGACAACAATCATTTCCTCAACTCGATCTATCTCTATCTCATCGGCCCCGACGCTTCGCCTTTGATCCAGCGAGGCCTGTCGATAGCACTAGGTGTTGCCACGACAGTTGCGGCGGCAGCGACCGCCGCACCGCACGGACGACGGGCGATGATTGCCACAAGCCTGTTGTTTGCCGTGAGCTATCCGATGGTGCACTACGGCTCGGAGGCGCGTGGCTATGCCGGCCTTGTGCTCTTCACGCTGCTTTCGGTGGTTTTTCTGGAGCGCCGGCTCGACAACAAACGGTTGTCTGGCACGGCCTTGGCAGCGGCGATCCTTTTCGGGTTCCTATGCCATCTCACCATGATCGGAATGGTGGCAGTCCTCGCAATCTGGACCGCGTGGCTCGCCTGGCAGCGTACGGCGAGGGTCAGCCGTGTCGTTGCGGATCTGGCGTCGATCTTCCTGCCGGCCTTGCTTGCCGTGCTGCCGCTGGCTGCCTGCGTGTTTATCGGCGGCAGGCTGTTCGGCTTCAGTGTCGGTGGTGTTTCGCCGTTCTCGATTGCCGCCTTCGCGCAGGGCTATGGCGGAATGATCCGCTCTCTGTTCGGGCTGCCCCCCTGGTTCGGCGACTGGCCGTATATCGTTGCCGCCTGCGGTCTTGTTGGCCTCTCCGCTGGTGTCTGGTGCGATCGCCGGGCCAGCCTCTATGTCATCGGGATTATCGGACTGCCTTTGCTCATGGCGGCGACACATCTGCCCAATCTCGAGTTTCCGCGCTATTTCATCATCAGCGGAACATTGCTGCTGCTCTGGGCCGGCGAGATGATCGGTCGCGGCTTGGCTGCTCGCGGGACTGCCAGGCTATTTGCGGTGGGAGCACTGGCGATCGTGGTGAGTGGAAGCATTTCGTCGCTGCTCCAATTCTATCAGTACGGACGCGGCTCGTACGCTGCTATGGTCGATGAAATGACCAGGAACGGCGCTGCCGCCTATGCGAGCAACAGTGATTTCCGCACCGCCATGGTCGTCGATTATTTTGCGGCGCGGACGGATCGTCGGGCTTGGCTGGTTCCGGAAAACAGGATGTGCGCCGACCGGCCGGCTTGGCTGATCCTCGAGGGGGATGTGGACAAGCAAGCCGAACATGTTGAACCGACGGCCGCATGCGCTTTGGCGTATGAACGGGCCGACGCGTCGAGACACTGGGGGTTTTCAGGCCTGAGCTGGACGCTCTACCGGCGACAGGATTGAGACAACTTTGCCCTCCTCAAGCACCCTCAGGTGCTGAGCGACGTGGACGCGCGCAGGCTGCAGCCGGTGATCCGAAAGCTGCCGTCAGGCTGTAGTTCGAGCGTGTAGACCGCCTCATAGTCCTTGCCATCCGGGCCGACGATCAGCACCTGCTGGATGATCGAGGTCGGGCTCGTCTCGCGAACCTTGCCGAAGGAGTAGGTCTGCGGTTGGCGCACCGGCGGGTAGCCGTTGGTCACCATGTTCATGAAGGTATCGACAGTTGGAAAGATGCGTTTCACATTTGGTGCGGCAAAGCTGTAGGCCGTCGCTCCGTCGTTGGCGATGAAGGCCTTCAATTGACCATCGATGACCGTTTGCGCCGCCTTGACTTCGGCGTCGCCAGCAAAGGCCTGGGATGCGAAAATGAATGGAACGACTGCGAATGCGAAAAACGCGCGGCGCATGGCCTGTCTCCGTTGTCCCTGAGAAATCGCTGTCCGAGGTACATGATACTATACGCTTTGCAGTGCTCGAGGGTTTCAGCCGAGCGCAAACATTCGGCGCCGCGAGCTGTGTCCAGACCGAGAAAGCATTGTCGAGGCTAGAACAGCCTGAGCGATGGCCGATGCTTGAAAGCCGGGCGGCAGTCTGCCACAAGGGCCGCTCGATTTTACCTAGAGCGTGCGATGTTGGGCAGGACCAGGCAATGAAAGCATTTTTCGTGCAGATAAAGTGCGATCTGGGCAAGGCCTATGACGTTGCCAGCGCCCTGGCCGATGCCGAGATCGCTTCCGAAATCTACTCGACAGCCGGAAACTACGACCTGCTCGCCAAATTCTATGTCGACGACGAGGAAGACATCGGCCACTTCGTCAACGAGAAAGTGCAGATTCTTCCCGGCATCAAAGACACGTTCACGGTCGTCACCTTTCGCGCGTTTTGATCCGCATCCGGCATCTGCCCGGACACGAAGCAAAGCCTGACTACGGCCCTATCGGCACTGCCTTAATTTTAGGCAAGAGCGATATACTGATCGCCGGCGCCCACCAAATCACCGATTGCGCTTGATTTTCTCCAGCGAGGCCAGTGAAATGGCGCCACAGGGGAGTATACGATTGGCAGCGTTCGATGAAATGCTTCCGGAAGTTTCCGGGCTGAGAAAACCGTATTCGGCTTACGATCGCTGGCTGAAGGAACAGGACCCGGCCAGGCTTAACGAGAAGATGCAGGACGCCGAACGCGTCTTTCGCAAGACCGGCATCACATTCGCCGTTTACGGCGAGCAGGAAGCATCGGAGCGGCTGATACCCTTCGACATCGTTCCGCGCATCATTTCCGGCAACGAATGGCGACGGCTGACGCAAGGCATCGAGCAGCGCGTCCAGGCGCTGAACGCCTTTCTCGACGACATCTACCATCGTCAGGAAATCTTGCGTGCCGGCCGTGTGCCGAAGGAGTTGATCGCCAAGAACGAGGCGTTCCTGCCCGAAATGATCGGGGTGCGGCCGCCGGCCGGCGTCTATACCCATATCATCGGCGTCGACATCGTACGCATCAGCGAGAACGAGTTCTACGTGCTGGAGGACAATGCGCGCACGCCGTCCGGCGTCTCCTACATGCTGGAGAACCGCGAGACGATGATGCAGCTCTTTCCCGAGTTGTTCCAGCAGATCAAGGTGCGGCCGGTGGAGAATTATCCGCAGCTCTTGCGCCAGTCGCTGGCCGCAGTGCGGCCGCAAAGCACCAAGGGCGCGCCGACCATTGCCGTGCTGACGCCGGGCAGCTTCAACTCGGCCTATTTCGAACATGCTTTCCTTGCCGACCAGATGGGGGTGCAACTCGTCGAAGGGCAGGATCTGCGCGTCGTCGATGGCCATGTCGCGATGCGCACGACCGAGGGCTACAAGCAGATCGACGTGCTCTACCGGCGCGTCGACGACTCGTTCCTCGATCCGCTGACCTTCCGCCCGGACTCAGCCCTTGGCGTGCCGGGCATTATGGACGTCTACCGCGCCGGCAATATCACGATCGCCAATGCGCCCGGAACCGGCATTGCCGACGACAAGGCGATCTATTCCTACATGCCCGAAATCGTCGAATTCTACACCGGCCGCAAGGCGATGCTCGGCAACATCCCGACCTGGCGCTGCTCGGAACCGGACAGCCTGAAATATGTGCTGGAGCACATCGACGAACTGGTGATCAAGGAGGTCCACGGGTCCGGCGGTTACGGCATGCTGGTAGGACCTGCGGCGACCAAGAAGGAATGCGAGGATTTTTCCAAAAAGCTCGCGGCAAAACCGTCGAACTACATTGCCCAGCCGACGCTGGCGCTGTCGACCTGTCCGATCCTGACGGACAAGGGGCTGGCGCCGCGCCATGTCGATCTGCGCCCCTATGTGCTGGTGTCCGACCGTATCCAGATCGTGCCCGGTGGACTGACGCGAGTAGCGCTCAAGGAAGGCTCGCTGGTCGTCAATTCCTCGCAAGGCGGCGGCACGAAGGATACTTGGGTGTTGGATGATTAGAGCGAGTGAATAGTGAGTAGCGAATAGCGAATAGTGAGTAGCGAATAGGGAAGAGGGGCACCAACACGACTATTAACTCTTACAGGGACTTGATTGTTTGGAAGGCGGCCGTTGAATTGGCTGTAGATTGCTATTCGGCAACGAAAGCCTTTCCGAGCAGCGAAGTTTACGGGATGACGTCTCAGATACGGCGATCATCTGTATCGATTGCGGCAAATGTCGCCGAAGGGCACGGGCGAGAAAACACGGGATCGTTCGTTCAATATCTTCGCATAGCGCAAGGTTCTTTCAAAGAGTTGGAAACGCACCTAATCTTGTCTGGAAGGGTAGCGCTGATGGTTGAGCAGGACGTATTGCGTTTGCTTGGCCAGGCCGATGAGATCGGGAGAATGCTGCGTTCGATGATCAGGAGTCTGCAACAGAAATCATGAAGCCGATTTTCCCCTATTCGCTATTCGCTATTCGCTACTCACTCAGCATCGAGGCACGTTGACATGCTTCTCGGCCGCACCGCCAACGGGCTCTATTGGATGAACCGCTATATCGAGCGGGCGGAGAACATGGCGCGGTTGGTGGATGCCGGCCTGCGCATGGCGCTCACTCGCACGCAGAATGCTTCGGAGGAGTGGAATTCGGTGCTGCTCAGTGCCGGCTCGGACGCCAGCTTCACGCAGAAATATTCGGACTACACCGCCGCCAATGTCGCCGACTACCTGCTGCGCGATACGTCGAACCCGTCGAGCACGATGTCGTCTATCGAAACGGCCCGTAACAATGCCCGCATGGTGCGCACAGCATTGACGCGTGAAACCTGGGAAAGCATCAACGAAGCCTGGATGTCGCTGAAACGGATGTTGGCCAAGCCGATCGACGAGCGCGACCTGCCCAGCGCGCTCGACGCAATCAAGCGCGAGACGGCGCTGATCCGCGGCTCGTTCTACGGCACCATGCTGCGCAACGAGATCTTCGATTTCTCGCAGCTCGGCACCTATGTCGAACGCGCCGACAACACCGCGCGCATCCTGGACGTGAAGTACTATGTTCTGTTGCCGTCGATCTCCTGGGTCGGCTCGACGCTCGACAACTACCAGTGGGAATCGATCCTGCGCTCGGTGTCGGCGCACCGCTCCTACCGCTGGGTCTATGACGCCGACTACAAGCCGAGCAACATCGCCGACTATCTGATCCTCAATGTCCGCATGCCGCGCTCGCTGACCTTTTGCTACCGCTTCCTGACGGAGCATCTCAAATTCCTGGGTGACGACTATGGTGAGCGCCACGCCTGTCATGCGACGGCCGCCAAGACCCATTCCATGCTGACGGCCGGCTCGATCAAGGATATTTTCGACGCCGGCCTGCACGAATTCCTGGCCAATTTCATCCGCGACAACACCAGGCTCGGCGATGAGATCGCGCAGGATTACAGGTTCTATTGAGCATGATCCCAAAAAACGAAGACCGGTTTTCGGTAAGGCTCATGCTCCAGGGACGAGAGCGATGCGGCTGAAGATCACCCACCGGACCGAATACCGCTACGATGCGCCGGTGCATTATCTGTTGCAGCGTTTGCGGCTGCTCCCGGTGAACGGGCGCACCCAGACGGTGCTGTCCTGGGCGCTGAAGATCGAAGGCGCGCGCGAGGAAGTGCGGTTCACCGACCATTTCGGCAATGATACCCGGCTGTTGAGCGTCGAGGGCGAGCGCGACTTCATCACAGTCGAAGCAGCTGGCGAAGTGGTGACGCGCGATACCGCCGGTGTCTGCGGACCGCATCAGGGTTTCGCGCCGCTCTGGCTGTTCGGCCATGAAACGCCGCTGACGACGATCGGCAGCGGCATTCGTGAGCTTGCTGCCTCGGTGGGCAAGGGCACCGACATCGAAAGGCTGCACCGGCTAATGGCCGTGATCGGCGAGCGTGTCGCTTATACACCCGGCACCACCAACGCGACGACGCCGGCCGAAGAGGCCCTTGCGCTCAAGACCGGCGTTTGCCAGGACCACAGCCATATCTTCGTTGCCGCGGCTCGCGCCATGGATTTCCCGGCGCGCTACGTCAGCGGCTATCTGATGATGGATGCAGCGATCGAGCAGGCGGCAAGCCACGCTTGGGCCGAGGCGCATGTCTCGGGCCTGGGCTGGGTCTCCTTCGATGTCGCCAACGGCATTTCTCCCGACGAGCGCTATGTAAAGGTGGCGATCGGCCGCGATTATCGCGACGCCACGCCGGTATCGGGAATTCGGCTGGGACAGGCGGAAGAACAGCTTGCGGTCACCGTCACCGTGGAGCAGTAATCCCGGCAAGATTGTTGCCAAAGAGATTCGATGACCTATTGCGTCGGCCTGAAGATCGATCGCGGGCTCGTGTTCATGTCGGACACGCGCACCAATGCCGGCATGGATTCGATCTCGACCTTCAGGAAGATGCATGTCTGGGAGGAGCCGGGCGAGCGCGTCATCGTTTTGATGTCGGCCGGCAATCTGGCGACAACCCAGGCCGTAGTCAGCCTGCTCGACGAACGCACCAAGGCAGTGGCGGAGCGCCATGCCACGCTGCTCGAAACGCCCTCCATGTACCAGACAGTCCGGTTGGTCGGAGACACCGTCAAGGAGGTCATCGCCAGTTCGTCGCCGGCCGGCGAAAAGGCGGATTCCTATTTCAACGCCTCCTTCATCCTCGGCGGTCAGATCAAGGGCAGCGCGCCGCGCCTGTTCATGATCTATCCGGAAGGCAATTTCATCGAATCGACCGACGATACGCCGTTCTTCCAGATCGGTGAGACCAAATACGGCAAGCCGATCATCATCCGGGCCTACGAAAAGACGATGAGTTTCGCCGAGACGGTAAAGCTGTTGCTGGTGTCGTTCGATTCGACGCTGAAGTCGAACCTGTCGGTCGGCCTGCCGCTCGACCTGCTGTTCTATGAAAAGGACACTTTCAAGGTCGGCCTCAAAAAGCGAATAAACCATGACGATCAATATTATCGCACGATCTCGGATAGCTGGTCGAACGCGCTGAAGACCGCCTTTGCGAGCTTGCCTGATTTTCCCGAATGAAAACCTTCGTTTTTCGTGCTCTTTGATCGCGGCTCGCTGAGGCGCTACGGAGGCGAAGATGAATAGCAACGAATTCCGCGAATGGTCGCTGCGAGCGGCTGAATGGGGCGCCGACTACAGAAACAGCCTTCGCGAAAGACCGGTGCGGCCGCTTGTCGAGCCGGGCGAAATCTTCAAAAGCATCGATGTCGCGCCGCCGGAAGACGGCGAAACGATGCAGGCAATCTTCGCCGATTTCGAGCAAAAGATCCTGCCGGGCATGACGCACTGGCAGCATCCGCGTTTCTTCGCCTATTTTCCGGCCAATGCGGCCCCGGCCTCCGTCGTGGCCGAGTATCTGGTTTCCGCGATGGCTGCGCAATGCATGCTCTGGCAGACCTCGCCGGCCGCAACCGAGCTCGAGATGCGGGTCGTCGACTGGATGCGGCAGGCGCTTGGTCTGCCGGAGGGATTTTCCGGCGTCATGCAGGATTCGGCTTCATCGGCGACGCTTGCCGCCGTGCTGACCATGCGCGAGCGCGCGCTCGACTGGCAAGGCAACAAGAGCGGCCTGCAAGGCCAGCCGATCGTGCGGGTCTATTCTTCCGACCAAGTCCATACTTCCATAGACCGGGCGATCTGGGTGTCGGGCATCGGCGAGGCGAACCTCGTGCGCATTCCGGTCGCCGGACGCTTTCGCGCCATGCAGACGGCGGCTCTGGAAGCGGCGATCGTCACCGACCGCGAAAACGGCATGCTGCCGGCCGGCATCATCGCCAGCGTCGGCGGCACCAGTACCGGCGGCACCGACGATGTCGCGGCTGTTGGCGCGGTGGCGAAGCGGCACGGGCTCTACCTGCATGTCGATGCCGCATGGGCCGGCTCCGCCATGATCTGCCCCGAGTTCCGGCATTTCTGGGCCGGCGCCGAACATGCGGATTCGATCGTCTTCAATCCGCACAAATGGCTGGGCGCACAGTTCGATTGCTCGATGCAGTTCGTTCGCCAGCCGGAAGACCTCGTGCGTACGCTGGCGATCAAGCCCGAATTCTTGAGAACACATGGCCGCGACGGGGTCATCAATTATTCCGAATGGTCGGTGCCGCTCGGACGGAGGTTCCGCGCGCTGAAACTTTGGTTCCTGCTGCGTGCACATGGCTTGGAAAATCTGCGAACCATGATCCGCAATCATGTCGCCTGGAGCGAGAGCCTTGCCGCGCGGCTGGCTCGGGAACCGGATTTCGAGATCGTAACGGAGCCGATGCTGTCGCTGCTCTCGTTCCGGCATCTTACGGCTGCGGGCATCGACTCTGACAAGCACAATTTGCGGTTGGTCAGCGCGATCAACGATGACGGCCGCATCTACCTGACGCAGACTCGGGTGGACGGGCAGGTGGCGATCCGCTTTCAGGTCGGGCAGTTCGAAACGACTGCGGCGGACGTCGATACTGCTTTCGAGGTCATCACTGAGATCGCGCGGGGCCTGAGTTGATAGCCTCGTCGAGATTGCGCCGGAGCTTTTCTCTCTGCAGTCGCCCGATTTTCATTAGCCGGCTCATACCTGTTCATGGCTTTCGTTTTCAGCTATAGACGAGAAAAACGAAAATGAGAGGTTGCTAGATGTATCTGTCGCCGCGTCATTCCGAAATCATCCAGATGGCCAAAGATCATGGCCGCGTACTGGTCGAGGAGTTGGCGACGCATTTCAACGTGACGCCGCAGACGATCCGCAAGGATCTCAACGATCTCTGCGACCAGCGGCTTTTGTCCCGCATTCATGGCGGGGCATTGTTCCCGTCCGGCATCGAGAACATGGAATATGAGGCCCGACGCAAGATCGCCGCCGAGGAGAAGGAGGCGATCGGCCGCGCGGCAGCCCGGCTGATCCCTGACAACGCCTCTCTGTTCATCAATATCGGGACCACGACGGAAGCGGTCAGCAAGTCGCTGCTCGATCATATTGGCCTGATGGTCATCACCAATAACATCAATGTTGCCAACAGAATGCGCATATATCCTTCGATCGAGGTGGTGATCGCCGGCGGTGTCGTGCGCGGTTCCGACGGCGGCGTGGTCGGCGAGGCAGCGGTCGATTTCATCAGGCAGTTCAAAGTCGATTTTGCGGTGATCGGCGCCTCGGCCATCGACCATGACGGCGCACTGCTCGACTTCGATTTTCGCGAGGTGAAGGTGGCTCAGGCGATCATCGCCAACGCGCGGCATGTGATCCTGGTGTCGGACCAGACCAAATTCGAGCGCACCGCGCCCGTCCGCATCGGCCATCTGTCGCAGGTCAACACCTTCATCACCGATCGTTGCGACATCCCGTCGGTGCGCAAGATCTGCCAGGAGGCAGAGGTTCAGCTGATCGAAACGTCGCTCTCCTAGAGATGCCGCTGCGGCATCTGCCGCCGATCATATTTCGTTTGACATTCGTTATCATTTCGAAATAATCCTGCCACGGTTTCGCAAAACTCAAAAATGCTGCAATGCGAAATCGAGGGAGGACTTCTTTGGGCGCATCACCGATCCATGACATTTTCGTCATCGGTGGCGGCATCAATGGCTGCGGCATTGCCCGCGATGCCGTTGGGCGTGGCTTTTCGGTCTTCCTTGCCGAGATGAACGATCTGGCCAGCGGAACCTCTTCCGGCTCGACCAAACTGATCCATGGCGGCTTGCGCTATCTCGAATTCTACGAATTCCGCCTGGTGCGCGAAGCGCTGATGGAACGCGAGATCCTGTGGAGGAACGCGCCGCATATCATCTGGCCGATGCGCTTCGTGCTGCCATACGCCAAGGGGCTGCGTCCGGCCTGGCTGATCCGGCTCGGGCTTTTTCTCTACGACCATATTGGCGGGCGCAAATTGCTGCCGCCGACGAAAACGCTGGACATGGCCAAGGATCCGGCCGGCAAGCCGCTGAAGCCGCTTTTTCGAAAGGCGTTCGAATATTCCGACGGTTGGGTCAACGATGCCCGGCTGGTTGTGTTGAACGCCCGTGACGCTGCCGAGCGCGGTGCAACCGTTCGAACCCGAACAAGGGTCGTCAGCGCACGCCGCGAAGGCAATCTCTGGACGGTCAGGCTTGAAAACGTGCGGACCGGCGATACCGAGGAGGTCAAGGCGCGGCTGCTGGTCAATGCCGCCGGCCCGTGGGTCGATCAGGTGCTTTCAGCCACCGTCGGCTTGAACGACGTGCACAATGTCCGCCTCGTGCAAGGCAGCCACATCGTCGTTGGCAAGAAATTCGACGACCCACGCGCCTATTTCTTTCAGAACAAGGACGGGCGCATCATTTTCGCCATCCCATACGAAGACGAGTTCACGCTCATCGGCACCACCGACCGGGACTATCCCGGCGATCCGCACGACGTCAGGATCAGTGATGCCGAGATCGACTATCTCTGCGCTGCGGCAAGCGAATATTTCGCGCAGCCGGTCAAGCCGTCGGATATCGTCTGGACCTATTCCGCGGTGCGCCCGCTCTACGACGATGGCGCCTCAAAGGCGCAGGAAGCCACCCGCGACTATGTGCTGAAGGCCGATGGAGGCGAGGGTGCCGCCCCGATCGTCAACGCCTTTGGCGGCAAGATCACGACCTACCGCCGATTGTCGGAATCGATGCTCGAGAAGATCGAGGGTTTTCTCGGCAAGCGCGGCAAACCATGGACGGCAAACGCGCCGCTGCCCGGCGGTGACTTTCCCGTCACCGGCTTCGATGCCGAGGTGGCGAAACTGAAAACGGCGTACCCGTTCCTCGACGCGCGGCTGGCCCGCCGGTTGACTCGGCTCTACGGCACCCGCGCAAGGAAGCTGCTGGGCCTCGCCAAGTCGAACGTCGATCTTGGCCGCAACTTCGGCGCCGATCTCTACGAAGCCGAGGTGCGCTACCTCGTCGAAAACGAATGGGCGATGACCGCCGAGGATGTATTGTGGCGCCGGACCAAGCGCGGCCTGCGTCTCAGCCGTGAGCAGGCGGCAGTGCTCGACGAGTTCATGCGCGGAATAAGCCGGCAGCACGTAGCGGCTGCCGAATAGGGACGGCCGACTAATGCAGAAAGCCTGGGAGGAGGCATCATGCTTGAACTGAGAAACGTGACGAAGACGGTGGGTGCGGCGGAACATATCCGCGACGTCTCGCTGACGCTTCAGCACGGCTCGCTCAACGTCCTGCTCGGGCCGACGCTCTCCGGCAAGACCAGCCTGATGCGGCTGATGGCGGGCCTCGACGTGCCGACCTCCGGCTCGGTCTGGTTCGATGGCAAGGATGTCACCGGCATGCCTGTGCAAAAGCGCAACGTCGCCATGGTCTACCAGCAATTCATCAACTATCCGGCGATGACGGTCTACGAAAACATCGCCTCACCGCTGCGGGTGGCCGGCACGGATCAGGCAACGATCGACAGGGAGGTGCGCAATGCCGCCGCCCTTCTCAAACTCACGCCCTATCTCGATCGCACGCCTCTCAGTCTGTCGGGCGGCCAGCAGCAGCGCACCGCGCTGGCCCGCGCCATCGTCAAGAATGCCAGCCTCGTGCTGCTCGACGAGCCGCTCGCCAACCTAGACTACAAGCTGCGCGAAGAATTACGCGCGGAACTGCCGAAGATATTCGCGGCCGCCGGCACAATCTTCGTTTATGCCACGACCGAGCCGCACGAGGCCTTGCTGCTCGGCGGCAACACGGCGACGCTTTCCGAAGGCAGCATCACCCAGTTCGGGCCGACCATCGAAGTGTTCCGCAAGCCGGTCGATCTGGTGACGGCGAGAACCTTCGCCGATCCGCCGCTCAACACCATCGTGCTTGCCAAGAAGGGCCTGGATTTCCTGCTCGAGGGCGGCGTGAAATTGCCGGTGCCGGCCGAACTCTTCGGCATTGCCGATGCGATCTATACGATCGGCTTCCAGCCTCATCATCTTTCCCTCGATCGGCCCGACGCCGCCGCGGTGCCGGTGCGCGCAAAGGTGACGATCACCGAGATCACGGGATCGGAAAGCTTCATCCATCTCGATTTTGCCGATGCGCGCTGGGTCATGCTGACCCACGGCATTCGCGACTTCGAGCCGGACGAGGAGGTCGAGGTGTTCATCGACCCGCGCCACATCATGGTCTTCGACGAGCACGGCCGCGCCGTGGCCGCGCCGAAGCTGGCGGCTTAGGAGGAAGCGATGGCGCGCATCGATGTCAATCATATCCGCCACTCTTATCTGCAGAACCCCCGCACGGATGCCGATTTCGCGCTGAAGGAAGTGCACCACACGTTCGAGGATGGCGGCGCCTATGCGCTGCTAGGCCCGTCCGGCTGCGGCAAGACTACGCTGCTCAACATCATTTCGGGATTGCTGCATCCCTCGCACGGCCAGTTGCTGTTCAACGGCAGGGACGTGACCAATCTGTCGACCCAAGAGCGCAACATTGCCCAGGTCTTCCAGTTCCCGGTGATCTACGACACGATGACCGTCTACGACAATCTGGCGTTCCCGCTGCGCAATCGCGGCGTGCCGGAGGCCGACGTCGACCGCAAGGTGCGCGAGACGCTGGAGATGACCGGGCTGGCCGATATGGCCAAACGAAAGGCGCGCGGACTGACCGCCGATCAGAAGCAGAAAATCTCGCTCGGACGCGGGCTGGTGCGCTCCGACGTCAATGCCATCCTGTTCGACGAGCCTTTGACCGTCATCGACCCGCATATGAAATGGGTGCTGCGCTCGCAGTTGAAGCAGCTTCACCGCCGCTTCGGCTACACCATGGTCTATGTCACGCACGACCAGACTGAGGCGTTGACCTTCGCCGACAGGGTGGTCGTCATGTATGACGGCGAAATCGTGCAGATCGGCACACCGGCGGAGCTGTTCGAGCGCCCGCGCCATACCTTTGTCGGCTATTTCATCGGCTCGCCCGGCATGAATGTCATGCCGGTGGCGATCGACGGCAAGACCGCGAAGCTGGGCTCGCAGCAGATCGAACTGCCGGGCGTGCCCAAGGCGGGCGGCAGCGCCATCGAGCTCGGCATCCGTCCCGAATATGTGCGCCTGGGCAGCCAGGGCATGGCCGTCCGGGTCAGCAAGGTCGAGGACGTCGGCCGCCACAAGGTGGTCCGTGCCAATCTCGAAGGGCGCGAGATCGCCGCCATCATCGGCGAGGACGAGACAGTTCCGGCTGATCCGAAGGTGCGGTTCGACCCGGCCGGCATCAACATCTATGCCGATTCCTGGCGCGTCGAGATGGGAGCCTGAAGTGGAAAAGACCTGGAACAACAGAGCCTGGTTCCTGGTGCTGCCGGTGCTGCTGCTGGTGGCGTTCTCGGCGGTCATACCGCTGATGACGGTTGTCAATTATTCGGTGCAGGACACTTTCGGCAACAACGTCTTCTTCTGGGCCGGCACCGAGTGGTTCGAGGAACTGCTTTCCTCCAGCCGCTTCTGGCAGGCGATGATCCGCAACCTTGTCTTCTCCTTCATCATCCTGGCGATCGAAGTGCCGCTCGGCATCTTCATTGCGCTCAATATGCCGAAGAAGGGTTGGGGCGTGCCTGTTTGCCTTGTTTTGATGGCGTTGCCGCTGCTGATCCCGTGGAACGTCGTCGGCACCATCTGGCAGGTGTTCGGGCGCAACGACATTGGCCTGCTCGGCTATTACGTCAACGCGCTCGGCATCGACTACAACTATGTGCAAGATCCCTATGACGCCTGGGTCACGGTCATCATCATGGACGTCTGGCATTGGACCAGCCTCGTCGTTCTGCTCTGCTATGCCGGCCTGGTCTCGATCCCGGATGCCTTTTATCAGGCGGCCAAGATCGACGGTGCCTCGCGCTGGGCGGTGTTCCGTTACATCCAGCTGCCGAAGATGAACCGCGTGCTGCTGATCGCCGTGCTGCTGCGCTTTATGGATAGCTTCATGATCTACACCGAACCGTTCGTGGTGACCGGCGGCGGACCCGGCAACTCGACGACCTTTCTTTCGATCGATCTCGTCAAGACGGCGCTCGGCCAGTTCGACCTCGGCCCGGCGGCGGCGATGTCGCTGGTCTACTTCCTTATCGTCCTGTTGTTGTCATGGGTGTTCTACACCGTGATGACCAATTACGACGCGGAGCGCTGAGATGAGCCGCGCTGACGAAAGAGCCGACAGAGTGAGCGAGACGACAGCTTCGCAAGGATTAGCCAGCACGCTGCGGCAGGACGAGATCGCACGGCTGATGCGCCGTCGCGGCGAGGAGTCGCGTTGGTGGTGGATCGTGCCGACGCTCTACATCATCGTTCTGCTTTTGCCGATCTACTGGCTCATCAATATGAGCTTCAAGACCAATGGCGAGATCGTCTCGTCGCTGACGCTCTACCCGCACGCACCGACATTGGCGAATTACCGCACCATCTTCACCGACGCGTCCTGGTATTCGGGCTACATCAACTCGATCACCTATGTGGTTATGAACATGGTGATTTCGGTGGCCGCAGCACTGCCTGCTGCCTATGCTTTTTCGCGCTATCGCTTCCTCGGCGACAAGCATCTGTTCTTCTGGCTGCTGACCAACCGCATGGCGCCGCCGGCGGTGTTCGCGCTGCCATTCTTCCAGCTTTATTCGGCCTTCGGCCTTATCGACACCCATATCGCCGTGGCTCTGGCGCATTGCCTGTTCAACGTGCCGCTGGCGGTGTGGATCCTCGAAGGCTTCATGTCGGGGGTGCCGAAGGAGATCGATGAGACCGCCTATATCGACGGCTATTCGTTCCCGCGCTTCTTCATCAAGATCTTCATGCCGCTGATTGCGAGCGGCATCGGCGTGGCGTGCTTCTTCTGCTTCATGTTCTCGTGGGTCGAGCTGCTGATCGCCCGCACGCTGACGACCACGGACGCCAAGCCGATCGCCGCGACCATGACCCGCACCGTTTCGGCCGCCGGCATGGATTGGGGGCTGCTCGCCGCAGCCGGCGTGCTGACGCTGATTCCCGGCGCGCTCGTCATCTGGTTTGTGCGCAACTACATCGCCAAGGGCTTTGCCCTGGGGAGGGTATGATGGAGCAGGTCGACAGAAGCCCATGGTGGTGGGCCGTGCTGTTTCTCGCCCTGGTCGTCGTGGCCTGGGTGGCCCTTCAAATCGATTTCGTGGCAATAACGGTAGGCTTCAGCGATCCGGCCAATATCCGCCTGTGGGGATTTAACCTCTCGTCCAACCTCGATTTTTCGTGGATGGCGTGGACGTGGCCGACCGCGGCCTTCTTTGGAACCATCTTTCTGCTGCTTTGCGGCATGGCGGTGTGGGAATACGTCTCGCCGGGCGGCAATCCGCGCGTCGGCGTGCTGCGCTTCGAAACGACGCGCGGCGACCGCTTGTTCCTGTCGCTGCTTGGCAGTGCCTTTATCCATCTCGCTTGGCTGGGTCTAGTCGGACCCAATCTGTGGTGGGCTCTCGCTCTCTCCGTGGTCTACGCCGTCGGCGTGTTCCGCTACGTATAGAGGGGGAAACTGTTGGAACGGCGGCGTGCCGGCCGCCGATCCAGATCGCACTTTGAACTTAACAGTGGAGGAAATACATGCGACGGCAATTCTTGACATCAACAACTGCGCTTGTCCTGTTGCTCGGGGCAAGCAACGCCTATGCCGGAATGGACGAGGCCAAGGCCTTCCTGGACAAGGAAATCGGCGACCTGTCGACGCTCGACCGCGCCGGCCAGGAAGCCGAAATGCAATGGTTTATCGATGCCGCGAAACCTTTCGCCGGCATGGATATCAAGGTGGTTTCCGAAACCATCGCCACGCATCAGTATGAATCGCAGGTGCTGGCGCCGGCCTTTACAGCCATCACCGGCATCAAGGTTACGCACGACGTCACCCAGGAAGGCGACGTTGTCGAGAAGATCCAGACCCAGATGCAGACCGGCCAGAACCTCTATGACGGCTGGGTCAACGATTCCGATCTGATCGGCACGCACTGGCGCTACCAGCAGGTGCGCAACCTGACCGACTGGATGGCAGGCGACGGCAAGGATGTCACCAATCCGAATCTCGACCTGAAGGATTTCATCGGCACCTCGTTCACCACCGCGCCCGACAAGAAACTCTACCAGCTTCCTGACCAGCAGTTCGCGAACCTCTACTGGTTCCGTTACGACTGGTTCAACGACGAGAAGAACAAGGCGGACTTCAAGGCCAAATACGGCTACGACCTCGGCGTGCCGGTGAATTGGTCGGCCTATGAGGACATTGCAGCGTTCTTCACCGGGCGTGAGATCGACGGCAAGAAGGTCTACGGCCATATGGACTATGGCAAGAAGGACCCGTCGCTCGGCTGGCGGTTCACCGACGCCTGGCTGTCGATGGCCGGCAATGGCGACAAGGGCATTCCGAACGGTCTGCCCGTCGACGAATGGGGCATCAAGGTCGACGAGAATTCGCGTCCGGTCGGTTCCTGCACGGCGCGCGGCGGCGACACCAATGGTCCGGCTTCCGTCTACTCCATCCAGAAGTATCTCGATTGGCTGAAGGCCTATGCACCGGCGGAAGCCCAAGGCATGACCTTCTCCGAATCGGGGCCAGTTCCGGCGCAGGGCGCGGTTGCCCAGCAGATCTTCTGGTACACCGCCTTCACCGCCAGCATGGTCGACGCCAGCGCCAAGGCCGTGCTGAACGACGACGGCACGCCGAAGTGGCGCATGGCGCCGTCGCCGCATGGCGTCTACTGGAAGGACGGCATGAAGCTCGGCTATCAGGACGTCGGTTCCTGGACGCTGATGAAGTCGACGCCGACCGACCGCGCCAAGGCCGCCTGGCTCTACGCGCAGTTCGTCACCTCGAAGACGGTCGACGTGAAGAAGAGCCATGTCGGCCTGACCTTCATCCGCGAGAGCACGATCCACGACAAGAGCTTCACCGAACGTGCGCCAAAGCTCGGCGGCTTGATCGAGTTCTACCGCTCGCCGGCGCGCGTCCAGTGGTCGCCGACCGGCACCAACGTGCCGGACTATCCGAAGCTGGCACAGCTCTGGTGGCAGGCGATCGGCGATGCTTCGTCGGGCGCCAAGAGCCCGCAGGAAGCGATGGACTCGCTCTGCGCCGAGCAGGAAAAGGTGATGAGCCGCATCGAGAAGTCGGGCGTCCAGGGCGATATTGGCCCGAAGATGGCCGAAGAGCATGACCTCGCCTACTGGAACGCCGACGCGGTCAAGAAGGGCAATCTCGCTCCTCAGCTCAAGATCGAGAACGAGAAGGAAAAGCCGGTCACCATCAACTACGACGAGCTGGTGAAGAGCTGGCAGCAATAGGACCGTTTGATGCGGGCGTCCGCGCCCGCATCGCCATGCTCAGGGGAGGCGGCATGTTGCCGTCTCCCCTGTTTGCGTGAACGGCTCCGCGCCGTCTGGCGTCGAGACACCGTAGCACCTTTGAATTCGCTTCGACGGGAGAGAGAATGACCGGATACATCCTTGCAATCGACCAGGGGACGACATCGAGCCGGGCGATCCTGTTCGCCGACAAGATGAAGGTCGTCGGCAGCGGGCAAAAGGAATTCACTCAATATTATCCGGCCTCCGGCTGGGTCGAGCACGATCCCGAGGAGATATGGGCAAGCGTCGTGGAAACGGTGAAGGCCGCGCTGAAGACAGCTGGCCGCAACGCAGCCGAAGTCGCCGCGATCGGCATTACCAACCAGCGCGAAACCGTCGTCATCTGGGACAAAGAGACCGGCAAGCCGATCCACAACGCGATTGTCTGGCAGGACCGCCGCACCGCGCCGCTATGCCAGAAACTGAAGAAGCTGGGGCTGGAGAAGAAATTCACAAAAAAGACCGGCCTGCTACTCGATCCCTATTTCTCCGGCACCAAGATCGCCTGGATGCTGGACAAGGTGAAGGGCGCCAGAAAACGCGCCGAGAAGGGCGAACTGCTGGCCGGCACCATCGACAGTTTTCTGATTTGGCGCCTGACTGGCGGCAAGGTCCACGCCACTGACGCCACCAATGCCTCGCGCACACTGGTCTACAACATCGAACAAAATGCCTGGGACGACGAGCTGCTGGCCATTCTTGGCATACCTGCAAGAATGCTGCCGCAGGTGAAAGATTGTGCCGATGATTTTGGAATCACAGACAAAAGCCTGTTTGGTGCAGAGATCAGAATCCTCGGTGTGGCCGGCGACCAGCATGCGGCGGCGATCGGCCAGGCCTGTTTCGATCCGGGCATGATGAAATCCACCTACGGCACCGGTTGCTTCGCGCTGCTCAACACCGGCAGCGATCTGGTGCGTTCGAAGAACCGGCTTTTGACCACCATCGCCTATAGGCTGAACGGCAAGACCACCTATGCACTGGAGGGCTCGATCTTTATCGCCGGCGCCGCCGTACAATGGCTGCGCGACGGCATCAAGGTGATCGGCAAGGCCGAGCAGAGCGGCAAATTGGCGGCGGAAGCCGATCCAACGCAGAACGTCTATCTGGTGCCGGCTTTCGTCGGGCTCGGCGCACCGCACTGGGATGCCGAGGCGCGCGGCGCCATCTTCGGGCTGACCCGCAATTCGGGGCCGGCGGAATTTGCCCGCGCGGCACTGGAATCCGTTGCCTTCCAGACCCGCGACCTGCTTGACGCCATGCGAAAGGACTGGAAGGGCGCCTCGGCCAAGACCGTGCTCAGGGTCGATGGCGGCATGGTGGCGTCGGACTGGACCATGCAGCGGCTGGCCGACATTCTCGATGCGCCGGTCGACCGGCCGACAATTCTCGAGACGACGGCGCTTGGTGCGGCTTGGCTGGCCGGCTCGAAGGCGGGTGTCTGGCCGAAGGCCGCGGAATTCGCCAGGAGTTGGGCGCTCGAGCGCCGGTTCAAGCCGGACATGGATGCTTCGACACGTGCCGCCAAGCTGGCAGGTTGGCGCCACGCTGTACGCAGGACGCTCAGTACTCAATAGGCAGGGATGCCACCGGATACGCACTAATGAAACACCCGCGCCGTTTCGGGCGCGGGCCTGCAGCCTCTAATCTAATGCATGTCGCGCAAACAGCGGTTTTGCGATAGCGCGTCGCATGAGGCCGATCGAACGCGACGCGCTTTAGGACTCAGTAAGGCGACCGGCACTGCCGGCGCGGACCGTAGTTGGGCTGGTAAGTGTTGTCAGAAGCGCGATAGCTCCGATAACGGTCGTAGCACCACTGCACGTGGGCATCGCCACGATAGACACGATTCTGGCTGTTGACGATAGCGCCCGTAATCAGCGCTCCGGTGGCGAAGGCGGCCAGCGGGAACCAGTAGTCACCGTGACGGCGATAGCCGCGACGATATTCGCGATAGCCGCGATGGCCACGCCAATACATGCCATCGTCACGCGCAAAACTGCGCCGGGAGAAATCGCGACGCGAGAAATCGCGGTTGAAACTCCGGTGCCTCCGCCACGGCTCGTACTGGACGGTCTGGACATTCGAGGTGATCCCCTGGGCCGGGGGCGCATAGCTGGGCTGAGCGTTGACTGGCACGATCTCCGCGGCAGCGAATGAGATCGAAAGAGTGGTCGCCAGCAGGCCCGACATGATCCTATTCATGATCTTCTCCTTGAAACGCATGTCCCTTATCGCGGGAAACGGGCAGGCTGCGCAAATTGTTCCGCCAAAAATCCCAAGTTGCTGATCCGCAAAGGTTCTCCCGATTTGCTGCTTGCCTTTGTCGCCATAGAGGGCGAGCTTCGGCCTTGTGCGAGAGGGAGGCAGTTCCGTCAACGCCGAAGCGCTCCGCAAGGCATGATGACACGGCTGGAAAGCCCGGTGTGCGAGCCGTCTTTTTCCGGTTGACCGGCAGAGGCACTCTCCCTATGTTCCGCGCAATTTCGAGGGCGGCCTTTCTGAGCCCGCGGGAGCGCGTAGCTCAGCCGGTAGAGCAACTGACTTTTAATCAGTAGGTCATGGGTTCGAATCCCATCGCGCTCACCAAAATCCAGATGTACGGCCCGGAGACATGGGTAACAGTTTGTACCTAAGAAATGGGTGACAACCTCGTGCCGAACGCATGCGGTGGCCTTAACCACCGCCCCATCGTCCATCATCGTGCCGGTGAGCGCCTCATAGGCTCTGCTGCACAGCTGCGAATGCGGACAATCCTTCACGATAAGCGCCGGCACCACCGTGAGAACCGCTGCGGCAAGGATTTGCGGGCAAAGACCGACGGCGCTTACCTTTCTGCCGAACACGCCGGCCAGGAAAAAGTAGAGACCCTGGGCCATGCAGGCTGCCGTCAGAATGCCCAGAAGCGTGCTCGTCCCTCTTGCGAAGGGCGTTGTATAGCTGTCGGGAAAACCCAGCGTGCCGAGATCCATCGACCATTGCAGCGCCAGCACGACGCTCAATGCCGCCCAAACGAAGGCCGTCTTACGAGTGAACAGCGTCCGCTTTGGTTTGTTGCTTAGATCGGTCATGAAATCACGTCTGAATGCGCGCCGGGACATGCGCAAGCTCCCGGTCAAATCAGCGAGACACTACCGCCGGCATGGCGTTCGAGCCGGCCGGCGAGGTCGAGCTCCAGCAGCACCATGAACACTTGGGCGGGATGCAGGCCGGTGTGGCGGATGATCTCGTCGACTGCTACCGGCGTCGGGCCGAGTGCCTCGACGACGCGGTCGCGGTCATCCTCGCGCGGCGGCGGCGTTGCCGAAAAGTCGGGCGGCTCTTCAAGCGGCGATGTCCTTGGCGCCCAGGCGCCGACCAGCGGCGCGATCGCACTGGTGACATCGGCGGCCTCGGTGACAAGGGTGGCGCCGTCCTTGAGCAGGCCATTGGTGCCGGCGGCGCGCGGATCGAGCGGCGAACCGGGAACGGCGAAGACCAGTCGGCCCATCTCACCGGCAAGCCGGGCGCTGATCAGCGAGCCGGAGCGCTGTGCGGCCTCGACCACCACCAATCCCAATGCGGCGCCAGCAACAAGCCGGTTGCGGCGCGGAAAATCCTGCGCGCGCGGCTGCCAGCCAAACGGCATTTCCGAGACGATGGCGCCACCGCGCTCGGCAATCTCGTCGCACAGCCCGGCATTTTCGGGCGGGTAGGGCAAATCGATGCCGCCGGCGAGCACACCGATCGTGCCGGTCGAAAGGCTGCCCTGGTGCGCGGCCGTATCGATGCCGCGCGCCAAGCCGGAGACGATGCCATAGCCGTCGCGGCCGAGATCCGCCGCCAGCATCCGCGCCATCTTGATGCCGGCCAGCGAGGCGTTGCGAGCGCCGACGATGGCGACCGCGGGCAAGCGGAAAACCGCACTACTGCCCCTGACCGCGAGCAACGGCGGCGGATGGTCCATGCTCTTCATCAGCGGCGGATAATCCGCCTCGCCGATGCCGACGAAGCGGGCGCCCGCCCGCCTGGCTGCCTCCAGCTCGGCCTCGGCCTCGGCAATGGACGGAATGCGGACGATTTTTTTGGCGCCACCCGAAATCATCAGCTCCGGCAGCATCGCAAGCGCTGCTTCGGCCGAACCGAACCGGTTGATCAGGTCGCGAAAGGAAGCCGGGCCGACATTCGGCGTGCGGATCAGGCGAAGCCAGCTCAGCCGCTGCCGGTCGCTGAGGCGCGGCCCGGCGGCGGGCTCGCTCACTCCTTTGCCCCGATCTTACCCTCGGTGCCGGCAAGCAGCCGCGCAATGTTGGCGCGGTGCTTTATGATGACGATCAGGCTCATCGCCGCGAAAAGCCCGGCAATCTGCGGCGTGCTCAGGAAGTACAAGGCCACTGGCACGACGACCGCTGCCGTCAATGCCGCCAGCGAGGAGTAGCGGAACAGGAAAGCCACCGCGAGCCAGACAACGGCGAAGATCACCGCCACCTGCCAGGCAAGGCCGATCAGCACGCCGAGGTAGGTGGCGACACCCTTGCCGCCCTTGAAGCCGAGCCAGACCGGAAAGAGGTGGCCTAGAAACGCACCGAAACCGGCCCAGAGTCCGAACTCAGGTGCAAAGCGGCCGGCGATCAGCACAGCCGCGGTGCCTTTAAGGGCGTCGAGCAGCAGGGTGGCCGCCGCCAGACCCTTGTTGCCGGTGCGCAGCACATTGGTGGCGCCGATGTTGCCGGAGCCGATGTTGCGCACGTCGCCGAGGCCGGCGGCACGGGTGATCAGCAGCCCGAAGGGGATCGAGCCGAGAAGATAGCCGAACACCAATGCCAAGACGGGACTGTAAGCCATTGTTCCCCCGAAGTTTCCTTGGCTGAACGGATTTGAAGGCGTGACGCCTGTTCCGTCCTAGGCCGAAAACACTGTGCGGCCCGCCACCATCGTTTGCAAGACTTTGCCTTGCAGCCGCGCGCCTTCGAAACAGGTGTTTTTCGAGCGCGAGCGGATGCCGCTCTCGCTGACGATCCATGGCTCGTCCAGATCGACGAGTGCAAGGTCGGCCAAAGCCCCCGGTTTCAGCGTGCCGCCGGGCAGGCTGAACAATCTTGCCGGCGCGGTGGATAAGGTCTCGACCAGCCGGAGCAGCGTCACGTCGCCATTGTGATAGAGCCGCAGCGCCGCGCCCAGCAGCGTTTCCAGCCCGATGGCGCCGGCCGCAGCATCGGCGAAGGGCAGGCGCTTGGTGTCGACGTCCTGCGGGTCGTGCGAGGAGACGATGAGGTCGATGGTGCCGTCCTTGACCGCCTCGATCATCGCCAGCCGGTCTTCCTCGGCGCGCAGCGGCGGCGTCAGCCGGAAGAAGGTGCGGTACTCGCCGACATCATTCTCGTTGAGCGACAGATTGTGGATCGACACGCCTGCTGTGACGTTGGCCCCGTCGGCTTTTGCGCGCGCTACCGCGTCTGCCGCCATAGCCGTCGAGATCTTGGCAGCGTGATAGGAGCCGCCGGTCAGGCGAGCCAGCGCGAGATCGCGCTCCAGGGGGATTGATTCGGCCTCGCGAGGAATGCCGGCAAGGCCAAGCCAGCTTGCGTAAAGGCCTTCGTTCATCACGCCGGCCGAGGCGAGATCGGCGTCCTGGGTTTCATGCGCGATGACGCCGTCGAAATCGCGCGCGTAGGTCAGCGCGCGACGCATCACCAGCGCGCTGGCGATAGAATGCCGGCCGTCGGTGAAGGCGACCGCTCCAGCCTCGCGCAATAGGCCGAATTCGGTCATCTCGCGGCCTTCCAGCCCCTTGGTGATCGCTGCCGCCGGAAAGATGTTGACGATTGCCGTGTCCTTGGCGGTGCGCAGCACAAACTCGACCAGTGCGACATTGTCGATCACCGGGTCGGTATCGGGCATCATGACGATTGAGGTGACGCCGCCCGCCGCCGCAGCAATGCTCGCCGATGCGATGGTTTCGCGGTGTTCGCCGCCCGGTTCGCCGATGAAGACACGTGCATCGATCAGGCCGGGGATGATCGCCTTACCAGCGCACTCGATGATCGTGGCGTCTTCGGGCGCGCCCTGGTTCAAGGCCGCCTTGCCGGCGGCAACGATTTTGCGTCCTTCGACGATGACGGTGCCTATCTCGTCGATGCCGCGCGATGGGTCGACGATGCGGGCGCGGCTGAAGACCGTTATGCTCATGCGCCGCGGCCCTCGTGGTTTCGACGGGGGTCGAGCAGCGCTTCCATCACCGCCATGCGCACGGCGACGCCCATCTCAACCTGTTCCTGGATAACGCTTTGCGGGCCGTCGGCGATCTCGGAGGCGATCTCGACGCCGCGGTTCATCGGGCCGGGATGCATGACCAGCGCACCCTCCTTGGCCGCTTTCAGCTTCTCGGCGTCGAGCCCGAAATAGCGGAAATATTCACGCACCGAGGGTACGAAAGCGCCTTCCATGCGTTCGCGCTGCAGGCGCAACATCATCACCACGTCGGCGTCCTTCAGACCCTCGCCCATCGAGCGGGTGACGATGACGCCCATCTTCTCGATGCCGGCGGGCAAAAGCGTCGAAGGGGCGACGACCCGTACTTGGGCACCGAGTGCGTTGAGCAGAATGATATTGGAGCGGGCCACGCGCGAATGCAGGATGTCACCGCAGATCGCCACGATCAGCTTCGACAACGGACCCTTGGCGCGGCGGATGGTCAGCGCGTCGAGCAGCGCCTGCGTTGGATGTTCATGAGCGCCGTCGCCGGCATTGACCACCGAGCAGCCGACCTTTTGAGCAAGAAGTGCCGCCGCGCCCGCCGATTGGTGGCGGATGATCAATATGTCGGGGCGCATGGCGTTCAGCGTTATCGCGGTATCGATCAGCGTCTCGCCCTTCTTCACCGACGAGCTTGCCACCGACATGTTCATGACGTCGGCGCCGAGCCGTTTGCCGGCCAGCTCGAACGACGATTGCGTACGGGTCGAGGCTTCGTAGAAGAGATTGATCTGGGTGCGGCCGCGCAGCGTCGATGTCTTCTTGTCCGATTGCCGCGAGATGGCAACGGCCCGGTCCGCCCGGTCGAGCAGAAGCTCGATGTCGGCGGGGGAAAGATCGCGGATGCCTAGAAGATGGCGGTGGGGATAAAGTGGAAGGGACGATGCGTCAGTCATCTCAAGTCGCTGCTATAGGGGGGAGGCTCCGCGGCTGCAAGCACCGGCTTGGGATTGGATCGGTTCTCCCCGGTATTTTCGTCGCGCGCCGCCGGCCATAGGCTATAAACCGCGATGACTTTGGATTCGCAGACTTCAGGTGATAAGGACGAAGCGTGACCGACGACGTGACCAACCAGCCGCCGCCGCTGGCCGGCGGCAACGCCTGGCGGGGCGATCCGTTGCTGATCCAGCTTGCCGAGCGCTTTTCCGATCCGGTGCGCAAGGACCTCGACGGGCTTGGCCGTTTCGTTTTGACGCATGAGGCGCAGGAGCTGGCCCGTCTTGCCAATGTCGAGACGCCGAAGCTCAGGACCCATGATCGCCAGGGCCGGCGCATCGACCAGGTCGAGTTCCACCCCGCCTATCACGCGCTGATGCGCCGCTCGGTCGCCAACGGGCTGCATTCGTCGGTCTGGGAGAATGGCGACGCCGAGATCGGCCGCCGCCACCAGGTGCGCGCCGCGCGCTTTTACCTCACGGCTGAGCTCGAAACCGGGCATCTTTGCCCGATCACCATGACCAGCGCTTCGCTGGCAGCGCTGATGGCCAGCCCGAAGCTGTTTCGCGAATGGGCGCCTCGGGTGACGACGCGCAAATACGATCAGGGCCAAAAGCCGCCGGTCGAAAAAGCCGGGCTGACGCTCGGCATGGGCATGACCGAGAAGCAAGGCGGTACCGATGTTCGTGCCAACGTCACCAAGGCCGAGCGCGCCGGCAGCGGTTTTTATCGCCTGACCGGCCACAAATGGTTCATGTCGGCGCCGATGTCGGATGCCTTCCTGGTGCTCGGACAGGCGCCGGAGGGACTGTCGTGCTTTCTCGTTCCCCGCTTGCTTGGCGACGGATCCGGCAACGGCTTCCGCTTTCAGCGGCTGAAGGACAAGCTCGGCAACCGCTCCAATGCGTCCTCCGAGGTGGAATTCGTCAATGCCATCGGCGAGATGGTTGGCGAGCCCGGCGCCGGCGTGAAGACGATCATGGACATGGTGACCCTGACGCGGCTCGACTGTGCCGTCGCCTCCTCGGCGATCATGCGGGCCGGACTGGCCGAGGCCGTCCACCATACGCGCCACCGCCAGGTGTTCGGAACCAATCTGATCGAGCAGCCGCTGATGCAGCGTGTTCTGGCCGACATGGCGCTCGACGTTGCCGCCGCTACCGCGCTGTCGTTCCGGCTGGCGCGCTCCTTCGACGAGGCGGCCGGCGACCGCGGCGAGGCGGCCTTCGCCCGCGCCATGACGCCGGTCGTCAAATACTGGGTCTGCAAGATTGCGCCGCCGCTGCTCTATGAGGCGATGGAATGCCTCGGCGGCAATGGCTATGTCGAGGAGGGGCCGCTCGCCCGCTACTATCGCGAAGCTCCGGTCAACGCGATCTGGGAGGGTTCAGGCAACGTCATGGCGCTCGACGTGTTGCGAGTGCTCGGCCGCGCGCCAGGCCTGTTCGATGACGTGCTGGCCGGCATCGACCGCGATCTCGGCGCTGGCGGACGCGGCACCGTCGGCGTGCTCAAGGCAGCAATGCAGGTCGCTGCAACCGACGAGGGCTCAGCGCGGCTGTTGACCGAGCAATTAGCATTGTCGGCGGCGGCGGCAGAGCTTCGCAGGCTGGGGGCAGGGCGGATCGCCGACGCCTTCGTCGAGACGCGCCTCGCCGGCCAGTGGCGCAACACCTATGGAATGCTCGATTCGCGCCACGATGCGCGGATGATCATCGACACGCTCTACCCGCCGATCAACTAGTGCCGTCGCCCGGGTCGTAGCCGCTTTTTTTCGCGCGCCCTGTGGATGATCGTTAACCTTAACAAATGGTTTCCATTGCGGCGGCCGGTGGCAAAGCCCAGTGTTATGGTTAAGGCAAGGACTGTTCGGCTGAGCGGTCTTTGTCCTGCGAAGCAGGAGCGTCATGCGGCATATTTTGAGCTCTTTTCTGGCATTGCATTGGGCGGCCGTTTTCGCCCTGCTGGCGTTCATTTGCATCGATGGGAATCGTGGCGTCGCGGCGGCCCTTGGCGTGCTCGGCGTTCCCGTCCAGAACACTCGCTTTGCCGATCTTGAAAACGCCGTCGTCGTGGCGCCGCTCGCCGTGGCATTGCTTGTCGTCGCGGTGCTGTTCTGCTGGGCCTTTGTTGAAGCATTGACCAGCGACGCCACCAACCCGGACCCAGCCGACAGTGTTGTGCGGATCGCCTTCATCTCGGCCTCGGGCGTGCTGTCGTTGATCGTCATCGGCGGCGCTGCGCAAGGCATCAATGGGCTGTTCATGGTTGTCGCCGTGCAATTGGCGGCACTTCTGGCGTCATATGTCGCGATGCTCGCCGAGCGGCGCTCAGCCGCTGCCGCGGCAGTTCCAGTGACCGGCGAAATCCGCGCGGCCGCGCATATCATGGCCAAGGCAGCGGCGTACAATTCCTCGCTTGCGCGCATTTCGGGCCGGCCGGATTCGAGGGACGATCGCTGATGCGCACCTTGTTCGCGCTGTGGGCGGCTCCGCTCCTCCTGTTCTGGGGCTGGTTCTTTCTGTCGCTCAACGACATCAATTTCGGCTATGTCATGCTGAGCCGCCAATTGCACGATCTCGTTTTCCAGCTTTATGGGCAGATGCTCGGCGTCGATCCGGCGCTCATCCCGGGCATGGTGGCGAAGGCTTGCGTCTTCGACGGCCTACTGCTGATGGCGTTCTGGGCATTTCGCCGCCGCAAGGCGATCGGCAGCTGGATCAAGGCAACGCGCAATCGCTATTTCGACCAGGCATCGACTCCGAGCGCCTGAAGCCGGTCGAGAACACCCTGCAGGATGAAGGCCGCCGCCGCTGAATCGATCTTGCCGGCGCGTTTCTTGCGGGAAAAATCCATCTCGATCAGTGTCCGCTCGGCCGCCACCGTCGACAGCCTTTCGTCCCAAAAGACGAACGGCAGATCGGTCAATCCAGCCATGTTGCGGACGAAAGCGCGGGATTTTTGGGCGCGTGGGCCTTCCGAGCCGTCCATGTTGATGGGGAGGCCGATCACCACTGCGCCGGCATTTTCCTTCTGCAGCAGAGCGAGCAGCACCGCGGCATCGAGCGAGAATTTCTTGCGCATGATGACAGGGCGCGGGTGCGCGAAGGACAAGCCGCGGTCCGAAACCGCCACGCCGATCGTCTTGTCGCCGAGGTCAAGCCCAGCCAGGGTCTTGCCGCCGCCGAGCCGGCCCGGCAACTCCTCGATCGTGATGATGCCCAACGGCTTTTCCTTTGACCGCGACGCCGCACTTCCTATACGCGCAACATATGCCGCGGCACTTTAATTTCGCCGTCGGCGTTCTAGCCTCTACCGAAGCAAAAATCGAGGAAGGTATTGATGAAACTTACCTGGTACGGACACTCGGCATTCCGCGTCGAAATCGAAGGCGCGAAAATCCTCATCGACCCGTATCTGGTCGGCAATCCGTCATGGACAGGCGGCTGGGAAGAGCCGGCCGAAGGGGTCACGCACGTGTTGCTTACCCATGGCCACAGCGACCACATCAGCGGCGCCGTCGAAGTGCTCAAGAAAAGCGGCGCGATGCTTGTCGCCAATTTCGAGATTTGCATGTACCTGGTCGGCAAAGGCGTCAGTGACAAGCAAATCAATCCCGGCAATATCGGCGGTACCGTCGATTGCGGCGGCTTCACCACCACTTTCGTTCAGGCTCTGCATTCATCGTCCTTTCTAGGCGAGAGCGGCCAGAACACCTATCTCGGCAATCCGGGCGGGCTCGTCCTGCACTTCCCCGAGGATAAGACGCTCTACCATATGGGCGACACAGACATCTTTTCCGATATGGCGCTGATCAACGAGTTGCATGAGCCGAAGATCGGCATCGTGCCGATCGGCGACCGCTTCACCATGGGTGGCGCGGTGGCAGCTCTTGCCTGCCAGCGTTTCTTCAAGTTCGAGACGGTCGTTCCCGCTCACTTCGGCACATTTCCGATGATAGATCAGACCGCCGACAAGTTTGTGGCCGGGCTGGACGGATCGGGTGTGAAAGTGGCGTTGCCGAAGATCGGCGAGACGATTACGCTGTAGGAATAGCGAACCGGAATGACGACATGGGTCTGAGAAACTCTCTTTGCATTTCTATGCTGGTTGCCGCATCGCCGGCGCTGGCCGCCGAGGATTTCATCGAGGGCATCTATCTGCAATCGGAGGATCTCTGCGCGCAGGCCAAAAAGGATACGCTGCAGACGGTGATCGAGGGCGGCAATATCGTACTGTCGGCAAACGGATTGGAAAGCATCGAATATAACTGCGAGTTCCTGCAGATCACCAAGGCGACACGGTCGCCAAGCTGGGCGGTGACCGCCATCTGCCAGGAGCCGGGCTACGTCTTTCCGGATGTTCTCTCACTGACTCAGATGAACCCGAAGCAGATCGACCTGGTTTCGGTTCGGCCTGCCGCGGACGAAAGCGAGCAGAGCGGCAACGGTGGCAGCTATTTCCTCTGCGACGGCGTGGCGATGCCGTAGGGCAGTTGTCGGCACGATGCATGTTGCGCGGCACGCGCTGCGCCGCTATAGCGCTGGTTTTCCCCGAGGCACAACATGTCCGTTGATATTAAAACCGTGAAGCGCGTCGCGCACCTTGCCCGCATTGCGGTGAGCGAGGAGGATGCAGAGCGCATGACCGGCGAATTGAACGCCATTTTGGGCTTTGTCGAGCAGTTGAACGAGGTCGATGTTTCCGGCGTCGAGCCGATGACCTCGGTCACGCCGATGGCAATGAAGAAGCGCCAGGACGTCGTCACCGACGGCAGCAAGGCAGCCGACATCGTCGCCAACGCGCCGGCAACCGAAGAGAACTTCTTTCTCGTGCCAAAGGTCGTGGAGTAGCTGGCCGATGGTAATCGAGATCGCCGCGGAGACGCCGCTGCAGGACGATGTGCGTGGGCTGGTCGAGGAGCTCAACGCCACATTGCTGGAGTTGACGCCGCCGGAGCATTGCTACCATTTGACGGTCGAGCAGATGGCGGACCGCGACACGACCGTCTTCATCGCCCGCGATAACGGCCTTGCCATCGGTTGCGGCGCGCTGAAGCGCCACGATGCTGTCGTCGGCGAGGTCAAGCGTATGTATACGCGGCCTTCGCATCGCGGCCGCAAAATCGGTGCGATGATCGTCGAGCGGATTGAGGGCTTGGCGCGCCAAGAAGGGCTGAAGCGTCTGGTGCTGGAGACGGGCGACCGTCATCCCGCCGCCTGGACCGTCTACGAACGCGCCGGTTTTTCGCGCTGTGGGCCGGTGCTGAATTATCCCAATTCCGAGTGGTCGGTGTTTTACGAAAAGAGTCTTGCCTGATGAGCGACCTGACCCAGCTGACGATTTCGCAGGCCCGCGCCAAATTGCGCTCCAGGGAGATCACCGCCACCGAAGTCACCGAGGCTTATCTTTCGGCTATCGAGCGAGCCAATCCGGCGCTCAATGCCTATGTGGTGGTCACTGGCGACAAAGCGCGCGACATGGCCAAGGCCTCCGACGCGAAACTGGCCAAGGGCGAGGGCGGGTCGCTCGAGGGTATCCCGCTCGGCATCAAGGATCTGTTCGGCACCGAAGGCGTCCACACCCAGGCCTGCAGCCACGTGCTTGACGGGTTCAAGCCGCGCTACGAATCGACTATCACCGCCAATCTGTGGGCGGATGGCGCCGTCATGCTCGGCAAGCTCAACATGGACGAGTTCGCCATGGGCTCGTCCAACGAGACCTCGTATTACGGGCCTGTCATCAACCCGTGGCGGCGTTCGCGGCTCGACACGGTGGTAATGCCGACGACACATCAGGGCGAGGGCGGCTTCGTTTCGGCGGGCGGCACCAGGACCGCGCGCACGTTGGACAATGCCCAGCTGGTGCCGGGCGGTTCGTCCGGTGGCTCGGCATCAGCCGTCTCGGCCTTCCTGTGCGCCGGCGCTACCGCCACCGACACCGGCGGCTCGATCCGCCAGCCCGCCGCCTTCACCGGCACGGTCGGCATTAAGCCGACCTATGGCCGCTGCTCGCGTTGGGGCGTCGTCGCCTTCGCCTCGTCGCTCGACCAGGCCGGGCCGATCGCGCGCGACGTGCGCGATGCCGCGATCCTGTTGAACTCGATGGCTTCGGTCGACCCGAAGGACACGACCTCCGTCGACCTGCCGGTGCCGGATTACGAGGCGGCGATCGGCCGCTCGATCAAGGGGATGAAGGTCGGCATCCCCAAGGAATACCGTGTCGACGGCATGCCCGAGGAGATCGAGGCGTTGTGGCAGAAGGGCATTGCCTGGCTGAGGGATGCCGGCGCCGAGATTGTCGACATCTCGCTGCCGCACACGAAATACGCGCTGCCGGCCTATTACATTGTTGCGCCCGCCGAAGCCTCGTCCAACCTCGCCCGTTACGACGGCGTCCGCTATGGATTGCGCGTGCCCGGCAAGGACATTGTCGACATGTATGAAAAGACCCGCGCCGCCGGCTTCGGGCGTGAGGTCAAGCGCCGCATCATGATCGGCACCTATGTGCTTTCCGCTGGCTACTACGATGCCTACTATCTGCAGGCGCAGAAGGTTCGTAACCTGATCAAGCGCGATTTCGAAAATGTGTTTGTCGCAGGTGTCGACGTCATCCTGACGCCGGCAACGCCGTCCGCCGCCTTCGGCATCGCAGACGAAGACATGGCCGCCGACCCGGTCAAGATGTATCTCAACGACATCTTTACGGTGACGGTGAACATGGCCGGCTTGCCCGGCATCGCGGTTCCGGCCGGGCTCGACGCCAAGGGGCTGCCACTCGGCCTGCAGCTGATCGGCCGGCCTTTCGACGAGGAAACGCTGTTCCAGACCGCCCATGTCATCGAACAGGCGGCCGGCACATTTCAGCCGGAAAAATGGTGGTAGGATCGTTTCTCATCTGAGGGGGTGAGGGATGTTCTTCTATGTCTCCAAGGTCCTGTGGCTCTTCGTCCAGCCGCTTAATCTCGCGATCATCCTGCTGCTGGCTGGATTGCTTGCGGCATTGGTCGGGCGCAAAAGGCTATTTGCCACCGGCAGCGTGCTGGCCTTCCTTGTCCTGGCACTGTCAGCATGGACCTCGCTCGGCGCAGTGATGCTCAATCCGCTCGAGGAGCGTTTCCCTAAGCCACCCCTGCCGGAAAGGGTTGACGGAATCGTTGTGCTCGGCGGCGGTATGGACGGCGCCATCAATTTCGTTCGCGGCGGTTATGAACTCAACGCCAGTGGCGATCGAATTGTCGAGGCAGCCGTGCTGGCGCGGCGTTTTCCGACAGCGAGAGTCGTCATTTCAGGCGGCCCCGTTGCAATAATCGGTGAGGACGAAGGCGACTCAACCACGGCGCCACGCGTACTCACTGCGCTCGGCGTGGCGGCCGATCGTCTGATCCTGGAAGACAAGTCACGCAACACCTACGAGAATGCCGTCTTCACCAAGCGGCTGATTACGCCGAAACCCGGCGAGATCTGGCTGCTGGTGACCTCAGCCTTCCACATGCCGCGCGCCAAGGCGCTGTTCGACAGAGCCGGCTTCCCGACGGTTCCATGGCCGGTCGACTACCGCACCTCCGGTAAGGAAGGTATCAGCCTGTTCCGCAAATCTACCAACGAAGCGCTGCAGACCACGACCATCGCGATTCGCGAATGGATCGGGCTCGTCGCCTATTGGCTGTCGGGCCGCATTGATCAGCCTTTTCCCGGGCCGGGCGGCTGACCGAGCACCGCCTGCCGCGCCGCCGAGAAAAATTGGCGGCGCACCAGCACCGCCAGAAGCAGCAGCGTCGATAGCACGAAAACGGCGGGATCGACGAACCAGCCAAGATAACCGATCGAGAAGAACACGCCGCGCAGCCCGGAATTGAAATGCTTCCCGGCCAGCATGTTCATGCGGGCCGCGCGCCACACCGCCGTTTCGGTGACCGGATTGCGCGACGCCTCGCCATGCGGAATCGGCACCGCGCCGATCAGGATCGAGCAATAGTTGAACAGCCGGTAAGCCCAGCCGAACTTGAAGAAGGAAAAGGCCAGGATCAGCACCAGCCCGAACACCTTCGTCTGGAAGGCGGCGCGTGAGGATGTGGCGCCAAACGGCAGGTCGCTCAGCACAGTGAGAACCTGATCGGAAGTGCCGAGCAAGGCAAAACAGCCGCCGATCGCAATTAGCGAACTGGAGGCAAAGAAGGCGGTCCCCTGTTGCAGGCCGCTCATGATGGCGGTGTCGACGATGCGGATCTCGCGTTCGGCCATGGTCCTCATCCAGGCCTCGCGCTGCGCGTTCATCGCCCTCGTCAGCGACATGCGGCTGACCAGCATTCCGTCGGCGGCGAGCGTATGCAGCACCCACGCGGCAAGGAAGAACCCCAGCGCAGCAAGGTCGGCCGTCGATAAATGAAAGGAATCGCTCATGCGGTGCTTTTACCACAGGCGGAGGGGACGCTTCGATGGCCGAAGCCGGAATGTCGCTGCCGGAGCAAACAAGGTCGGCAGGCGCAGCGCCGCGATCTTCAAAACAGCGGAAAACATCATGGGAATTCCTATATGTAGATCTCAACAGGGTCCCAGGAGAAAACGCCCACGTGTTCCTTTCGGTTTTCGACCTGTTCAAGATCGGCATCGGCCCATCGAGTTCGCACACGATGGGGCCGATGACGGCTGCGCGGCGGTTTCTCGACGAGATTGCGGGAGACGACTGGCCGCGTCCGGCCGACGCCAGGGTCGACCGAATCGCGGCCAGCCTGCATGGCTCGCTCGCCTATACCGGTATCGGCCATGGCTCCGATCGCGCCGTGGTGCTCGGCCTCGCCGGCCAGACGCCGCAGACGGTGGATCCTGACCACGCCGACGGCATCGCCGCTCGCATCGCCGCCGAGAAGCGGATTTCGCCGCCCGGCCATCCGTCCTATCGTTTCGACCCGGCAACGGATCTGGTGCTGGATCGCAAGACGCCGCTGCCGGGTCACGCCAATGGCATGGCGTTTTCTGCCTATGATGCCGGAGACCGGTTGCTGCTGAGGCGCGTCTACTATTCGATCGGCGGCGGCTTTGTCGTTTCCGAGGAAGAATTGCAGCGGATGAAGGCGAGGGGCTCGGCGACAACCGAAGGCAAGAAGGTTCCATATCCGTTCAAGAACGCCGTCGAAATGCTCTCAATGGCAGCGAAAAGTGGCCTTTCCATCGCCGAGATGAAGCGCGTCAACGAGGAGACGCAGATGTCGCGCGAGGAGCTCGACGCCGGCCTCGACGGCATTTGGAGCGCCATGAAGGGATGCATCGAGCGCGGCCTGTCGCAAGACGGCATCATGCCCGGCGGACTGAAGGTGCGCCGCCGTGCCCGGATGCTGCACGACAAGTTGCAGGAGCAATGGCAGCAGAACCGGCCCAACCCGCTGCTCGCCAATGACTGGCTGTCGATCTATGCAATGGCGGTCAACGAGGAGAACGCCGCCGGCGGCCGTGTCGTCACCGCGCCAACCAATGGGGCGGCCGGCACTCTGCCCGCGGTGTTGCGCTATTGGCTGCATTTCCATCCCGAAGCCGACCAGCCAAGTATCCGCGATTTCCTGCTGACGGCGGCGGCCGTTGGCGGCATCATCAAGACCAATGCTTCGATCTCGGGGGCCGAGGTAGGCTGCCAGGGCGAGGTCGGTTCGGCTTCGGCGATGGCTGCGGCGGGATTGTGCGCCGTCATGGGCGGCACGCCCGAGCAGGTCGAGAACGCTGCCGAAATCGCGCTGGAACATCATCTCGGCATGACCTGCGATCCGGTCGGCGGCCTGGTGCAGGTGCCGTGCATCGAGCGCAACGCGCTTGGCGCTGTCAAGGCGGTGACCGCCGCTTCGCTGGCCATCAAGGGCGATGGCGTTCATTTCGTGCCGCTCGATGCGGCGATCGAGACGATGCGCCAGACCGGCCTCGACATGAACGAAAAGTACAAGGAAACCAGCCTTGGCGGATTGGCCGTCAATGTCGTGGAGTGCTGAGCGCCAGTCTGGCGGCCTGGACCACCACTGTGGAGAAGTCGATCAGGCCGTTGACGCGTTCGCGTGCTGGGCTAAACCTTAAACGATGTCTCTCAATCTCATAAAGCTTTGCGTCGGCTGTGACAGCGTCGAGGATCTGGAAGAGTGGATTGCCTTCCGCCTCGACGAGCGGCGCCGCGCCGGCGAACCGGCCGAACACTACCACACCACCCGCATGGTGCCGACGCGCGGCGCCGAGATCACCGACGGCGGCTCGCTCTACTGGGTGGTCAAGGGCAATGTCCAATGCCGTCAGCTGATCACCGAAATCCGGCCCTTCACTGATGACGATGGCATCGGCCGCTGCCATCTGATCCTCGATCCCGAGGTCGTGCGCACCGACTGGCAGCCGCGCCGTGCATTCCAAGGGTGGCGCTACCTGAAGCCGGCGGACGCGCCGGCCGATCTCGGCAAGGGCAAAGCCGGGCTGATCGAAATGCCGCCGAAGCTCAGGCGTGAGCTTGCCGATCTCGGCCTACTCTGACGCCAAGAACCGTAACGCCAAGGGCACCGGCCGAACGCTTGTCCGCAGTTGCCATCATCACCGGTCCTGCAGGTCGCCTGATCTGGGCTTGCAAGCTGGGGAACAACGCCACATCTTGAATGTCATGAGCGACAAGAAGCAGCCCGTGCCTGCAAAGGCCAATCCTGCGCCGGTCGAGTCCCAATCGAGCACCGGCGAGATCGACGCCTTTCTCCGTCAGGCAAGGACGCTCGCTGCATCCGCCACCGGTTCAGGCAGGCTGATCCTGTCCCTCGACGCTACGATGAGCCGCCAGCCGACCTGGGATCTCGCCTGTGCGCTGCAGGCCGAGATGTTCGACGCCGTCGGCAAGGCTGGGGTGCTCAAGGTTCAACTGGTCTATTTCCGCGGGCTTGGCGAGTGCCGTTCCTCCGCATTCGTCACCGATACCGAAGCTCTGAAGCAGCTGATGACGCGCATCGACTGCCGTAGCGGCCACACCCAGATCGGCAAGGTGCTCGCCCATGCGCTGAAACAGACGGCGGCGGCCAAGGTCAACGCGCTGGTCTATATCGGCGATGCGATGGAAGAAAACATAGATGATCTGGCCGAAAAGGCCGGTAGCCTAGGTCTGCACGGCGTTCCTGTCTTCGTTTTTCAGGAAGGCCATGATGCCGGTGCAGAAAAGGCGTTCAAGGAAATTGCACGGCTGTCCAAAGGGGCCTGGTTCCGGTTTGATCGGCGGGCTGCCGCGACCTTGGCCGGCCTGCTTTCGTCCGTCGCCGTGTTTGCGACCGGCGGTCTGAAAGCACTGGAGGACCGGGGCAGGCCGGAGGACCGGCTGATGATCGAGCATCTGCGGGGCGGCGGAAACTGATGGGCGCGATTATCGCTTTTGTAGCATTGCTTCTGGTGCTTCTCGGCATGCTCACCATCTTCCTGCGCGCCGATCCGGGGAAGCTTGCAGGCGGCATGAGGACCCTTGGACCCGTGCTGCTCGGGCTGGTCGGCGTTGCCGTGCTGCTGGTCGGGCGCGAGGGCCTCGGCGGCTTGATCCTGTCGGCCGCGCTCGCCTGGTATGGCTCCATGCGCATGAATCAGCCGGCCGCAAAACTGGCACCGGGCAAGCGTTCGACGGTGCGTACCGCGGCGCTTGAGATGGAACTCGATCACGACACCGGCGGCCTCGAAGGCCTCGTGCTGGCTGGGCGCCATGAAGGCAAGATGCTTGGCTCGATGGGGCTTGCCGAATTGCAGCAACTTTATCGCGAGCTCTCCGGCGATCCGGAGAGCCGCCAGCTGCTAGAGACGTATCTTGACGGCAGATTTCCCATCTGGCGCAAAGACGCTGATGCGAATGGTGGCGAAGGGCTGGGTGTTGCGCCAGGTTCGGGCGCCATGACTAAGGAGGAGGCCTACAAGATCCTTGGTCTTGAAGCGGGGGCTGCCGCGGCGGATGTCCGCAAGGCGCACCGCCGCCTGATGCAGCGCCTGCACCCCGATATCGGTGGCACGTCTTTCCTGGCGGCGCGGATCAACGAAGCCAAGGACGTCTTGCTCTCCAATCACAACTAGTCTCCTTCGACGCAGAACTTTCGGGAAAGATATCGTTTCGCGCCCTTACTGCTGGACGGCGTAGCACTCGATCTTCTTCTTTTTCAAAGCGTTACAAGCCCTCCAGGCGGCGGTCTTCGAACCAAAACCACCGAACCGGGCGCGGTAATAGGTGACGCCGTCTTTGTCGAAGGCGACGGTGAAACCGGAGGCATCGGCCAGAACGGAGGGCACCTGCTTCGTCGCCTTGTCGAGGAAAGCCTTTGCTTCGGATTGCTTTGGCGAAGAGGCGACCTGTATTGCCCAGCCGGATGGCACCGACGCCGTGCTGACCGGATCGACCTCTGCAGCCGGTTCGGCATAGGCTGCGGCGACCCGGGCCGTCGCCACATCGTCCGCTGTCGCCACGGCCGCCGTCTTGACCTTTCTGGTCTGAACGACCGGAGTGGTTTCTTCAACGACGGGAGCATTTTCCTCGACGAGGGAGGCAACGGCATCGTCGTCCGGCTTACTATCCGGCGTCGGCGCGTCATGCTTCGGCAGAAGCACCTTGGCCAGGGCTGAAATCGGATTGCCGCCACCGGCTTTGGCAATCAGCATGCCGCCGCCGCGCGACGACGCCTTCGGCATGTAGGCATTGATCAACCCGGCCATCTGGCTGTCGCGGCTGCCGCCGGACCTGCCGCCCATGACCACCGCTACGATGCGCCGGTCGCCATCCGATACCGAGGAGACCAGGTTATAGCCGGAGGCGCGGGTATAACCGGTCTTGATGCCGTCGACGCCCTTGATGCGTCCGAGCAGACGGTTATGGCCGTTGATGCGCTGTCGCCCGTAAAGAAAGGAGCGCTGCGAGAAATAGCCGTAATATTGTGGAAAATGCTCTCTCAGGGCGATACCGAGCAGCGCCATGTCGCGCGCCGTCGTGAACTGCCCGGGATCAGGCAAGCCGTTGGCGTTGCGGAAAACGGTTCCCCGCATGCCCAGCGCCCGCGCCTTGGCGGTCATCATGCGGGCGAAATTGGCCTCATTGCCGCCGAGCATCTCGCCAAGCGCAGTTGCGGAATCGTTTGCCGATTTGGTCACCATCGACAGGATGGCGGTCTCGACCGTGACCGAGCCGCCCCGCTTGACGCCGAGCTTTGTTGGCGGTTCGGCAGCGGCATTGGCCGAGAACACGACCGGAGAATTCCTGCTGATCCTGCCCTTCGCCAATGCCTCGAACGTCAGATAGAGCGTCATCATCTTGGTAAGCGAGGCCGGATAGCGCCGGCCATCGGCATCCGATGAATAAAGCACCTTGCCGGACTTGGCATCGATGACGATGGCCGCCGACTTGGCCGCCATGGATGAAGCCGCGTCCGCGACGACGAAGCTCATCGCCATAGCGAGAATCATGATCGTTTTGAGGGGGGACGCGGATTTGGAAACGAAGCCCGACAACGCCTTACGCACTGATAGTTCCTTTGAATTTCCGTTGCCTTGGAGGCGGCAAAGGGTCCTGCCTCACCTCGGGCCACGCTAACGCGGGCAGCGTTACCAATCCGTTTATGGTAACCGCCGCGTTCACCATTTTCTGCGGGATTGAGCCTCTCTTTATTCGAATCTTAGCGATTGCCGGCGGCTCACGATGCGCATTGCCGCGGAAATCTTGACTTTTTGTGCACTGCACAATATATTTACACGCATTGCACAACGCGGCCCGGACAAGGCGCGTCCATCGTCCAAAGGCAACCGTTCAAGGGAATGCGTGAAATGACCCAGACCTATGAAGATTTCAGCAAATACGGCAAGGAATTTGCCGACACCGGATTGAAGAGCTTTGCATCGCTGTCCAAGGGTGCGCAGGCCATCGCCACCGAGGCGGGCGAGTACACCAAGAAAAGTTTTGAGGCCGGCAGCGCCGTTGTCGAGAAGCTCTTCTCCGCCAAGTCGCTGGATAAGGCGATCGAAATCCAGTCCGACTACGCCAAGCAGTCCTATGAGAGCTTCGTCACCGAGGCCACCAAGCTTGGCGATCTCTATGCCGAACTCGCCAAGGAAGCCTACAAGCCGTTCGAATCGATTGTCGCCAAGGCGAAGTAAATTCGACGAACGTTCCAAGCCGGCCCCTGGGCCTCAAAAGACAGACCCGGTCGCGAACGCGCGGCCGGGTTTTTTCATGCCAGTTCGAAATCGGGGTCCTTGCGGTCTTCACGATTTGAAAAATCGGTCAAGTTTGGCCACCTAGCCATATTGTCAGCTAAACAGAAGGGCTTAAAATCGTCCATCGAGCACCTACATGTCGAGCATGCATGAGGATTCGAAAGAGGCAGGACTACGTGACTACAGGTTTGACTGCCACGAGCTACGTGGTGCGAATGCAGAACGGCAGCAACGGCAATGAGGCCGGTCGCGGCACGGCCGTCATCACGCGCACAAAAACCAAGACCAAGAAGCCCAGTCTGTATCGGGTCCTCATCCTTAACGACGACTACACACCCATGGAGTTCGTGGTTCACGTGCTGGAGCGTTTTTTCCAGAAGGATCGCGAAGCCGCCACACGCATAATGCTTCATGTTCACAATCATGGGGTGGGCGAGTGCGGGGTCTATACATTCGAGGTGGCCGAGACCAAAGTGTCTCAGGTCATGGATTTCGCCCGACAGAATCAGCATCCGCTGCAATGCGTGATGGAGAAGAAGTGAGGTAACATGCCGGCTTTCTCCCAAGGCCTGGAAAAGGCGCTTCACCAAGCGCTGACGCTCGCCAATGAGCGGCACCATGAATATGCAACCCTTGAACATTTGCTGCTCGCCCTGATCGACGACACCGAGGCGGCCGCAGTCATGCGTGCCTGCAACGTCGATCTCGACGAGTTGAAGCATACGGTTCTCACCTATATCGACACCGAGCTCGACAATCTCGTCACCGGCTACGATGAAGATTCCAAGCCGACGGCCGGTTTTCAGCGCGTCATCCAGCGCGCGGTGATCCATGTGCAGTCGTCAGGCCGCGAGGAGGTGTCCGGCGCCAACGTGCTCGTCGCCATCTTCGCCGAGCGCGAGAGCCACGCCGCTTATTTCCTGCAGGAACAGCAGATGACCCGCTACGACGCGGTCAACTACATCTCGCATGGCATTGCCAAGCGCCCAGGCGCTTCAGAGACGCGGACGCCGCGCGGCGCCGACGACGAGCAAGGCAGCCAGGGCGGAGCTGAGCCGCAAGAAGAAGGCGGCAAGAAGAAGCAGCAGCAGGACGCGCTGACTGCCTATTGCGTCAACCTGAACAACAAGGCCAAGGCTGGCAAGATCGATCCGCTGATCGGTCGCGAGAGCGAGATCAACCGGACTATCCAGGTGCTGTGCCGCCGGTCCAAGAACAACCCGCTCTATGTCGGCGATCCCGGCGTCGGCAAGACGGCGATCGCCGAAGGCCTCGCCAAGCGCATCGTCGAGGGCGACGTTCCCGAAGTGCTGCACAATGCCACCATCTTCGCGCTCGACATGGGCACGCTGCTGGCCGGCACCCGTTATCGCGGCGATTTCGAGGAGCGGCTGAAGCAGGTCGTCAAGGAGCTCGAGGACTATCCCGGAGCCGTGCTGTTCATCGATGAGATCCACACCGTGATCGGGGCAGGAGCCACCTCTGGCGGCGCCATGGATGCGTCGAACCTGTTGAAGCCGGCGCTGTCGTCCGGCGCGATCCGCTGCATCGGCTCGACCACCTACAAGGAGTTCCGGCAGTTCTTCGAGAAGGACCGCGCGCTGGTGCGGCGATTCCAGAAGATCGACGTCAACGAGCCGACCGTCGAGGACGCCATCGAGATCATGAAGGGACTGAAGCCCTATTTCGAGGAGTTCCACAAGGTTCGCTACACGAGTGAAGCGATCAAGGCTTCGGTCGAGCTCTCGGCCCGTTACATCAACGACCGCAAGCTGCCGGACAAGGCGATCGACGTGATCGACGAGACCGGCGCCTCGCAGATGCTGGTGCCCGAAGCCAAGCGCAAGAAGACCATCGGCATCAAGGAGATCGAAGCGACGATCGCCACGATGGCGCGCATCCCGCCGAAGACGGTTTCCGCCGACGACGAGAAGGTGCTGCAAGGTCTCGACATCGAGTTGAAGCGCGTCGTCTATGGCCAGGACACCGCGATCACCGCGCTGACTTCGGCCATCAAGCTGGCGCGGGCCGGCCTGCGGGAACCGGAAAAGCCGATCGGCTCGTACCTGTTCTCCGGTCCGACCGGTGTCGGCAAGACGGAAGTGGCCAAGCAGCTCGCCGCCTCGCTCGGCGTGGAGCTGATCCGCTTCGACATGTCGGAATATATGGAACGCCACACCGTTTCGCGGCTGATCGGCGCGCCTCCCGGCTATGTCGGCTTCGACCAGGGCGGCCTTCTGACCGACGGCGTCGACCAGCATCCGCATTGCGTGCTGTTGCTGGACGAAGTCGAGAAGGCTCATCCGGACCTGTTCAACATCCTGTTGCAGGTCATGGATCACGGCAAGCTGACCGACCATAACGGCAAGCAGATCGACTTCCGCAACGTCATCCTGATCATGACCACCAATGCGGGCGCATCCGACGCGCAGCGCGCGGCGATCGGTTTCGGTTCGACCAAACGCGAAGGCGACGATGTCGAAGCGATCAACCGGCTGTTCACGCCGGAGTTCCGCAACCGTCTCGATGCGATCATTCCGTTCGGCTCGCTGCCGGTGCCGGTCATCCATCAGGTGGTGCAGAAGTTCGTCATGCAGCTGGAAGCGCAGCTTTCCGAACGCGGCGTGACCTTCGACCTGTCGCAGGATGCAATCGCCTGGCTGGCCGACAAGGGCTATGACGAGCGCATGGGTGCGCGGCCGCTTGGCCGTGTCATTCAGGAGCACATCAAGAAGCCGCTGGCCGACGAGGTGCTGTTCGGCAAGCTCAAGAAGGGCGGCACGGTGCGTGTCACCGTCGAGAAGAAGGAAACCGGCGAGACCGGCCTGAAGCTCGAATCGCTCGCCGACGAGGCGCCGGTGAAACCGAAGAAGGAAGAGCCGGACGACGTGCCGAAAACCAAGAAGGCGGGGGCGAAAAAGCCCGCCGCGAAAAAGGCAGTGGCGCAGAAGTCGGAGCCGAAGGGCAAGGATGGCGGCAAGCGCAGCCTGGTGCCGCAACTGCCGCGTAAGAACTGACAATCCTGCAAGTAAAAAAGCCCCGGCAACGGGGCTTTTTTCATGAAGCTTGTGGTCGAGTGTCGGCCGAGCGGCTTCGCCCCGATTCAGTTTGCCAGCGCCGTCCGTATCTTGCCGGCGTTCTCAGCCAGGACTTCAGGCTGTTCCATCTGTCCGCTGTGCGGCTTCAAGGGGATGCCTTCGAAGCGCGGAATGACATGGACATGGAGGTGGTAGACGGTCTGGCCCGAAGCTGGTTCGTTGAACTGCATGACCGTGACGCCATCGGCATCGAAGGCCTTCTTTACTGCCCGCGCAACTTTCTGCACGTGAGCGAAGAGGGGGCCAAGCACCGCCGGATCCGCGTCGAGCAGGTTGCGCGACGGCGCTTTCGGCACGACCAGCGTGTGACCCGGTCCTTGCGGCATCACATCCATGAAGACGATGACCGCATCATCCTCGTAGACGCGGTGCGAAGGGATTTCTCCGCGCAGGATTTTTGCGAAAATGTTGCTGCTGTCGTAGGTTGCTTCGGCCATGGCGCACGCTCCGGTTCTTGGCTCGCGGTCTCGTGTAGCGAAGCTGTTGCGGGCGGGCAAGACGATCGGTCGACATCGGCCATGCAGGCTCGAACGTGGTTGAGCGATCGGGCGGGTTTTGCTACTCCGCCATGTCCTTGCGGAACGGGGTGTGCTCTTCCAGATATTCGCTCATCCGCTCGACTTCGCGCCGCTCGCGCTGGAGGTAGTCGGCCACTGCATTGCGCAGACCTGGATGGGCGATGTAGTGCGCCGAATGCATCGTCACCGGCCGGTAGCCGCGCGCCAGCTTGTGCTCGCCCTGCGCACCGGCTTCAACCACCTTCAGCTTTCGCGAGATGGCGAAATCGATCGCCTGATGGTAGCAGACCTCGAAATGCAGGAACGGGTGGTCCTCGATGCAGCCCCAATTGCGGCCGTAGAGCGCGTCTGAACCGAGGAAGTTGATGGCGCCGGCTATGTAGCGCCCGTTGCGTTTGGCCATCACCAGCAGGATGTCGTCGGCCATGCGCTCGCCGATCAAGGAGAAGAAATCGCGGTTGAGGTAGGGCCGGCCCCATTTCCTGCTGCCGGTATCCATGTAGAACGCGTAAAAGTCGTCCCAGGCTTTTTCGGTCAGATCCTTGCCGGTCAGCCAGTCGATCGAGATGCCGTCGGCGAGCGCCTCACGCCGCTCCTTTTTCATCGCCTTGCGCTTGCGCGAGGCCAACGTCGAGAGAAAATCGTCGTAGCTCGAAAAGCCTTCGTTGAAGAAGTGAAACTGCTGGTCGGTGCGATGCAGGAAGCCGGCTGCCGCCAAGATCTGGACATCATCCTCCGGCGCGAAGGTGACATGCGCGGAAGACACGCCGAGCTTATCCGTCACCGCCTTTAGGCCGGCCGCAAGGCCGGCCTTGACGGTGGGGCTGTCCTCGCGCTTGCCGACCAGCAGGCGAGGGCCGGTGACGGGTGTGAACGGCACCGCGCATTGCAGCTTCGGATAGTAGCGCCCGCCGGCGCGTTCGAATGCGTCCGACCAGCCATGGTCGAAGACATATTCGCCCTGGCTGTGCGACTTCAGATAGCAGGGGACCGCACCGAGCAGCTTGCCTTGCGCGGTTTCCAGCCTGAGATGATGACCCTGCCAGCCGGTGCGTCGAACGGCGCAGCCGGAATCTTCTAGCGCGCTCAAAAAAGCGAATGAAACAAGCGGGTTGTAGGCGTTTTCTGCCTCGCCCCGCGTAGTGCCAGCAAGGCTGTCCCATTCCGCGCTGGTGAAGGCGCCGATGCCCGCGGCGATGCGGATCGACAGCTCCGCATTCGCCGTTTGTCTGTCGCAGTCGTCCCCTTGATCCATGTGGCTTACTTAAGCTCGCTGCGAACCCGTACAAGCCCGTTCAAGCAAGCCGCACAAGATCGGGCTCGAATCCTTCGAACGTCATCTGGTCGGCATATTTGAAGGTCAGGTCGACGGCAGGTTGGTCATGCACTGTCCAGGTGATCACCGGCATGCCGAGCCTTTCACGTACGAACGACACGAACCGGTTCGGCAGGTCGCCGGCGGCGTAGGAGATAAAGGCGATGTCATGCGCCAGCATGGCGAAATGCGCCTCGATCAGATGGTTGTCGTTGCCGTAGGCGGTCAACCCGCCGGGTATGCCGGGTGCATGTTTCGGGAACTCGCGGATCAGCCAATGGTCGAACGACATGATCGCGGTCTTGCCCTTATAGCGCTTGAGCATCTTGCCGACGCCTTCGACCAGGCCTTCGTCGTGTCCGGCAGCGCCTTTCAGTTCGACAACCATCGGCACACGCCCGTCGACCAGATTAAGCGCCTGCTGCAGCGTCGGCAAATGGTCGGCGGTGCCGCCGACCTTCAGCGCCGTGATCTCAGCAGCCGTACGCTGCCAGACGAAGCCGTCCTCGCCGGTCAGCCGCCGCAGATCGCCATCGTGGATGATGACGGGGACGCCGTCGGATGACAGGTGCACGTCGCACTCGATCGCATAGCCGCGCTCGGCTGCCGCGGCGAAGGCGGAAAGAGTGTTCTCCCAGCGCGCCTTGTTCATGTCGTGGAGGCCGCGATGGGCGACGGGCCGGGCAGTCAGCCAGGAAAGGTCGGTCATGGTCGCAGTCCCGGTCATTCGACTTCGAAGATCGCTTCGATTTCCACTGCGGCATTAAGCGGCAGGGAGGGGGTGCCGACGGCGGAGCGGGCGTGCTTGCCGCGGTCGCCGAGCACGGCGACGAGAAAATCCGAGGCGCCGTTGGCGACCAGATGCTGTTCGACAAAATCCGGTGCCGAGGCGACGAAGACGGTGATCTTCACCAGGCGGCGGATCTTGTCGAGATCGCCAAGTGCCGCCTGGGCCTGCGCCAATATGTTGATCGCACAGTATTTTGCGGCTTCCTTTCCGGTCGCGGTGTCGACATCGCGGCCAAGCAGCCCGCTCGCCTGGAGCTTGCCCTCCTTGAGCGGCAACTGCCCGGCGGTGAACAGCAGATTGCCGGTCCTGCAATAGGGAACGTAGTTGGCGGCGGGCGCAGCGGCAGCCGGCAGCGTCACGCCGAGATCGCTTAGCCGCTTTTCGATTGTTTCGCTCATGCTATTTCCCTATTGCTTGAAGGTGCCGCGCAGGCCGGGCCGAAATTGCTATTTTTGCCTCGCTTCCGCCACGACTTTTTTTAAGCTGGACCATCTTTCCATGCGGCCTGCCATTAGCCGCGATGATCGGAGCACCCCATGCGCGCAACGCGCCTCGCATTCAACGCCGTTCTTCTGACAGCGGCTTCCTGGGCGGCTCCCGCTTTTGCGGTGCCGGCGCTGCAGGCGCACCGTGCCGTCTATGATATCACCCTGGACAAGGCGTCGGATCGCTCGGGGATCACCGGCATATCGGGCCGTATGGTCTACGAGTTCAATGGCTCGCCTTGCGAGGGCTACACGGTAAAGTTCCGCCTGGTCACCCAGATCGTCACCAACGACAATACTAGGCTGACCGACCAGCAGATGACCACCTTCGAGGATGCCGAAGGCAAGACCTTCTCCTTCGTCAACAAGTCCTTTGTCGACCAGAACCTCGACAAGGAGGTCAAGGGGACGGCAACGAAGGAGGCCAATGGTCTCAAGGTCGAAATCGACAAGCCCGAGAAGAACAGCCTGGAACTCGCCGCGACCCAGTTCCCGACTCAGCAAATGGTTGAAATGATCGGCAAGGCGGAAAAGGGCGAGCGTTTTTACGAAACCAACCTGTTCGACGGCTCGGAGGATGCCAACAAGGTGATGACCACCACCGTCGTCGTCGGCAAGCAAGCCAATGCCGACAAGACTGATCCGGAAGTGCCGGCGCTGGCCAAGCTCGCCAGCGACAAATACTGGCCGGTTGACATCGCCTATTTCGACGATACCGACAAAGGCGGCGAGGAAGTGCCGGAATACCGGATCAGCTTCAAGCTGCACGAGAACGGCATCACGCGCGGTCTCGTAATGGACTATGGCGAGTTCTCGATGACCGGCAAGCTGGTCAATCTGTCGCTGTTCGATCAGCCAAAGACCTGCCCGTCGAAATAGGCTCGAACCGACGGCAAGCTGCTGCCGGCTGCTCTCCGCGATAGTGGCGCTTGATCTTGCGGGCATGTTGCACCGACTTGAGCATGCCGCAATTGCATATCAACGTCTTACGACGGTAAGCGCCGCGGGGGGAGCAGGTTGAGCAGGATCGACGTTTTTGTGGCGCCGCGGCCCAATGCGACGCTGATCAAGGCCATGACATTCGTCAACCGCATTGTCATGCTGCACGGCATTCCGGGGCTTCGCGACCTGTTGCCGTTCAACCGTCTGGCCGGTCTGCGCGGCGTCGCCAATGTCCGCCACATCGATTTTCCGGAGGACGACCGGCAAAGGTTGAAGGCTTGTTGCGGCGCGGGCAAGGCGACGTTCATCACGCCCAACCATCCGGAGTTCTTTACCGACTGGATGATCGACAAGGAGGTCGTCTCGCGGGTAAGCCCGCTGGCGGCATCCTGGGCCACGCACGGCGTCGTCAACGGGCTTGGCCGGCTGATGCAGAAATTCTGGCTGGCCAACAATCTAATCGCCCAAATCCCGGGCAATAGCGGGGCCGCCAAGGAACATTCGGTGGCCTGGGCGCTGAAAGGGCACGGCGTTCTCCTGCATCCCGAAGGCGGCGTCGGCTGGCATGCCAACATCGTTGCCCCGCTGCTGCCGGGCGCGGTCGAGATGGGGCTCGAAGCGCTGAAGCGCGGCCGCCTGACGGATCCGGATTTCAAAGTTTGGATCGCGCCCGTGATCTGGAAGCTCGCTTTCACGGGGAATGTCGAGGCAGCGCTGGCAAAGGAGTGCGCCTACGTCGAGCGCAGCCTGAAGATCGAACGCCATGCCGCCGATTCGCTGCCGGAGCGCGTCCATCATATCTATGCGACATTGCTGTCGCGCGATGAGGCTGGATATGGCCTGCGGTCCGATGAGCGGGTTTCGTATGACGCACGTCAGAAGGACCTGCTCGTGGAACTCGGCCGTCGCCTTGCTGAACTTGTCTCGGTCGGCGCCGGCACGCTCGACAGTGCCGAGCTTTTGCGCCGGTCGCGCCGCTGGCTGCGAGAAAACACGGATGATACCGGAAGCCGGAAGCAGGTCCGAACGCTGGCGGATACGATCCAGCGCTTGCGGCGTGTCGGGCCCTGGGCTTCAGCCAATCCGCGCATCACGCAGGAGGAGATCGCCGAACACTTGAAGCGGATCCGCAACGATTATTGCAAGGGTACACTGCGCGATACGATCGACCGTTTCGTGCCGCAGCCGGCAGGCCCACGCCGCGCCCATATCCGGGTGCCGGACCCTTTAGGCTTGCACGCCTATAAAGGCTCCGTCGAGGCGGCACTCGTCGAACTGCACGACCGCATGCAGGAGACCATCACCAGCACCATAGCGCAACTCCAGGCCGGCGGCGGCTTCATTTTCTATGCTAATCCCTTCTATCATCGTTAGCGGCGTGTTGGTCGGCGCAAGATGAAGGAGTGCGGCAAGCCCCATGGCGGTCTATGTCGATGCGGCGATCTGGAAATGGGTCGGCCACCGCTGGTGTCATCTGCTGGCAGACGACACCGACGAGCTGCATCGCTTCGCCGCGCAGCTCGGCATCAAGCGCTCGTCCTACCAAGGGCCGCCGAAGACATCGGCGCCGCATTATGACATAACCGGGTTCGAGCGCGACCGCGCGGTGCGGCTCGGCGCCATCGAGTGCAGCCGCGAGGAGATCGTCGCTGTTTTCCGGCGTGTGCGCGTGCCGAGGGGGAAGATGCGACGATGACATTGACGGCATTTTTGGCTTACTGCGCCGCGATCACATTTGCCGCCGCCACGCCTGGTCCGGCGATGTTCACGGTTATCGCCAATGGCGTCTCGCTTGGCTTCGTTCGCGCTTTCCTGGCTGGACTCGGCATCGCCGCAGGCGACGCGGTGCTGGTCACCTTGGCACTGCTCGGTCTCGTGGCGCTGGTACAGGCCTTCGAATGGGTTTTTTTAATCCTGAAGTATGCGGGTGCTGCCTATCTGGTGTTTCTCGGCATCCGGATGTGGCGATCGGCCTCCGCGCGATCGCATGGACAGCACGCAACCCAGGCAAGACTGTCTCGATCGTTTTTCCTCGGTATCTCCATCGCATTGGGCAATCCCAAGGCGATCCTGTTCCACGCCTCTATCATCCCGCTGATTCTTGACCTCAATACGATGACCTTCGCCGATGGGCTGCTCGTGGTTGCGGTCGTGATCTGCGTCAACATCGTCACCATGGGCTTCTACGCAGCGCTCTCCGGGCGGGCTTCGAGCTGGTTCAAGACGCCAAGGCGCATGCGGCTGATGAACAGGTTTGCCGGCGGCGCCATGATAGGCACCGGTGCGCTGATCGCCGCACGCTGAGCCGCAAGACGCCACAGCGCTTGCGTTTGTCGCGCATCCCCTCTATATGCGCGCACATTCCACACACGGACTTTGGTGTCTGCCCGGGAGAAATCCGGCGGAAACCTCCGGTGGCGTTCGAGGACCAAGTCCAAAAAATGCCTGTGTCCGTGGAGGCTAACCGGAAAGGAAATAAGAATGGCTCTGCCTGATTTCAGCATGCGCCAGCTATTGGAAGCTGGCATTCACTTCGGCCACCAGACCCACCGCTGGAATCCGAAAATGGCGCCCTATATCTACGGCGCCCGCAACAACATCCACATCATCGACCTCTCGCAGACGGTGCCTTTGCTGCACCAGGCGCTGAAGCAGGTTTCCGACACTGTTGCCAAGGGCGGCCGCGTGCTGTTCGTCGGCACCAAGCGCCAGGCCTCCGACATCGTCGCCGATGCCGCGCAGCGCTCGGCTCAGTACTATGTTAACTCGCGCTGGCTCGGCGGCATGCTGACCAACTGGAAGACGATCTCGAATTCCATCCAGCGCCTGCGCAAGCTCGACGAGATGCTGGCCGGCGAGGCTCAGGGCCTGACCAAGAAGGAGCGCCTCAACCTCGACCGCGAGCGTGAGAAGCTCGACAAGGCGCTGGGCGGCATCAAGGATATGGGTTCGACGCCCGATTTGATGTTCGTGATCGATACCAACAAGGAAGCGATCGCCATCCTCGAGGCCAAGCGTCTCGGCATCCCGGTCGTTGCCATCATCGATTCCAACTGCGACCCGGACAAGATCGACTTCCCGATCCCCGGCAATGACGATGCGGCCCGCGCCATCCAGCTCTATTGCGATCTGATTGCCAAGGCTGCGATCGACGGCATCGCCCGCCAGCAGGGCGCACTCGGCGTCGACATCGGCGCATCGGTCGAGGCTCCGGTCGAGCCGGCGCTCGAACCGACCCCGGCCGCCGAGAGCCCGGCAACCCAGACCCCGGAAGCATAATAGCGAAGGCCGGCTGCGGCCTTCATCTTTCCAATATGTTGGCGCGGTAAGCGCTACCGGCACCAGGCGCATCATCGAAACTCGATGGTGCGTCGGTGCATTTAGACAAAGAGGCGACAATGAGCATTTCGGCTGCACAGGTCAAAGAACTCCGCGACTTGACCGGCGCGGGCATGATGGACTGCAAGGCGGCGTTGAACGAGACCAACGGCAACATGGAAGAAGCCATCGACTGGCTGCGCAAGAAGGGCATTTCCAAGGCCGACAAGAAGGCTGGCCGTACTGCTGCCGAAGGCCTGATCGGCGTCGATTCCGGCGTCCGCGAGGCAGCGATCGTCGAGGTCAATTCCGAGACGGATTTCGTTGCGCGCAATGCTGCGTTCCAGGAGATCGTCGCCAATGTCGCGAAGGTCGCGCTTGCCTATGGCGGCAAGACCGAGGCCGTTGCCGCTGCTCCCTATCCGGGCTCGGGCAAGTCGGTCACCGAGACCATCAAGGATGCAGTCGGCACCATCGGCGAGAATCTGGGCTTCCGCCGCTCGGCCAAGCTCACCGTCGAGCACGGCGCTGTCGCAACCTACGTCCACAATGCGGTTGCCGACGGCCTTGGCAAGCTCGGCGTGCTGGTCGCCATCGAGACGACAGGCAACGCGCAGGCCGCCAACGCCTTTGCCCGCCAAGTCGCCATGCATGTCGCCGCCACCAACCCGATGGCCTTGACCACCGAAGAGCTCGATCCGGCCGCGGTCGAGCGCGAGAAGGCGATCTTCGCCGACCAGGCGCGCCAGTCCGGCAAGCCGGAAGCGATCATCGAGAAGATGGTCGAGGGCCGTTTGCGCAAGTTCTACGAAGAGGTCGTACTGCTCAAGCAGGCTTTCGTGCTCAATCCCGACATCACCGTCGAGAAGGCGCTGAAGGATGCCGAAAGCGAGATCGGCGCGCCGGCCAAAATCGCCGCCTATCTGCGCTTCGCGCTCGGTGAGGGCATCGAGAAGGAAGAGACCGATTTCGCGGCGGAAGTCGCGGCAGCGGTCAAGAAGTAAACTATTCGTTTGAAAGGCTTTTTCGGCCGGGTGTCCGCGAGGATGCCCGGCCGATTTCTTGCGCGGTGTCGATAAAGGCGCGGAGCTTCGGGGCCATCGCGGCGCGGCGCGGGAAATAGAGGAACAGTCCCGGTTCCTCGATCGATGCCTCGCCAAGGACTTCGACCAGCCGGCCTGCCTCGATGTCGGGCTTGACAAGCGGCTCGAACAGATATGCGAGGCCGATGCCGGCAAGGGCCATGTCTTTTGCCGACAGCGGTTCGCTGACGACGACGCTGCCGCGCGTCTCGACGCCGATATCCTTGCCCTGGTCTGACAGATCCCAACGGTAGAGCGCACGTGATCGCAACAGCCGATAGCCGATGCAGTTGCGGGTGGAGAGATCAGCAATTGTTCGCGGCTTTCCGTGGCGGCCGATATAGGCCGGAGAGGCGACAATGGTCGTCCGGAACGGCTGAGTCAGCCGCACCGTCACCATATCCTCGGCGATCATCTCGCCCAGCCGGATGCCGGCGTCGAAACCCTCGCCGACGATATCGCTCAGACGTTCGTCGGTGACGATCTCCACCGTCACGTCAGGGTAACGTTCCGCCATCGCCGTCAGGATGGGCATCAGCGCCAGAGGCAGCGCCAAACGCGGCGCGTTGATCCTGAGCAGTCCGCTTGCCCGGCCTTTGACAGAGCGGATGCGTTCGATCCGGTCGGCAATGTCTTCCAGCGCCGGCTCCGCCGCAGCGACGAGGGCGGTGCCAGCCTCGGTCAGCGAGACGCTGCGTGTGGTGCGGGCAAACAACGGCTGGCCGATTCGCTCCTCCACCAGCCGCACCGCATGGCTGACCGCTGACGGGCTCATGCCGAGCTCGGCGGCCGCCGAGGCGAAGCCGCCACGCCGCGCGACGGCAACGATTATAGGTAGGTGGCTAAGCAGATCGCGATCCATTCATGCATGGTATCGCATAGTCCATTCGGATAATGCAATCTTATCGGATAGGGAAGAAGAACGCATCTTTGGCTGCATCACACGGCAATCGCCGAGCAGCCAAGGAGACGTCCAATGACCGACCTCAAGTCCGAACGAACCCGTAATCTCGAGACAGTGCGTAAATTCTTTGAACCTGATGCACCGCAAGGACATTGAGGCATGGGGCAACCTTTGGGCTGAAGATGGCCGAATCCTTGTCTTCTACCCGCCGGCAGGATTTGGAAGCAGCATCGATGGTAAGGCCGCGATCCTGGCGGCCTTCCGAGGCCTCTTCGGCAATTTCGAATCCTTCGACTCCCAGCTGACAGCCGTCTATCCGGCAGCGGATTCGGACGCGATCGTCGTTGAGTACAAGAACCGCGCGATGCTGATTGGCGGCTCTGAATACACCAACAGCAATATCGCGATCTTCCGCTTCGAGAGCGGTCTGATCAGCGCCTACCACGACTATTTCGATCCGCGTCGGTTCCAGGTGGTGGTCGATGCGCTGGCCAAGGCCTGACTGCATATCCCAGGCAAGGACCTCAATCCCGTTTTCAAATTTCAGGAGAAAATCCATGACCATGTCCTACTACACGCTCGGCAACAGCGGGCTGCGTGTCACTCGTCTGGCGCTCGGCACCATGACGTTCGGCACGGAATGGGGCTGGGGCGCGGAGAAGGAAACGGCGCGCGCCTTGGTTGATGCCTATGTCGAAGCCGGTGGCAATTTCTTCGATACCGCCGATCTCTATACCGGTGGCACGGCCGAAACCTGGCTCGGCGAATTCATCGCCGAGCGTGGGCTGCGCGACAAGGCGGTGATCAGTACCAAATTCACCTACAACGCCGAACCGGGTAATCCAAATGCCGGCGGCAACGGCCGTAAGAACATCCTGCGGGCGGTAGACGGTTCGCTGAAGCGGCTCGGCACCGATTACATCGACCTCTACATCCTCCATACCTGGGACAGGCTGACGCCACCGGAGGAGGTGATGCGGACGCTGGACGATCTGGTGCGCGCCGGAAAGATCCGGCATGTCGGTCTGTCCGACGTGCCGGCCTGGTACGCAAGCCGGGCGCAGGCGATCGCCGAGCATCGCGGCTATGAACCGGTTTCGGCGCTTCAGCTCGAATATTCGCTGGCCGAGCGCAACATCGAGCACGAGTTCGTGCCGTTCGGCACGCGCTATGGCGCTGGAATCATGGTCTGGAGTCCGTTGGCCAGCGGCCTGCTCAGCGGAAAATACCGTTTCGATACAATCGTCAAGGATGGTGGCCGGCTGGAGACAATGCGTGGTTCGACCAATCCCGGTTTCCAGAAATTCACCGACCGCAACTGGCAAATCGTCGCCGAACTGGAGAGGGTTGCCGGCCAGCTCGGCCGCAGCATGGCCCAGGTCGCCCTGAACTGGGCGGCAAACAGGCCAGGCATTGCGTCCGTCATCGTCGGCTCCACCAGGCTTGACCAGCTCAAGGACAATCTCGGCGCGCTTGATTTCGACATTCCCGAAGACCTTCGGGCACGGCTCGATGCGGTGAGCCGGCCGGTCACGCCCTTTCCGTATTCGTTCTTCGGCCCTGAAATACAAGGCGGCTTGACCGGTGGGCAGGCGGTTGGCGACAAGCCGGCAAGCTATCTGCCGGATCTGCTCATGCAAGGCACTTTTGCCGGCGTGAGCTGACGGCTATCCCAGTCCACGATCTCAACTTTCCGGCTCGGGCGCCGCGGGACAGCGGGGCGCCCTTCGTGTATCGGAACGCCCAGTGTTTCGGGGCGCCACCGAAGCGCGTCACACGCATGATGACGAGGACCAGATGACGGTGAAGCCCCTCTACCGACGTGTCTTGCTGAAAGCGTCGGGCGAAGCGTTGATGGGCGAACAGCATTTCGGCATCGACGTATCGGTGGTCGACCGCATCGCCGCCGACATTGCCGAGGCCCGCGCACTGGGCATCGAGGTCGGTGTCGTCATCGGCGGCGGCAACATCTTTCGCGGCGTCGCGGTTGCATCAAAAGGCGGAGACCGCGTCACCGGCGACCATATGGGCATGCTTGCCACGGTCATCAATTCGCTGGCGCTACGCACCTCGCTCAACAAGATCGGCGTCGACGCCGTGGTGTTGTCGGCGATCGCCATGCCCGAGCTGTGCGAAAGTTTTTCGCAGCGTCAGGCAACCGCCTACATGAACCAGGGCAAGGTCGTCATCTTCGCCGGTGGCACCGGCAACCCGTTTTTCACTACCGATTCGGCTGCAGCCCTTCGCGCCGCCGAGATCGGCGCCGATGCTTTGTTCAAGGGCACTCAGGTCGATGGCGTCTATTCGGCTGATCCCAAGAAGGACCCGAACGCGACACGCTTCGAGCGCATCAGCCATAGCGACGTCATAAAACGCGGGCTTTCGATCATGGATACCGCGGCGATTGCACTTGCGCGCGAAAACAACATTCCGATAATCGTCTATTCGATCCACGAGAAGGGTGGTTTCGGTGATATCCTGCGTGGCGGCGGCCGTTGCACGGTTGTCGCCGACGATTAATCCGGACCGTGAACCCGAAAGAGGGACCAGTTCGCGGATTGAGGCTCGAACAGGGTTTACCCTCAAGGCAGTGAACCCGGGCTAAACGGGTCGAGGAGACGATGATGAGTGGCGAATACGACGATCTCAAACGGCGCATGGACGGGGCGATCGCCGCGTTCAAGCATGATCTGGCTTCGCTGCGCACCGGCCGCGCGTCGAGCAGCCTGCTCGACGCCATCCAGGTGCAGGCCTACGGCACCGCCATGCCGATCAACCAGGTGGCAACCGTGTCGGTGCCGGAGCCGCGCATGATCTCGGTTTCGGTCTGGGACAAGTCGATGGTCAGTGCCGTCGACCGCGCCATCCGTGAATCCAATCTCGGCTTCAATCCTATCGTAGACGGCACCAATCTCAGGATCCCGTTGCCTGAACTCAACGAGCAGCGCCGCAAGGAGCTGGTCAAGATCTCGCACGGCTATGCCGAGAATGCCCGCGTCGCTGTGCGTCACGTTCGCCGGGACGGCATGGACTTTCTGAAAAAGGCGGAAAAGGACGGCGACATCAGCGAGGACGACCACCGCAAACGGGCCGACCAGGTTCAGAAACTAACCGACGAGACAATCAGCACCATCGACCACCTGCTTTCCGACAAGGAAGCGGAAATCATGCAGGTCTAGGGTCTGGCCACGGCTGGCCCGGAAGCGAGAACATGGCAACGCCCGCGCATGTCGCGATCATCATGGACGGAAACGGACGCTGGGCCAAGGCGCGCGGCTTGCCGCGGCTCGCCGGTCACCGCGCCGGCGTCGAAGCGCTGCGCAAGACGGTGCGCGCCGCCCCTAACCTCGGCATCTCCTTCCTGACCGTTTACGCTTTCTCGTCGGAAAACTGGTCACGGCCGAAATCCGAAGTCAGCGACCTCATGGGCCTGCTGAAGCTTTTCATCCGACGCGATCTCGCCGAGTTGCACCAGAGCGGCGTCCGAATCAGGGTCATCGGTGACCGGGCAGGGCTGCAGCCCGACATAAGAGGCCTGCTCGAGGAAGCCGAAACGCTCACTCTCCGCAACGAGGCGCTGACGCTGGTCATCGCCTTCAATTATGGCGGGCGCGACGAGATCGTCCGCACAGCGCGCAAACTCGCCGCGGCGGTGGCGCGTGGCGAGATCGACAGCGAAGCGATCACGGCAGAGTCCTTCGCCAACTCGCTCGACACAGAGGGCATCCCGGATCCGGAACTGGTCATCCGCACCAGCGGCGAGCTTCGGCTGTCGAATTTCCTGTTATGGCAGGCCGCCTACAGCGAACTTGTTTTCCTGCCTTGCTACTGGCCCGACTTCAGTCGCGAGCACCTGTCCGATGCACTGCGCGATTTCGCCGGCCGCGAGCGCCGCTTCGGCGGACTTGCCGCCCAAGACGTCGCCTCGGGCTGAGGGATGAGCAACCTTCAGCTCCGCGTCATTTCGGCCGTCGTGCTTGCCATCGTCACGCTCGGCCTGACCTGGCTTGGCGGACTGCCCTTCCGGTTGCTTTGCGCTGCCATGGCGGCGGTGATCTTCTACGAGTGGACGCGGATGAGCCGTCCAGCTGCCCCGACAGGTGTTAATGCTGCGACAGGTCTTGGCTTTCTGCCCGAAGCGCTGATCGTGGTCTTTATCGGTGCCCTCATCGCCGGCCTGCCTGCGTCTTTGCTGCTGCCGCTCGTCGCGGCTCTGGTTGCTGTCGCTGCCATCGCGGCGTCGATGCGCAAGGCAGGACCGTGGGAAGCATCCGGCCTTGCCTATGCGGCGGTTTCCGGCCTGTCGCTGGCCTTCTTGCGCGACGGCGACCGTTCCGGGCTGCTGGCCATCCTCTTTCTGTTCGCCGTGGTTTGGGCGACCGATATTTTTGCATATTTCGTCGGCCGCTCCGTCGGTGGTCCAAGGCTGGCGCCGTCGATCTCGCCGGGCAAGACGCGGAGCGGGGCGCTCGGCGGGGCGATCGGCGGCGTGGTGGCCGGGCTGCTTCTGGCCGCCATAGCCGGAACGGGCAACGTTGTCGTGCTTGGCGTGATCGCACTGGTGCTTTCGATCGTCGCGCAAGCCGGCGACCTGTTCGAATCATGGGTCAAGCGACGCCACGGCCGTAAGGACTCCGGCGCGCTAATACCCGGCCATGGCGGCATCATGGACCGGGTCGACGGGCTTGTCGCGGCGGCTTTCGCCCTATACGTCATCGGCTGGATTTCCGCGACCGCCGACCATCCCGCACAGGGACTGTTCCCGGTTTGAGCGGCATCCGACGGCGGGCTGGCGCGGGTTGCGCCATGGATTCGCCTGGATTGATGTCACAGTCGCGGCGTGACCTGCGCCGTGGATGAATTTGAGGGCATGAATTGAACGAGATTCTTCACGCGGTTTTCAGCACAGAGGGCTTTGTCCTCGGCACGCTGGTGCCTTTCCTGTTCGTGCTGACCGTGGTCGTTTTCGTCCACGAAATGGGCCACTACCTCGTCGGCCGCTGGTGCGGTATCGGCGCAAAGGCCTTTTCGATCGGTTTTGGTCCTGAAATCATCGGCTTCAACGACAGCCGCGGCACGCGCTGGAAGCTTTGCGCCATACCGCTCGGCGGCTACGTCAAGTTCGTCGGCGACATGAACGCGACGTCGAGCCAGCCCAGCTCGGAGGAGATCGAGGCGCTGAGCGACGAAGAACGCAAGGTCGCCTTCCACACGCAGCCGATCTGGAAGCGCGCGGCGACAGTGGTGGCGGGGCCGCTGTTCAACTTCCTGCTGACGATCGCTGTCTTTTCCGTGCTTTTTTCTGTCCATGGCCGTCCCGTGCTGGAGCCGATGGTGGCTGAGGTTACCGTCGGCAGTCCGGCGGCGGCGGCCGGCATCATGCCCGGCGACCGATTCGTCAGCGTCGACGGCAGCAAGGTCGAGACCTTTGCCGACGTCCAGCGTCTGGTCTCCGGCCGTGCCGGCGACAGCATCACCTTCGTCATGCTACGCGGCGGCAAGGAAATCACCGTCACGGCGACGCCGCGCTTGATGGAACAACAGGACGCACTGGGCAACAAGGTCCAGGTGGCCGTGATCGGCGTCGTCAACAACAAGGAACTCGGCCAGCCACGGCTGATCACCTACAGTCCGGCCGGGGCGGTCGGGGCAGCGGTCCAGGAAACCGGACACGTCATTCAGCGCACCGGCCAGTTCCTGCAACGTTTCGTTGTCGGTCGCGAGGACAAGTGCCAGCTGGGCGGCCCTATCAAGATCGCCAAGATGTCGGGTCAGGCGGCAAAGCTCGGCTTTGAATGGCTCGTACAGCTTGTTGCATTCCTGTCAGTCGGGATCGGGATTCTCAACCTTTTGCCGATTCCCCCCCTCGACGGAGGGCATCTTCTGTTCTACGGCGTGGAGGCTGTCATCCGGCGGCCGGTGTCCGAACGGATGATGGAAATGGCTTACCGAAGCGGCCTCATATTGGTGCTCGGCTTCATGGGCTTTGTTTTCTGGAACGATCTGTTTGGGTGCTGAAATCATGAAGGAATTTGGCTTCGGCACGAGCAATGTTGAGACGCCGTTTACCATGCGTGGGGATATGCGTGACGCGAAAGCCACGCCACAGGGTTAAGTAAATACAAATTAACCAGAAGCCTTGCGTGTAGGGAAAATCCGGTTAATACGGTAGGGGAAATTACCGCACGTCCGGTTTTCTCGCCGTGGGGACTTCGAGAAAAGGTACAAAAGCCCGATGAAGGCAGCATCCAAGTTTCTGAGCGCCGCGTCCGCGGTGGCTATGTCCGCCGCTCTGGTTGTACCAGGCGCGCTCGCAGTGCAGTTCGTTGCCACATCGGCCGCCGAGGCGGCTGTCGTCTCCAGAGTCGAAGTCACCGGCAATCAGCGTGTCGACGCGGACACCATCCGCAATTACGTGACGATCAAGCCGGGCAAGGCGTTTTCCAGCTCCGACATCGACGATGCGGTCAAGGCGCTGTTCGGCACCGGGCTGTTTTCGGACGTGCAGATCAACCAAGTCGGATCGACGCTGGTCATCAAGGTTTCCGAATACCAGGTCGTCAACCAGGTGCTGTTCCAGGGCAACAAGAAGCTCAAGGACAACGCGCTTGAAGCTGCGGTGCAATTGAAGCCGCGCAGCACCTTCTCGCAACAGCAACTCGACACCGACGTTGAGGCGGTCAAGGCCGCTTACAGGCGTATCGGCCGCGACGACGCCGCCGTGACCACCCAGATCATGGATCTCGGCGATAACCGCGTGAACGTGGTCTTCAACATCAACGAAGGCGGCCGCACCCAGATCGCAGCGATCAATTTCGTCGGCAACAGCGCCTATTCGAGCCGCCGTCTGTCGGACATCATCTCCACCAAGCGCTCGTCCTTCCTTTCCTTCGTGCTGCGCGACGACGTCTATGACGAGGACAAGCTGCGGGCCGACCAAGAGCTGTTGCGCCGCTTCTATTACAATCACGGCTATGCCGACTTCCAGGTCGTCTCGGCTGTCGGCGAACTCGACGACACCACCAACAAATACACCGTCACCATCACGGTGCAGGAGGGCGAGCGTTATACGTTCGGCGATGTCAGTGTCGAAAGCACAATCCCCGAGGTCGACAGCAAGTCGCTTGAATCGGTAGTCCAGACCCACAAGGGCGATGTCTATAACGCCAAGGACGTCGAGGACACGATCATCGCGCTGACCGAGAAAGTCGCCGGTTCGGGCTATGCCTTCGCCCAGGTGACGCCGCGCGGCGATCGCAACTTCGAAAACCACACGATCTCGGTTGTGTATACAATCGACCAGGGCACCAAGGCCTATATCGAGCGCATCGAGATCCGCGGAAACGATCGAACGCGCGACTACGTCATTCGCCGCGAATTCGATGTCAGCGAAGGCGATGCGTTCAACCAGGTTCTCATCCAGCGCGCGAAGAGGCGGCTGGAAGCGCTCGATTATTTTGAGAAAGTCGAGATTTCCACCGTTCCGGGCTCTGAGCCGGACCAGGTCGTGTTGGTGGTCGACGTAGTCGAGAAGTCGACCGGTGAATTCTCGATCGGTGCCGGCTATTCGACTGGTGGCGAAACGTCAGGTCCGTCCGTCGAAGGTTCTATCAGTGAGCGCAATTTCCTCGGTCGCGGCCAATTCATCAAGGTGGCGGCGGGCGGCGGCAAGAACTCGCGCGACTACAGCTTCTCTTTCACCGAACCTTATTTCCTTGGGCGGCGCATCGCGGCCGGCTTCGACATCTACAAGCAGAGCCGAAACTACGACCATTACGACAGCGATACGACGGGCGCGACAGTGCGTTTCGGTCTGCCGATCACCGACAACATCACGACGCAGCTCGCGTACAATATCGCGCAAGAGAAGTACGAGTTCGACGAAGACTGCGACCCAATGGCCGGTTGCAACGTCTCCCAGGCGATCCAAAACGGAGTTAACGAGAGCCCATGGCTCAAGTCGTCGGTCAGCCTCGGCCTGATCTACAACACCATCGACGACATGAAGAACCCGCATGACGGGCTTTATGCCAATGTCAACACCGAAGTGGCCGGCGTCGGCGGCGACGCCAAGTTCATCAAGGTCACGGCGCGCGGCAGCATCTATCAGACGTTGTCCGAACAATTGGATCTGGTAGGCCTCATTTCCGGCGGCGCCGGCCATGTCCAGGGATATGGCGGCGGCGATCTACGTGTCTTCGACCATTTCCAGAGCAGCGACCGTATGATCCGCGGCTTCGAATATGGTGGCATCGGTCCGGTTGCCTTGGACAACCGCAACGACCATCTCGGCGGAACCACTTATTTCAACGCCTCGGCCGAAGCCCAGTTCCCGCTGCCGGTTATCCCGGAAAGCTTCGGCCTCCGCGGGGCAGTGTTTGCCGATGCGGCAACGCTCTACGGCAGCAAGATTGCAAGTGGCCTCGTCGATCAGTCGACAACCGGAATGGAATGGCGCGCTTCTGTCGGTGTCGGCCTGATGTGGGCATCGCCCTTCGGTCCGATCCGCATCGACTATGCGATCCCGGTCAAGAAGGAAAAGACCGACGACGTGCAGGAATTCAACTTCGGTATATCGACCCGCTTCTGATGTGCGGGTAACGATGCTTCCGGCTCGTTTGGATCCGGATGGGCGGTGACCCGACACTACAGCGCAGCGCGTCCTATTGGACACGCAAAGGATGTTGTAGCACTTTGTTTTTGCGCATGATCCTTTCCGAGGATCGACTTCCGATTTCCGGGGTCATGCGCTAGCTGGATATTGCTTCTGGAATGACCGATCCGGTGTTCTTCGCGCCCTCACGCCGGTATACGGCCGGCGAAGTCGCGAATCTGACCGGCTCGACGCTTGTCGATTCCGGTCTCTCCGATGTATCGATCGAGGCTCTGGCGCCCGCCAACGAAGGCGGCGAGAACGCGCTTGTCTTCGTCGATGGGAGGCGCAATTTCGCGCTGATGCAGTCACTGCGGGCGGCAGCGGTTCTCTGCCCCGCCGAATTTGCCGGCAAGGCGCCGGCGGGCATTGCGGTGCTGGTGCATCCGCGCCCGCAGCAGGCTTTCGCAATGGTCGGGCGCCTGCTTTTCCCGGCGGCTGCAACGCCTGGACCGATGACCGGCGAAACCGGTATCTCGCCGCACGCCCATGTCGATCCGACCGCCCATGTCGAGGCCGGTGCGATCATCGAAGCAGGCGCGGTCATCGGGCCGCGCGCTGCCATCGGCAGCGGAACCGTCATTGCCCCGCATGCGGTTATCGGTCCTTCCTCTCAGATCGGCCGCGACGGCTATGTCGGTCCAGGTGCAAGCGTGCAATATGCGTTGATCGGCAATCGCGTCATCATCCATGGCGGTGCCAGGATCGGCCAGGATGGCTTCGGTTTCGTTGCCGGCGCCAAGGGTCCGGAGCGGGTTCCGCAGATCGGCCGCGTCATCATTCAGGACGACGTCGAGATCGGCTCGAATACGACCGTCGATCGCGGCGCCATGTCCGACACGATCATCGGCCAGGGCACCAAGATCGACAATCTGGTGCAGATCGCCCACAACGTTCGCATCGGCCGCAATTGCATTATAGCCGGGCTTTCGGGTATTTCCGGTTCCGTGACGGTAGGCGACAACGTCACCATGGGTGGCGGCGTCGGCCTTGCGGATCATTTGACCATCGGGTCCGGGGCCAAGCTTGCCGCAAGAAGCGGGTTTATGAGCAATGTGCCTGCAGGTGAGATTTGGGGAGGATATCCGGCGCAGCCGATGGCGGAAGCCATGCGCGAGATAGCGGCCTTGCGCAGACTTGCACGGACGCGCAAACAGGGTGAGGGGGGAAATGGCTGAGATCGCAGCGGCGACGCTCGAAGCGGTTGACATAATGCGGCTGATGAAGCTCCTGCCGCACCGCTATCCGTTCTTGATGATCGACCGCATTGTCGACATAGATGGCGACGAATCCGCCATCGGCATCAAGAACGTCACCATAAACGAGCCGCATTTCCAAGGTCATTTCCCCGACCAGCCGGTCATGCCCGGCGTGCTCATCATCGAGGCGATGGCGCAGACGGCCGGCGCCATCTGCATCCGCAGCCTCGGTACGGAAAAGCCGTCGCTGGTTTATTTCCTGACCATCGACAACGCCAAGTTCCGCAAGCCGGTCGTTCCAGGCGACCAATTGAAAATTCATGTGAAGAAAATCAAGAAACGCGGCAATCTTCTCAAATTCGCCTGCGAGGCCCTCGTCGATGGCACCAAGGCGGCGGAAGCCGAGATCTCGGCAATGATGGTCGCAAGCGGCTGACAAACGAATGCTAATGAAAATCCAGACAGTCATCCATCCATCGTCGGTCATCGAGGCAGGCGCCCAAATCGGCGAAGGCGCCCGCATCGGACCCTTCTGCTACGTCGGCCCCGACGCCGTGATCGGCGACCGTGTCGAACTGGTCAGCCATGTGTCGGTGATGGGCGCGACCACCATCGGTGCATCGACCAAGGTCTATCCGATGGCGATACTGGGCGGGCCGCCGCAGAACACCAAGCACAAGGGCGGCCGTACCACGCTGGTGATCGGCGAGAACTGCGCGATCCGCGAAGGCGTCACCATGCATCTCGGCACCGATTCCAGCCGCGGCGAAACGACGATCGGCGACAACGGCAATTTCCTCGCCTATGCCCACATTGCACATGACTGCGTGGTCGGCAGGAACGCCACCTTCGCCAATCAAGCGACGTTAGGCGGGCATTGCGAAGTCGGTGACAATGTCTACATCGGCGGCCTTACCGCGGTTCATCAGTTTGTCCGCATCGGCGATAACGCCTTTCTCGGCGGTTGCTCGGCGATCGTCGGCGACGTCATTCCCTACGCCATCGCCGTTGGCAACCGTGCCAGCCTTCGCGGCCTCAACATCATTGGCCTGAAGCGCGCCGGCCTGCCGCGTTCCGAGATCCACTTGCTGCGCAAAGCCTACAACACGATCTTCGATCGCTCTCGGACCGTCGGCGAAAACATCGAGTTCGCCAAGGCGGAATTCGCCTCGTCGCCGACGGCCATGAAGATCGTCGATTTCATCGCTGGCCGCGGCAAGCGGCACTATGCCGTGCCGTCGCTCAAAGGTGGCGACGGCGACGATACCGATGATGAAGACTGAGGGCAGATGACGAAGATTGAGGCTGCCGGAAAGGGCCTTGATCTCGCGCCAGATGCCAAGGTCGGCATTATCGCCGGCGGCGGCAGTCTCCCGGTCGAAATTGCCCGAGCGCTCGCCCGGCAAGGCAAACCTCCCTTCGTCGTCATGGCGGCGGGCGAGGTCGACCGCATAGTCGATTTCGAGCCCTATGAGCAGGCAAGCTTGAGGCTGGAGGACGTCGGCTCGCTGCTGCCGATGCTCAAGCGGCATCACGTTACGCATCTGGTGACCGCGGGACATATTACGCGCCGCCCCAGGCTGAGCGCCATGCGCCTCAATTTGGGCCTGCTCGCCTGGCTACCCAGCCTTCTCGTCGGTGTAACCCGGGGGGACGATACGGTGCTGAAACTGTTCGTGCGCAGGATCGAGCGCAGCGGCATCAAGGTTGTCGGCGCTCACGAGATCGTGCCGGAACTGGTCGCCGCTGAAGGCCCGCTGACCAAGATGGCGCCACGCAAATCCGACTGGCGCGACATCGAGGCGGCGCACGCTGCAGCAAAAGCTATCGGCGCGCTGGATATTGGCCAGGCGGCTGTTGCGGTTGGTGGCCGCGCCATCGCGCTGGAAGGCGTCGAGGGCACAGACGGGCTGCTCGAGCGGACAAAACAATTACGCGGGCACGGCAGGCTGGCTGGCAGGAGCCGTGGTGTTTTGGTCAAATGCGCCAAGCCCGGTCAGGAACTGCGTGCCGATCTGCCCTCCATTGGCCCTCTGACCGTCGAGGCGGCGCATGCCGCCGGACTGGCCGGCATTGCCGTCGAAGCCGGCCGCTCGCTGGTGCTCGAAGGTCCTGCCACCATCGGGCGTGCCAATGCACTCGGCCTGTTCGTGATCGGCCTGCCTGCTGCGGAGCCGGCGCATGGCGAATGAGCAGCCGTTGAAGATAGCCGTCGTCGCCGGCGAGGAGTCCGGCGACCTGCTTGGCGCCGACCTTGTGCAGGCGTTAAAGCGCATGACCGGGCGCGAAGTTCGGCTCGTAGGCATCGGCGGCCGCCATTTGCAGGCGCTCGGTTTGGCGCCATTGTTCGACGGCAGCGAGATCGCGCTGATGGGGCTTAGCGCTATCCTGCGCGACCTGCCGCGCCTGATGCGGCGGATCGGCCAGACGGCAAACGCGATTGTCGATGAAAAGCCCGACTGCCTTATCACCATCGACAGTCCGGATTTCTCGCTGCGCGTCGCCAAGAAGGTGCGCGCCGCCGATCCGACGATCCCGATCGTCCACTATGTCTGCCCGAGCGTATGGGCTTGGCGGCCGGGCAGGGCGGCGGCAATGAAGCCATATGTCGATCACATTCTTTGTATCCTGCCGTTCGAGGTGAAGGAACTCGCTCGCCTGGGCGGGCCGCCCGGCACCTATGTCGGGCATCGCCTTGCACACGATCCGGGCATAGTCAGTGCCGCCAGGGCGCAGGCGCAGCCGCGTGACCTCTCCGCCGACCGTGTGAAAACGTTGCTTGTATTGCCCGGTTCGCGTCGCGGCGAGGTGCGGCGCCTGGTCGGGCCGTTCGGCGAAACGGTATCGATCCTGCGGGCGCGCGGGCACCGCTTGCGCTTGCTGTTGCCGACGGTGCCGCACGTCGCCGACCTGGTCAGGACCTCGGTCGCGAGCTGGAACGAGAAGCCGGAGATCATCCTTGATGCCGAACGCAAATGGCAGACCTTCGGCAAGGCCGATACGGCGCTGATCGCGTCGGGGACGGTATCGCTGGAACTGGCACTGGCGGGCGTGCCGATGATCTCCTGCTACCGGCTCGATCCGGTCATGCGCATGGCGCAGGGACTGATCAAAGTTTGGAGCGCAGCCTTGCCCAATCTCATCGCCGACCGGCCGGTCGTGCCGGAACACTACAACCAATATGTGCGTCCGCATTATCTGGCGCGCCAGCTGGAGGCGCTATTCTCCGATACCGCCTACCGCGCCTGGCAGAAGGACGGTTTTGCCGAAATCGCCGGGCGTATGGCAACCGACAAGCCGTCAGGCGAGATGGCGGCGGGGGTGGTGATGGGCATGGTGAGGAAGTGAGCGAGTAGTGAGTAGCGAATAGGAAATGGTGCTGGCCGTAACAGCCAAGCTGCTTCAGCTACTACTCGCTACTCGCTACTCGCTACCTTCACCGCTTCGCGATCGGCACGTAATCCCGTTCCGGCGCACCGGTATAAAGCTGGCGCGGACGGCCGATCTTCTGGTGCGGGTCCTCGATCATCTCCTTCCACTGCGCGATCCAGCCGACGGTGCGGGCAACCGCGAACAGCACGGTGAACATGGTAGTGGGGAAGCCCAGCGCCTTCAGCGTGATGCCGGAATAGAAATCGACGTTGGGGTAGAGCTTCTTCTCGATGAAATAGGAATCGGTCAGCGCGATCTTTTCCAGCTCCATGGCGATGTCGAGCAGCGGATCGTCCTTGATGCCGAGCTCGCCCAGGACTTCGTGCGCGGTCTTCTGCATGATCTTGGCGCGCGGATCGTAGTTCTTATAAACGCGGTGGCCAAAGCCCATCAATCGGAACGGATCGTTCTTATCCTTGGCGCGCGCAATGAATTCCGGGATGTGATCGACATGGCCGATCTCGCCCAACATGTTCAGGGCTGCCTCGTTGGCTCCGCCATGTGCAGGACCCCACAGGCAGGCGATGCCGGCAGCGATACAGGCAAAGGGATTGGCGCCCGACGAGCCGGCGAGGCGGACGGTCGAGGTCGAGGCGTTCTGCTCGTGGTCGGCGTGCAGGATGAAGATGCGCTCCATCGCGCGCGCCAGCACCGGATTGATCTTGTATTCCTCGCAAGGCACGGCGAAGCACATATGCAGGAAGTTGGCTGCGAAATTCAGTTCGTTCTTCGGATAAATGAACGGCTGGCCGATGTGGTATTTATACGCCATCGCCGCGATCGTTGGCATCTTGGCGATCAGCCGCATCGAGGCGACCATGCGTTGATAAGGGTCCGAGATATCGGTGGAATCGTGATAGAAGGCCGACAGCGCGCCGACCACGCCGCACATCACCGCCATCGGATGCGCATCGCGGCGGAAGCCGGTGAAGAAGCGCGACATCTGCTCATGCACCATGGTGTGGCGCGTCACCCGGTAGTCGAAATCGTCCTTCTGCGCCTTGGTCGGTAGTTCTCCGTAGAGCAAGAGATAGCAGACTTCGAGGAAGTCGCCGTGCTCGGCCAGCTGGTCGATCGGGTAGCCGCGGTGCAAGAGAATACCGGCATCGCCATCGATGAAGGTGATTTCCGATTCGCAGCTCGCCGTCGACGTAAAACCGGGATCGTAGGTAAATACGCCGGTGGTGCTGTAGAGCGAACCGATGTCGATGACATCAGGTCCTACCGAACCACTTCGTATCTTGAATTCATGGGTTTTGCCGTCGAGTTCCAGTTTTGCCGTCGACGCCTGGGTTTTGCCGCCAAATTCCATCTTTGTCGCAGGTTCGGTCATAGCAAACTCCTTTTTGTTTCCTCAGGCCGGCAACGGCAAAACATTGAACCCAACACGTCAAAAGCATCGGAATACGCACATTTGCGCCCGCAATTGAATCTGCGCGCCAGATTAGGCCAAGACCCAATGTTGCACTGCGAAACACACCTTTCAATGCCAATCTTCTTGGGCCAGTTTCCTAATCGATTTGATCGGCAATCCGCGCCAGGCCTTCCTCGCGGCCAAGCACGGCCAGCACATCGAAGACGCCGGGCGAGGTGCTTTTGCCGGTGAGCGCGGCGCGCAGAGGTTGGGCCACGGCGCCGAGTTTGTGGCCGCCGGCCTGCGCATAGTCGCGGATCGCGGCTTCCGCCGAGGCGGCAGACCAGTCCGAAATCGTGGCCAGTGCCGCATGAGCGCCCCGCAGGATCGCGCGCGCCTCACCGCTGAGCAGCGCCGCCGCCTTCTCGTCGACCGGCATCGGCCGCTCGACGAACAGGAATGCAGCCCCTTCAACAAGTTCGACCAGCGTCTTGGCGCGCTCCTTCAGGCCTGGCAAAGCGGCAAGCAATTGCGCCTTGCGTCTGTCGTCGAGGCTAGCTGCGATCGCCGGACCGCCGTCGAGATAGGGCAGAGTGGCGATGAAGATGTCGAGCAGCGCCGCGTCGTTCATGCGGCGCATGTGCACGCCGTTCAGCGCCTCGAGCTTGGCGAAGTCGAAACGGGCGGCGCCCTTGTTGACGTCGCCAATGTCGAACCATGCGATCATGTTGGCGATCGACATGATCTCATCGTCGCCGTGGCTCCAGCCAAGCCTCGCCAGATAATTGAGCAGCGCCTCCGGCAGGTAGCCCATGGCGCGATAGGCCTCGACGCCGAGCGCACCGTGCCGTTTCGACAGCTTGGCGCCGTCGGCACCGTGGATCAGCGGGATATGCGACATCGACGGCACCTCCCACCCCATGGCATGGTAGATCACCGTCTGGCGGGCGGCGTTGGTCAAATGGTCGTCGCCGCGGATGATGTGGGTGACGCCCATGTCGTGATCGTCGACGACGACGGCATGCATGTAGGTCGGGTTGCCGTCCGAGCGCAGAATAATGAAATCGTCGAGATCCTTGTTGGGAAAGCGCACGTCGCCCTGGACGCGGTCATGCACAACCGTCTCGCCGTCTGTCGGCGCCTTGATGCGGATCGCCCCCTTGGCGCCGGCCGGCGCCTCGGAGGGGTCGCGGTCGCGCCAGCGGCCGTCATAGCGGGGAGGCAGCCCCTTGGCTCGTGCGCTCTCGCGCATTGCCTCCAACTCGGCAGGCGTCGCGTAACAATAATAGGCCTTGCCCATGCGAACGAGTTCCTCGGCCACCTCGCGATGGCGCGGCGCACGCTCGAACTGCGACACCGGCTCACCGTCCCATGTCAGGCCAAGCCAGGAAAGCCCGTCGAGGATGGCCGCGGTTGCCGCATCGGTGGAACGCTCGCGGTCGGTGTCCTCGATGCGCAGCAGCATCGTGCCGGCTGTGTGCTTGGCATACAGCCAGTTGAACAGCGCCGTGCGCGCCCCGCCAATATGCAGATAGCCGGTGGGCGAGGGGGCAAAACGGGTGACGACCTTGTCGGGCATGGAACTCTCAGGCAGGCGAAGGAAGTGGGTTTGCGGACTTTCGCGCGTTGCGCGTTCATGTAGCATAGGAGGTCGAGGGCGCAAGGGGCAGACCCGATGGCTGTGCGAGGCCGTGGTGCGGGCGAGGGCGAGGACGTTGGCAGCGGCGTCAGCGAACGCTTGCTGTTTGCCGCGCCCGTGCCTGTCCTGCCGGCACCGGCATTGCTGCCGGTTCCACGCTTTGATGCCCCGTCGCTGCCGGCGAGCGACCCAGCAACGGTTCTCGTGCCCGCGGCCGAGCCCATCGTGCGCCTACGCCGGCGTTTCCGCCTCCCGTCACCGTCCCGTATCCGCAACGGCGTAACCTCGGCGGTCGGCCTGGAGCTCGACCGTGGGGTCGCCTTCCTGCTGGTGCCGGTGTTCCTCGCATGCGGGGTGATCGTATATTTTGCGCTGGCGGTGGAGCCGGCCTTTCCACAGCCGATCGCAATCGTCGCCTTGGCAGCCCTCTGTGCCGTCGCCTCGCGGTCGTGGCCCAGAACCCGCCTGTGCTTCATGGCGGCGTTGCTCTGCGCGCTTGGCGTGCTTGCCGCCAAGGTCGAGACCTGGCGTGTCGGAACGCATATGCTCGGTTCCGAAATCTCGACGCGCCTCACGGGTCGCGTCGTATCGTTCGAGCCCATGGCGAGCGGCCGCATCAGGCTGACGATCGATGTGATCTCAACCGCCAGGCCGACACTGCGCTACATGCCGGAACGGGTCCGCGTTTCGGCGATGAAAATACCGGCTGAGCTGACCGCCGGTTCCGAGATCGCCGGCTATGTGCGGCTGCTGCCGCCGACCGGGCCGGTGCGGCCCGACAGCTATGATTTCTCCTTCGACAGCTATTTTGCCGGTATCGGCGGCAGCGGCTTTTTTCTCGGCAATCCGAAAGTCGTGTCGTCGGGCAGCATGCCGTTTGCCGCGCGGCTTTCTTCCGCGATCGAAGACGCGCGCGAATCCATCGCCGACCATATCCGCAGCCGCATCGGCGGCGCCGAGGGCGAGATTGCTGCTGCGCTGATCGTCGGCGTGCGCGCCGGCATTCCCGAGGAGATCAACGAAGCGATGCGGCGTACCGGCATCTACCACATCATCTCCATCTCGGGGCTGCATATGGCGTTGGTCGCCGGCACCATTATGGCGCTGCTGCGCGGCGCCTTTGCGCTGTTTCCCGATTTCTCATCGCGACGGCCGGTCAAGAAATACGCGGCGGCCGCCGCGCTTTTTTCGATTGCGGCCTACCTCGTCTTTTCCGGCATTGTGGTGGCGGCCGAACGCAGCTTCATCATGTTGGCGGTGATGCTTATCGCCGTGCTGTTCGACCGGGCCGCGCTCACCATGCGCAACCTGGCGATCTCGGCCATCGCGGTCATTCTGGTGTCGCCGCACGAGGTGGTCGGTCCGAGCTTCCAGATGTCCTTCGCCGCGACGGCGGCCCTTGTCGGCGCCTATGCAGGCTGGTCCGATTACCGCGCCGGCGGGGCCACCACGCCGCCGCCCCGGCGGTCGCCGCTACGCTTTGCCACTAGAAAGGTACTGCTGGGCATGGGCGGCCTGGCGATGACCTCGATCATTGCAGGGAGCGCCACGGCGCTTTTCGCCATATGGCATTTCCAGCGCGTGGCGCCGCTCAGCCTGTTCGCCAATCTGGCCATCATGCCTATCGTCTCACTGGTCGTCATGCCCTTCGCCGTCCTCAGTGCGCTGGCGATGCCGTTCGGCGCGGATGGGCCTTTCCTCTACGTGATGGGCAAGGGGCTGACGGCGATGATCGCCCTGTCCGGGTGGATCTCCGAGCGCTCGCCGATCGATGCGGTCGGGCTGATTTCGCTGAGATCTGTCCTTTTGGTGACGATCGCCCTCGTCATTGCCAGCATGGCGACGACCTGGTTGCGGCTCGTGGCCCTTCCTTTTGCGCTCGCCGGCTTGCTAACGACAACGCAGACGCGCGTACCCGATGTATTGATCTCGGAGGACGCACGGCTCGTCGCGCTGCCGATCGGCAGCGGTGAACTCGCGGTCAACCGGGCACGCCCGAATGAGTTCACCATCGACAACTGGAAACGCGCGCTCACATCAGAGGCTATCGTCGCGCCGGAAACACCTGGAAAGAACGATCCGCAATTCGACATTGCCGATCCGGCCGACTTACCGCCGGGCATGCCGTTCATTTGCACGGACGGTCTCTGCCTTGCCAGGCATCCATCCGGCGCGATCATCGCGCTAGCCAATGACCGCGATACTGCACGGCCAGCCTGCGCCTTTGCCAGCTTGATCGTCATCGACGACGCCACCGCCCATAATCCCTGCTACTACGACCGGCTGGTCCTCGTCGTCACCAAACGGCAACTGGCGCGCGCGGGAAGTGCGGCCGTCTATTTCGATCCACAAGCGGCAACACGCGCCGAAATCCGCTTCGCCGTCGAAAAATCATACCGGCCCTGGCACGTGCAGCGGAAATTTTCACGCGCGGCGCGGGGCATGCCGCCATACCGCAGAGCCGACAAGCCAAAAGCCGGCGCCAAGGGCGCAGCTCAGTAGCGGCGGATCAGCCCAACGAGCTTGCCCTGCACCTTGACCCTGTCTGGTCCGAAGATGCGCGTCTCGTAGGCCGGATTGGCGGCTTCCAGGGCGATCGAGGCGCCCTTGCGGCGGAACCGCTTCAGCGTCGCTTCTTCCTCGTCGACCAGTGCCACCACGATCTCACCGGGGCTCGCCGTATCGGCATTGCGGATGATCACCGTGTCGCCGTCGAAAATGCCAGCCTCGATCATCGAATCGCCTTTGACCTCGAGCGCATAATGCTCGCCGCCCATGATCATGTCCGGCGGCACCGAGATCGAATGCGTCTGGTGCTGGATGGCATCGATCGGCACACCAGCGGCGATGCGGCCCATCACCGGGATAGACACGGCGGCGACGACATCGTCGTCATTGCCGGCTGCAGGGACGCGCGACGATGTCGGCTTGCCTTGCCGAGGACCTTGCCCAAGACTGCCCTGGATGACACTCGGCGAGAACTTGCGTGCCGCATTGAGGCCGGGGGCGATCGAATCGGGCAGGCGCAGCACCTCCAGCGCACGGGCCCTGTTGGGCAAACGGCGAATGAAGCCGCGCTCCTCCAGCGCCGTAATCAGCCGGTGGATTCCCGATTTGGAAGCCAGGTCGAGCGCTTCCTTCATCTCGTCGAAGGAGGGCGGGATACCGCTTTCCTTCAGCCTTTCGTGGATGAACATAAGCAGTTCGTGTTGTTTGCGTGTCAGCATAGCGACCCCCAACAGAATCAGAAAAACAAACCCAGAACAAACACTATCTGTTCCAGTTGTGTTCCGCAACTGTTTAAAGTTTAATGAATGTGTTAGGGCTCGGGTAACGATACCACTCGCCAAACCGGGACGCTGCATTTTCACCGCCGCGGGCCTCATCGCCTTGATTCTGCTTTCGTTTGCGCCCTCTGGGTTTCCAGAAGGCGGCACTGGTATCGGCCGTCAGCCGGCAAAGGGGCACGGAATTGAAGCCGTATCGACTGTGCGGTTTGGTCAATGCACCGTGAACGAAACGAACTCAAAACGCCAACCTTGGGTTGGCTTGGCTCCTGGTTTCCACCGCATGGTCAGGCAACTTGTCGCCGGTGGAGCCTTGCTGCGCGATACCAGGTAATGGAGAACCGCTCGTGACCGATGGATGCCGTCGATGCGTGTCCGGCGTTGCGGTGAATCTTGGGGAGCAGACAAATCATGACAGGAATTCCCGATCTCGTGGCAATAAGGGCGATGGATGCTGCAGATCCGCTGCGCGCGATGCGCGACCGCTTTGTGCTGCCGCAAGGAGTGATCTATCTCGACGGCAATTCGCTAGGGGCCGCTTCGCGTGCCGCTTTCGATGAATTGAGCAAGGCAGTGACCGAAGAATGGGCGCATGATCTCATCCGCGCCTGGAACACGGCCGGCTGGTTCAACATGCCGCTCGAACTTGGCGACCAGCTCGGGCGCCTGATCGGTGCCGCGGCCGGCCAGACGGTGGTCTGCGACACGACATCGGTCAACATCTACAAGCTGCTGCACGCCGCCATGGCCATGCGGCCGGAGCGGCAGGTCATCGTCGCCGAGGGCGACAGTTTTCCGACAGACCTCTACATGGCTGAGGGTGTGGTTTCGACGCGAAAAGATACGCTGCTGCGCCTCTCGGGGGTCGACGCGCCGAGCATCGAAGAGCTGATCGACGAACGCACCGCCGTGGTGCTGGTCAACCACGTCAACTACAAGTCGGGCGAACTGCGCGACATGCCGGCGCTGACGCGCAGGGCCCAGGAAGCCGGGGCGATGATCGTCTGGGATCTCTGCCACACCGCCGGTGCGATGCCAGTCGAGCTCGACACGGCAAACGCCGATTTTGCCGTTGGCTGCACCTACAAATATCTGAATGGCGGACCGGGCGCGCCTGCCTTCATCTATGCGGCTGAGCGGCATCTTGCCGACATCCAGCAGCCGCTCACCGGCTGGTGGGGCCATGCACGGCCCTTCGCCTTCGAGCCAGGCTATGCGGCCGGCACCGGCATCCGCCGGTTTCTGTGCGGCACCCAGCCGGTCCTGTCGATGCGCACGCTGAAGGGCGCGCTCGACATCTGGAACGATGTCGACATGACGGCGGTGCGCAAGAAGAGCATCGCGCTGGCTGATCTGTTCATCGAGCTCGTCGAGGCAAAGTGCGGCACTTACGGGCTAACGCTCGAAAGCACGCGCGACGGGGAAAAACGCGGCAGCCAGATTTCATTCATGCACGAGCATGGCTACCAGATCATGCGCGCGCTGATCGAACGTGGCGTGATCGGCGATTTTCGCGCGCCATCGACCATGCGCTTCGGCTTCACCCCGCTCTATGTCGGCTATGCCGATGTCTGGCAGGCCGTCGAAGTGCTTGAGGACATCCTGCGCACCGGTGCGTGGAAGGATGCGCGCTTCGCCATCAAGGCGGCTGTCACTTGAGATTGATGCGAGAGCTGGAATCGTGAGGCTGGCGACGACGCGCCGCGCGATGCTCACGCTCGTTGCAAGGCCATATTGCCAGGGGAGGGCGCAGGGTGTTCGAACGTCACATTGCCGATTGGGACAACGCCTATGCCAACGGCGCCAACATAGCCGGCAGCGATCGCTGGCCGGCGGCCTGGGTCGAGCCCGCGCGGGTTTTTCGCGACGTGCTTTCGACCGAGGGCCGGGCGCGGCTCGACATGGCCTATGGCCATGGCCCACGCAACCGGCTCGATCTTTTCCTGCCGGCCACCAAGCCCAAGGGGCTCGTGGTGTTCGTCCATGGCGGCTACTGGATGGCATTCGACAAGAGTTTCTGGTCGCATCTTGCCGCTGGCGCTGTTGATCGCGGCTATGCCGTGGCGATGCCGTCCTACACGCTCTGTCCGCAGATGCGCATTGGCGGCATCGTCAAGGAAGTCGGCGCGGCGATCGGCAAGGCGGCGGGGATGGTCGCAGGGCCGCTGATGCTGACCGGACACTCGGCCGGTGGCCATCTTGTTAGCCGGATGGTTACGACGACGACGCCGCTGGCGCCCGAAATTGTCCGGCGCATTCGCCATGTCGTATCGATCTCGGGTGTGCACGATTTGCGCCCGATCATGCGCACCGGCATGAACGAGACGCTGGCGATCGATGAGGCCGAGGCGCAGGCCGAAAGCCCGGTGCTGCTGCGCCCGATGGACAAGGCCCGCCTGACCTGCTGGGCCGGCGGCGGCGAGCGCGCCGAATTCCTGCGCCAGAGCGCGTTGCTGGCCAACATCTGGATCGGCCTGGGTGCCGCGACCAGTTCGGTGGTCGAGCCTGACCGGCATCATTTCAACATCATCGACGGTTTGGCCGATCCAGACCATCCGCTGACCCGGACCTTGATCTCGGAGTGAGGCAGGTTCAGCGTAGCATCAGCACGTCGCAAGCGGCGCCCGCCGCCGCGGCGGGCGTGAACGGCGCACGGACGATCAGCCCGTTGGCATCGGCCAGCATTTTCAGCATCGAGGAATCCTGGATGCTGAACGGCGTCGCCACGAGCGTGCCGGCGTCAGCGCTGACAACAGCCCGCACATAATCCTGCCTGAGATCGTTGGCCGGCATGGCAGCGCCGAGCCGTGCCTCACGCATATCCTGCTGAAAGGCGCGGCCGCCGAGCCGCGCCAGCAGCGGCTTCAGGAAGAGCTGGGTGCAGACCAGGCTCGCCACCGGATTGCCGGGCAAGCCGATGCAGCGAATGTCGCCCAGCCGCCCGAACATCAGCGGCTTGCCCGGCCGCATGGCGATCTTCCAGAAATCGAGAGTCATGCCTTGCCCGGTCAGCACGTCATGGACGAAATCGTGGTCACCGACCGAGGCACCGCCCAGCGTGACGATGACGTTCGCGCCAGCCTTCACGGCCTTTTCCACCAGCGCAGCGATCGCCTCCCTGCGGTCCGGCGCGATGCCAAGGTCGAGCACTCGCGCACGGACCGACTGTGCGGCGGCGGCGACACCATAGGCGTTGGAGGAGATGATCTGGTCGGGGCCAAGCTCGCTGCCCGGCGGCAGCAATTCGTCGCCGGTGGCGATGATGGCGACCAACGGCCTTTTGACCACGCCGACCTCGGGGTGGTTGGCCGATGCCGCCAGCGACAAGGCCGCCGGGTCGAGCAGGCGGCCTTTGTGCAGCAGGACGTTGCCTTTGGCGAAATCGAGCCCGAGGCGGCGGATGTTTCGCCCCTGCACCGTCGGCTCCGTCACTTCGACGACACCGCGGCCGAGATCGCGGACGTTCTCCTGGATGACGATGGTGTCGGCGCCTTCGGGAAGCGGCGCGCCGGTGAAGATACGGACGGCCTGCCCCTGCTGCACCGTCCCGGCAAAGCCGCTTCCGGCCGGCGCCATGCCGACCACCGAAAGCTTTGCTGGTAAGGACGCGATATCAGCCGCCCGCACGGCATAGCCGTCCATGGCGGAGGCGTTGAACGGCGGCTGGGTGCGGAGCGCCACAACCGGCTCCGCCAGCACGCGGTCGGCGGCATCCAGCAGCGCGACGCGTTCGCCCTGCAGTGCAGCTGCGCCGTCCAACAGGCGCTCGAGCGCCTCAGCAACTGGGACCAGCGCCATCAGCGGCCTGCCTCGGTGACCCCATCTTCGGTGATCTTGTAGTCGCCGGATTTGCCGCCGGTCTTTTCAACCAGCCTGATACCGGAGATGACCATGGCGCGGTCGACCGCCTTGGCCATGTCGTAGATGGTCAGGCAAGCGACCGAGACGGCGCTCAGGGCCTCCATCTCAACGCCGGTTTTGCCCGTGACGCGGGTCAATGCTGTGACCTTCAGGCCGGGCAAAGCTGCGTCCGGCTCGATATCGACAGATATCCTGGTCAGCAGCAGTGGATGGCAGAGCGGGATCAGTTCATGCGTCTTCTTGGCCGCCATGATGCCGGCGATACGCGCGGTACCGAGCACGTCGCCCTTCTTGGCATCGCCGGCGAGGATCATGTCCAGGGTCTCGGGCCGCATCGACACGAAGCCCTCCGCGACTGCCGTGCGCACCGTCTCAGCCTTGTCGCCGACATCGACCATGTTGGCTTCGCCGCGCGCGCCAAGATGGGTGAGGGCGGCCGCCATCCTCAGATCGCCTCTGCCGGCGCCTTGCCCGTCAAAAGCAGGCGCGTTGCAGCGGCCACGTCCTGTTGACGCATCAGGCTCTCACCGACCAGAAAAGTGGCGATGCCGCTCCGCTCCAGCCGGCGGCAATCGTCATGCGAAAAGATACCGCTCTCGCTGACCAGAAGGCGGTCGGCGGGCACCATCGCGACCAGCCGTTCCGAGGTCTCGAGGCTGGTTTCGAAGGTCCGGAGATTGCGGTTGTTGATACCGATCAGCCGCGACGACAGCTGCAGCGCGCGTTCCATCTCAGCCTCGTCATGCACTTCGACCAGCGCGTCCATGCCGAGCCCGAAAGCTGTCGCTTCGAGTTCTCTTGCCAACGCGTCGTCGACGCTGGCCATGATGATCAGTATGGCATCGGCGCCCCATGCCCTGGCCTCGTAGACCTGATAGGGATCGAACAGGAAATCCTTGCGCAAGGCAGGCAACTCGACGGCAGCGCGCGCATCGCTGAGGAACGCGGGCGCCCCCTGGAAAGAGGGTGCGTCGGTCAGCACCGAAAGACAGGCGGCACCGCCTTCCGCATAGGCCCTGGCCAGCGCCGGCGGATCGAAATCGGCGCGGATCAGGCCTTTGGATGGGCTAGCCTTCTTGATTTCGGCAATCAGCGCGAACCTGCCGGATTGGCGCTTTGCTTCAAGGGCGGAAAGAAAGCCGCGCGGCGCTTCGGCGTCCGTTGCCCGTGCCTTGATCTCGGCAAACGGCACTTGCGCCTTGGCCGCCGCGATCTCGTCGCGCTTGTAAGCCTCGATCTTGCGCAGGATGTCGGACATAGTTCTAACCGTTCGAAATCTCGACCAGCCTGTCGAGCACTTTCAGCGCGCGGCCGCTGTCGATGGCCTGCGCCGCCGTCACCATGCCGTCGGCAAGTGTCGTCGCCTTGCCGGCCACCACCAGCCCGGCGCCGGCATTCATCAGCACCGTGTCGCGAAAGGCGCCGGCGGCGCCGCCCAGCATGTCGCGCAGTGCCTGGGCATTGTGGGCGGCGTCGCCGCCGCGCAACTCGTCCTTGGTGTGACGCTTCAGCCCGACCGCTTCCGGGGTCAGCACAAAGCTGCGGATCTCGCCGCCGGCCAATTCGGCGACCTGCGTCTCGCCGGTGGTGGTGATCTCGTCATAACCGTCGCCATGGACGACCCAGGCATGGTCGGCACCAAGCTCCTTCAACGTTTCTGCCACCGGCATGATCCATTCGGGCAGGAACACGCCGACCATCTGCCGTCTGACACTGGCCGGATTGGAAAGCGGACCCAGCAGGTTGAAGATGGTGCGGGTGCCGAGCTCGACCCGGGTCGGGCCGACATGCTTCATCGCCGGGTGGTGCGCCGGCGCGAACATGAAGCCAACTCCGGCCTCGTGGATGCAGCGGCCGATCGTCTCCGGAGGGATGTCGATCTTGACGCCCAACGCGATCAGAACATCGGCGGCGCCGGTCAGCGAGGACAGTCCGCGATTGCCGTGCTTGGCGACGGGCACGCCGCTGCCAGCGATGACGAAGGCGGATGCGGTCGAAATGTTGACGCTGTGCGAATTGTCGCCGCCGGTGCCGACAATGTCGATGGCGCCCTCGGGGGCTTCGACGCGCAGCATCTTGGCGCGCATGGTGGCGACGGCGCCGGCGATCTCGCTGACGGTCTCACCGCGCACCCGCAATGCCATCAGGAAGCCGCCGATCTGGCCGGGGGTGGCGTCACCGGACATGATGATGTCGAAGGCCTCGCGCGCCTCCTCGAAGGAAAGAGCGCTACCGGCGGCGACCTTGGCGATGTGGATCTTCAGCGCGCTCATCTGGCCAGGGCTTGGGTTACGGCCGTCTGATCGATGCGGACGTCATATTGCGTCTGCAACTGCGCCACCAACTGGTCGAGCAGGTCGTCGGACATACCGGAGGTGAAGGATTTCTGCGCGTCCTGGGGTACTGAGTTGGCGTCGGCCCCGGCGGGCTCGAATACCTCGGCAACCTTGAACAGGATCTGTCCGTCGCCCGTGGGCGAGGGGATTAGCCCGGTGCCGCCTTCGCCGACGCCGAACATCGCGGCGGCCCCTTCCTTGCCGAAATCGACGTCGTCAGCATCGCGCTTGACACCGCGCTTGGTCTGCTTTTCGAGCTTGAGCTCACCGGCGATCACCTCGAGCGTGGCGCCGGCCTTGAGACGCTTCTCGAGCTCTTGTGCCTTTGCGGTAAGCCGTTTGGTGGTCTCCGCCGCGGTCCAGTCGGCCACGACCTTCTGGCGGACTTCGTCCAGCGTGCGGTCGCGGGCCGGCGTGATCGCGCTTACGTCGTAGAAGACGAAGCCGTTATCGGCGGTGGTGAGGCCTTCATTGTCTGTTCCGGGTTCGGATTCGAACACCGCCTTGATGAGCGCCGGCGATTCCGGCAGGTCTTTGACGATCCTTTCATCCGGCCTTCGGCCGGTGCGGTCGATGGCGTCGATGGTAACGACCTTCAGCTTCAATTTGGCAGCTGCCTCAGCGAGCGAACTGCCGGAGGCGCGCGTATCCTCGTAATTGTCGTGCACGTCCAGCAAGATGCGGCTTGCCTCGCCCAGTGCCAGATCCTTGCGGATCTGCTCGGACACTTCGGCCAGCGGCTTCACCACTTCGGGCTTGACCTCGGTGACGCGCAGCAGAACGGGGCCAAAGGCGCCCTGTACGACCGGGCTGACTTCATTGGCGTTGAGCTTGAAGGCAGCATCGGCAACCGCCTTGTCAGCGATCTTGTCCTTGGCCAGCGTGCCGAGCAGGGTGTCGGCCGGCGTCTTGCCTTCGGCGGCGACGATCTTGTCGAAGGTCGCGCCGGTCCTGAGCGAATCGAGCGCCGCCTTGGCAGCATCAGGCGTCTTGAACACAAGCTGCTCGATGGTGCGCATCTCGGGCGTGGTGTAGCGCGCCTTGTTCTTGTTGTAGTCGTCGCTGACCTGTTGATCGGTCACTGCGCTCAAATCCATGATGTCTTCCGGTTCGAGCCTGACATAGGAGAACTTACGGTATTCGGGCGCGGCGTAGGTTTTCTTGTTCTCCCCGAAATAGGCCGAAAGCACGCTGTCGGACGGCGCTTCTATCGGTTCGACCAGCGATTTCGGCAAGGTCAGGTAGTCGATTGTGCGATCTTCGCCGCGATAGAGCGCGACCGCCTTGAAGAATGTATCCGGGGCTTTGAGGCCATCCGAAACCGCCTCGACGATCTGCTGGCGGACCGCCACCTGGGCGCGGTTTTTCAGATAGTCCTCCGGCCGCATGCCGATCTGCCGGAGCAGGTACTCGAAGGTTCGCCTGTCGAAGGTTCCGCCAGGCCCTTTGAACGCCGGGTCTTCGCGGGTCAGTTCGGCCAGCCGGTCCTTGGACAGGCCGAGGCCGAGCTTGCGGGCCTGCTCGTCGAGGACGGCGCCCGAGACGAGTTGCGCCAGCACCTGGTTGTCGATGCCGAGCGCCGTCGCCTGCTCACGGCTGATGCGCTGGCCGAATTGCTGCGACATTACGCTGAGCTGGCGATCGTAGGCGAGGCGGTATTCGTTGATCGAGACCTTGGTGCCTCCGGCCGTAATCACGGCGTCATGGCCGGCAAGACCGCCCATCAGCCGCCCCGAGATGCCCCAGACGGCGAAGCTCAACACCAACAATGACAGCAGCAGTTTCGCGACCCAGGTCCCCGCCGCGCTTCTCAACATACCAAGCATGAGTACTTCCGATTTTTGCGCATTTCGCATGCGCCGAGTCTGAAACAAGCGCAATAGCGCCCTTCCTGCTCACTGTCGATTGCTTTGTGGCCTGATTTTGATAGTGAGAGCCAGCTGGAAATTGCCCGGAGAAACAAATCCCATGACGCCTGGAATCCGCCCGCTCGTCGCCGGCAACTGGAAAATGAACGGGACCAGCGCCTCGCTCAACGAGCTCAGGATGATCGGCAACGGCTTCATGAGCGGGCTCGACGCCGAGACCGAAGCCGTGGTCTGCGTGCCGGCGACCTTGCTTGCGCACGCCGCCGAGATTCTGTCGCGCACGCCGGTCCGGGCCGGTGGTGAGGATTGCCACACCGAGGAAAGCGGCGCCTATACCGGCTGTATTTCGGCGGAGATGCTGAAGGATGCAGGCGCCAGCCATGTCATCGTCGGCCATTCCGAATGCCGTGCTGATCGCAAGGAGAACGATGCCATAGTGCAGGCCAAGGCCTCCGCCGCATGGCGCGCCGGGCTGGTGGCTATCATCTGCATTGGTGAGACAAGAGCCGAACGCGAAGCAGGAGCCACGCTTGACGTGCTGTCGCGCCAGGTTGCGGGCTCGGTACCGCCAAACGCCACGGCGTCCAACAGCGTCATTGCCTATGAGCCGGTATGGGCGATCGGCACCGGCTTGACCCCGACCGCCGCCGACGTCGCCGAGGCGCATGCGCATATCCGTGAAGAACTGGCGCGGAAGCTTGGCAATACGGCGGCCAAGATGCGCATTCTCTACGGCGGCTCGGTCAAGCCGTCCAACGCCGTCGAGTTGCTCGGCGTCAGGAATGTCGACGGCGCGCTGGTCGGCGGCGCCAGCCTGAAGGCAGCGGACTTCCTCGGCATCGCGGAAGCCTATCGAAACATCGCTTGATACCGGGACTGCTTGCTGGATTTGAGCGGACGGCCGGCGCCGGAATCGTTGCAAAGGACGCATTGCTTCCCATATTCCGGCCACGGGCTTGGAAATGCCGTCAAAGCATTGTATTGAGCCGCCTCCAAATCAGCGGCCGCACAAGGCCTTGCCAGGATAAATTATGGAAACCGTACTGATCGTCGTCCACCTCATGGTCGTGCTCGCGCTTGTCGGCGTGGTGCTGCTGCAGCGCTCCGAAGGCGGCGGTCTCGGCATCGGCGGCGGATCGGGCTTCATGACCGCGCGTGGCGCCGCCAATGCGCTGACGCGGGCGACAGCGATCCTGGCCGCGGCTTTCTTCGTCACTTCGCTGACACTGTCGATCGTCGCGCGCTATGGCGAGAAGCCGATCGACATTCTCGATCGCGTCCCGGCGACCTCGGACGGGGCAGGCAAGGGCGTACTCAACCAATTGCCCGGCACCACGACGCCGCCTTCAGGCAACACGGCGCCGACCCCGCCGTCCGGCAATGGCGCGGCAACGACGCCTCCGGCAACAGCTCCGGCGACGCCGCCAGCGACAAACGGCGCCACCGCGCCGGCCACGCCGCAAGTCCCCAACCAGTAATCGGGCATCTGATGCCGCGATCTGTTGTCGTTTGAACACAGTCGCGGCAAATGCCGCACGATCACGAAGATTCGACCGCGCCCTACGCTTGAGGCGCTTCCGGCTAATCGATTATACATTGCACGCGGCATTTTCGGCGTCCTTGGGGGGCGCCGGGCGACGCCGTGGGCAACAAGCATTGAACGATCGGATCTTCCCCATGCAGCTTCGCAGCTTCATTTTTGCCGGCCTTTGTGCCGTGCTCAGCCTAGGTGCGCCCGCTTATGCGGCTATGCCGACGGCAAATTCGGCTCATAAAGCCGCGACAACAACTGACGTCGTCAACGTCGCTGCCAAAAGCGATGCGGCGCAATTGAAGCTTCTCAAGAAGAAGAAAGATCCGACGCCGGACGACCTTGCGCAGATCCGCAAGATCGAAGCCAAGATCGCAGCCGACAAGGAAGCCGCTCGCGCCAAGGCACTCGAAGCCAGGAAGCTGGCGATGCGCGAGGCGGCGAAAGCCAAGGCCGATGCGGAACGGCAGGCATTCCTTGCCAAGGAGAGCCAGCCGGTCGCGGCGGTCAAGGTGGCTAATGCCAAGCCGGCCAAGAAGAAGACCGTCAACATCATCGAACCGATCGCACCCATCGCGCCGATCCAGTCGGCCGAGCCGATCCCGGCCGAGGCCATGAACGTTGCGCTGACCGGCAACAATGGCGAATTGCGCAGCGAACCGGTCGGGCAGAAGCCGCAGAGCGTCGGGCTGTTCGCGGGACTGTTCGGCGGCACATCGTCTTCATCGATGTCGCTGCTTCCTGAGACGCGCGCGCTCGACGCCGCGCTCGAAAGGAAGCAGGCCAAGCGCCAGTTCAAGGTCAAGCCGGAATTCGTGCCGCAGGAGGTCGAATTCACCGGCTACAACCCCGGCACCATCGTCATCGATACCAGCGCCCGCCGTCTCTACCTCGTCGAATCATCGTCAACCGCCCGCCGTTATGCCATTGCGGTCGGCCGCGAAGGCCTGCAGTTCAAGGGGACGGTTGCCGTCGGCGACAAGCAGGAATGGCCGCGCTGGATTCCGACGCTGGATATGCAAAAGCGCGAACCCAAGCATTATGGGCAGTACAAGGACGGTATGCCCGGCGGCGGCGACAATCCGCTCGGTGCGCGCGCCATCTATCTCTACGATGGCAAGAAGGATACCCATCTGCGCATCCACGGTACCATTGCACCGCAGTCGATCGGAACCAGCGCCTCCAATGGCTGCTTCCGCATGATCAACGAGCACGTCATGGATCTCTATCGCCGGGTGAAAGTAGGCACCAAGGTCGTCATCATCTGACGCCTCGACAGATCGTGCCAAAAGGGCCGGCCTCGCCGGCCCTTTTGTTTTGATACGCCAATGACCAGAGCGCCTTCTTGGGAAAAAGCCTTCGCGGCGGTTTTTTCTCTGGCGGAATCAATTCGGCCGCGTTAAGCGATGACTCCCATGGCGCGATATGTATTCATCACAGGCGGCGTGGTTTCCTCACTTGGAAAAGGCATTGCTGCAGCGGCCCTTGGGGCTCTCTTGCAGGCGCGGGGCTATCGCGCACGCATCAAAAAGCTCGATCCCTATCTCAATGTCGATCCCGGCACGATGTCGCCCTACCAGCACGGCGAAGTCTTCGTGACCGACGACGGCGCCGAGACCGATCTCGATCTTGGCCATTATGAGCGCTTCACAGGCCGCTCGGCCAACCAGCAGGACAACATCACCACCGGCCGCATCTACAAGAACATCATCGAGCGCGAGCGGCGCGGCGACTATCTTGGCGCCACCGTGCAGGTCATTCCGCACGTCACCGACGAGATCAAGAACTTCGTCCTCAACGGCAATGACGACTACGATTTCGTGCTGTGCGAGATCGGTGGCACCGTCGGCGACATCGAGGCGATGCCGTTCCTGGAGGCGATCCGCCAGCTCGGTAACGACCTGCCGCGCAACAACGCCGTCTACGTCCACCTGACTTTGATGCCTTACATTCCGACGGCGGGCGAACTGAAGACCAAGCCGACACAGCATTCGGTCAAGGAGTTGCGCGGCATCGGCATTGCGCCTGATATCCTGCTGGTCCGCGCCGACCGGCCGATCCCCAAGGAAGAGCGCAGAAAACTGTCGCTGTTCTGCAACGTGCGAGAAAGCGCCGTCATCCAGGCGCTCGACGTGCCGCATATCTACGACGTGCCGATGGCCTATCACAATGAAGGGCTGGATTCGGAAGTGCTGGCCGCCTTCGGCATCGATCCGGCGCCGAAGCCGCGCATGGAACGATGGCAAGCGGTGTCCAACCGCATCCACAATCCGGAAGGCGAGGTGACTATCGCCGTCGTCGGCAAATATACCGGCCTCAAGGATGCCTACAAATCGCTGATCGAGGCGCTGTCGCATGGCGGCCTCGCCAACCGGGTCAAGGTCAAGCTCGACTGGATCGAAAGCGAGATATTCGAGAAGGAAGACCCGGCGCCGTGGCTGGAAAAGGTCCATGGCATTCTCGTCCCCGGCGGTTTTGGCGAGCGCGGCTCGGAGGGCAAGATCCTGGCGGCGAAGTTCGCGCGCGAGCGCAAGGTGCCATATTTCGGCATCTGCTTCGGCATGCAGATGGCCTGCATCGAGGCGGCTCGTTCGCTGGCCGGCGTCGAGCACGCATCATCGACCGAGTTCGGTCCAACCGAGGAGCCGGTCGTCGGCTTGATGACCGAATGGCTGAAGGGCAACATGCTGGAAAAGCGCAGGGAAACCGGCGACCTCGGCGGCACCATGCGGCTCGGTGCCTACCAGGCCGACCTCGCCAAGGGATCGAAGATCGCCGAGATCTATGGCGATACGCAGATTTCCGAACGCCATCGCCACCGCTATGAGGTCAATGTCGACTACAAGGAGCGGCTCGAGGATTGCGGCCTGGTGTTTGCCGGCATGTCGCCGGATGGCGTGCTGCCGGAAACGGTCGAATATCCCGACCATCCCTGGTTCATCGGCGTGCAGTATCATCCCGAGTTGAAAAGCCGGCCGCTCGATCCGCACCCGCTGTTTGCCAGCTTCATCGAGGCGGCGGTAGAGCAGTCGCGGCTGGTCTAGATTAGCCGCCGATGCGAACTTACGTCGCGCTGCTCTACAGCATCATCCTGGGCGAGGGGCGGCGGGTCGTCATGTCCGATCTCAAGGCGATGGCCGAAGGCCTGGGCCTGAACAACCCGCGCACACTGGTGGCGACCGGCAATCTGGTCTTCGAGGCGCAGGAGACAGAACTCGCGGCGTTGGAGCAGCGGCTGGAGGCGGCGTTCGCAAAGACTTTTGGCCGCCATGTCGACATCATCGTGCGCCGCGCCGACGGCTGGCTGAGGCTGGCGGCCGGCAATCCGTTCCCAGCCGAATCGGCTAAAGCCGCGGACCAGGTGGCGGTGCGCGTGATGCGGGCGCCTGTTTCCCCCGATGCGGTCTCTGCGCTGCAGGCCTATATCGGCAGGAATGAAAAGCTGCAGGCGGTCGGCGGCGACATCTGGATCGTCTTTTCGCGCGAGACGCCGAGTTCGCGGCTGCTTGCGGCGGTGAGCCACAAACGCCTCGGCATCGGCACGTCGCGCAACTGGAACACCGTGCGCCGCCTGGCCGAGATGGTCGCAGAATGAACGGGGCGGCTTGCGCCGCCCCGAATCCGTTTAGGCCTTGGCCATCTTGGCCCAGGCGCCGAGTGCCATCGTACGCAGCACGTAATAGATGACGCCGGCAATTGCCACGCCGAAAAACCAGCCATAGACGCCCCACCAGGACGGCAGCAGGCTGGTGAAGTTGGGCAGGATCGACGAGAAGACCGCGCCAATACCGGCGGCGATGAAGGCATTGACATGCCAGCCGCCCTGGAAGCGGAATTCGCCATTCTCCCTGTAGAGCGCCTCGACATCGACCTCGCCCTTCCGGATCAGGTAGTAGTCGACCATCATCACGCCGAAGATCGGCCCCATCGTCGCGCCAATGATGTTGACGAAGGAGGCGGCACTGCCTTCCCAGGGCGCGAAGGGATAGAGCACCAGCGCGATCAGCGCCGCGATGTAGCCGCCCTTCTTGAAGTCGATCTGACGTGGAAAGACGTTGGAGAAGTCGAAGGCCGGCGACACGAAGTTTGCCACCACATTGATGCCAAGCGTCGCTACGGCAAAGGTCAGGGCCGCGAGCGCCGCCAGGAACCAGCTGTCGAATTTCGCCGAGATCTGGTCAGGATGCAGCAGCACCTCGCCATAGACGTCGAAGGCGGCGATCGTGGTGACGCCGGCGACCAGCGAGAACAGGATGAGATTGACCGGCAGGCCCCAGATGTTGCCCTTGCGCAGCGATGCCTTGTCCGGCGCATAACGGGCGAAATCGCAGAAGTTGAGGTAGAGCGCTGAGAAATAGGTCACCCAGATCGCCGCTACAGCAAACAGCGAGGTCCAGGAGCCCGGCGTGCCCGGCACGCCCGCGTCCTTGGTCTTTTCCAGCAGCACATCCATCGGGATGTCGCTGGTGAAGGCGAAGGTGCCTGCCTTGATGCAAAGATAGATCGCCAGGATCAGCATCATCACCCACACCGCCGGTCCGGCCCAATCCTGGAAGCGGCGCACCGTTTCCATGCCCCTCTGGATGATCAGGAGCTGCAGCGCCCAGATGACGGCGAAGCAGATCACCTCGAGCCCGGAGTGGCCGAGGAAATGTGTGCTCTGGTTGAAGTCGGCGAACCATTGCGAGCGGATCAGCAGGGCTACGATCGCGCCGGAGGCCGCCGCCGTCTGCGCGCCGTACCAGAAGCAGGCGACGATGGCACGCACCAGCGCCGGTATGTTGGCGCCCCAGATGCCGAAGGAGGCGCGCGCCAGGACCGGGTAGGGCACCCCGGTCTTCACGCCGGCATAGCCGACCATGTTCATCAACGCATAGATGATCAGCGAACCGATACCGATGGCGATGATGAAGTTGACGAAGCCGCCGCAGAACAGGAACAGGCTGGCAGCGAGATAGTAGCCCCACAGGCTGTGGACGTCCGACGTCCAGACGTTGAAGATCGAGAACGGTCCCCAGTTTCGAACCTTCGCCGGAGCGAGATCCTCATTGTACAGGTCCGGTGATGCGCCTTGTATGGTCATAGAGATGTCCTCCCCTTGTTACCGCACGCGCCTCCACGCGTGGCACGCAGGTTAAGCCTGACGCAGGGGAACCGGCAAGCAGACGATCTGCCGGCTTTGGGCTTAAAGATATTCAATGAGAAACGCGCTTATCGACCGGACGCTGCCGTGGCTGCGATATTGAGCTTCGCCCTTGATTCGGTCTCTGCCTTGTTGTCGGCCGGTCGAGCACCGGAGACCGGCGAGACTTCGAAATTGGCCCCGAGCCAGGCTATTGCGCCGGTCACGCCATCGAGGACATAGGTTGCGGCCGTCGGTCCGTTCGGCTTCACGCGGATCGAGATGCCGCCAATTTCGTTGATGGCCTCGAAACCGTGTTCGTCCGATGTGTCGTCTCCGAGGAATATCGGCCGCCGGCCGACAAAGGGCGGAATGTCCATGAAACGCCGGATGGCAGCACCTTTGACGGCTTCCAGAGGCATGAGCTCGACGCCGGCGTTTCCGGGAAGCGCCCGATAACCCTTCGGAAGCCGGGCCAATGCCTGTTCGATCAACTGGATTGCCGGCGCAAGCAGTTGCGGCGCTGCTCTTGTATGGACGGCAAGGACCGGACCCTTGCGCTCGACATAGACCTTGCCGCTGCCCAGTTCGGCCTCGATCTCGTCGGCAAGGGCGGCGATGTCGGCAGGCGCGTCGGCGGCATCGATCGGACCCGTCGGCGTCAGCCGGTGCTCCAGCCCATAGAGGCCGGCGATCCTCAGCTTCAGCGGGTGGAACAGCTTGTCCACAGCGGGGATCGAGCGGCCGGTGATGAAGGCGACCGCACCATCCAGCCGCTGCTCGATGTGCCCAAGCAGATTGCGCAATTCCTCGCCGACCGACACCGCGTCGGGATGGGCAGCGTGTTCCAGCAGGGTTCCGTCGATGTCGAGGAAGAGCGCCCATTGCCCTTCCGGCAGGTCCGGCGCCGGCGGTTGTTCAAAGCTTTTCACGACGCTGCCTTCCGTGCCCGCTCGAACATCGAGATGACGTTGTTGGTGTTCGACGGCGGGCGCTCGCCAGTTCCGGTCACCCTGTCGAGATCGCCGCGTTTGCGCAGGCGCGCGGCATCCAGCAACATGCTGCCGGCCCAGCGGTAGACATTATTGTCGCGGACCATCTCGCGCATCGGCCGCAAACGCTCGCGCTGCTCTTCCGGCGTCATCGTCAGCGCCTGCAACAGCGCCTCGCTCATCATGGCTGCGTCGTAGGGGTTGACGATCAGTGCCTCCAGCAATTCGCGCGAGGCGCCGGCGAAGGTGCTGAGCAAAAGCACGCCCTGTTCGTCGTCGCGCGCCGCGACGAATTCCTTGGCGACAAGGTTCATGCCGTCATGCAGGCTGGTGACCATGCAGATGTCGGCGGCGCGATAGACCTCGTAGACCTGCTCCTGCCGATGATGTTCGGCGACCATCAGGATAGGGCTGTATGTCTCGCTGCCATAGCGCCGGTTGAGCTCCTCGGCACAGCGGCGGCATTCGTCATGGAGTTGCTGGTAGGCCGGCAATGTCCCCCGGCTCGGCGCCGCGATCTGCAGGAAAACCACCTTGCCTATCCATTCGGGATATCTGGTGAACAATTCGTCCAAGGCATGGAAGCGATCGAGAATGCCTTTCGTGTAGTCGAGGCGCTCGACGCCAACGCATAGTTTGGTCTCCGCAGACAGGCCGAATCTATCGCGGACACGGGCGCGGCACTCCTCGACAGACGGCAAACTTGCCAGCAATTGGGCCGGCCATTCTATGGAAATGGGATAGGCGTGGACCAACGTGGTCTGTCCGCCATAGGAGATCGCCGCGTCGGCCCGTTCTATGCGGCTCTCCAGAAAGCGGTCGACACTTTCGGTGAAGTTGTTGGCATGGAACTGGGTATGAAAGCCGATGATCGAACTGCCGAGCAATCCCTCCAGGATCCGCTCACGCCACGGACAGATGCTGAACACTTCCGAATTGGGCCACGGGATGTGCCAGAAGGTGATGATGATGGCGTCCGGCAGGCGCTGGCGGATCATGCGCGGCAGCAGCGCGAAGTGGTAGTCCTGCACCAGCACGATCGGCCGCTCGTTGCGTGCTTCGGCAACCACCGTATCGGCGAACTTGCGGTTGACGGCCTCGTAGGCGTCCCAGTCCGAGGCGCGAAAGATCGGGCGGGTGAAGGCGATATGGCAAAGCGGCCATAGGCCCTCATTGGCGAAGCCCAGATAATAGCCCTGATATTCCTCCTCCGTCAGCCAGACCCTGCGCAGCGTGTAGGACGGATTGCCTGGCGGCACTTGCACCCGGTCGTCCTTGTCGACCGTGAGACGGTCTGCCGTTCCGCCGCCATAGGCGATCCAGGTTCCGGCACAGGCGCGAGTGATGGGCTCGAGTGCCGAAACCAGCCCGCTGGCCGGCACCAGAAGTTGGACCCCGTCATCCTTGATGTTGTGGATGTAAGGTTCGCGGTTGGACACGACGATGACCTGTGCGTCCGGCAGGTCGTCGGCCAGGATCTTACGCAATGTGTCGGGCGACCATGTGACCAGCGCCGCGTCGGCCGACTGGCCGTTCTTTTCGAACTCGCGCAGCACCTTGCGTGCCGCTTCCGATGCGACATCCTCGCTCGGCGTGTATGCGGCCGCCGTTGCGCGGCCGCGGCGCTGGCGGGATATCGATAGGAGAATGGCAAAAGCGGAAAAGCCAAAACTTGCAATCAGCAAAACCCAGAGCAGGTCTACAGTATAATCTGACATGGAATGTGATCTCGCCTCCGGCCGCCGATAGCCGTTTTTATTGGTTTTTCTGGTTCGCTGCCGTGCGACAACAACAGTTCCCACGCCGCCCATTTTTGCAACGCACAAAGAGGCTATCGGTTCCGGACGATTGCGGTGCCGCGCGTCGTTTTCGATGCGCCGCTGCGAGGCGGCGTCAGGTGCGCACGATGAGCGGTACCATCCCCTCATACCGATCGGCGAGAAAGGCGACGACCCGATCGCCGACACGCTGGAATGTGAGGTCGACCACCGCCGAGCCGACACCCAGATGCCGCAGTGTCAGCGTGTCGATGCCGATCGGCAGCCTCGGGCGGGTGACCCGGATTTCACCGTCCCAGCCATCGATTTCCAGGCCAAGGCAGGCCTGCATCAACATGAAGGCCGATCCCGCCGACCAGGCCTGCGGCAGGCACGCGACGGGATAGGCGATCGGCGCTTCGCCCGGCGACCTGGTAAAACCGCAGAACAGTTCCGGCAGCCGCATGTTGAAATGGACAGCCGACTCGAACGTGCCGCTCATCAGCCGCACCACGCTGTCGCGTACGCCATAACGTGCCAGGCCGGCACCGCACATGGCAGTGTCGTGCGGCCAGATCGAACCGTTGTGGTAAGACATGGGATTGAAGAATATCGCATCGTCGGCCAGCGTCCTGACGCCCCAACCCGAGTGGAACGACGCCGAGAGCAGCTGATCGGCGACCAACTGCGCCCGTTCCGGCTCGGGCAGCCCGACATAGAGGAGATGGCCGGCATTCGACGTCCGTACCTTGCAGACCTCGCCGGCACCGTCGATCGCCATGGCGTAGAAATTGAGATCGTCCATCCAGAAATGGCGTTCGACCGCGGTGCGCGTGGTTTCGGCGCGTTCGTCCCAATGATCGGCCTTGTCGTCCTCGCCACGGCGGCGGGCGAGCGCTGCCAGCCCACGGAACGCGGCAAAGACATAGCCTTGCACCTCCACCAGGGCGATCGGCCCCTTGGGCATGCGGCCATCGGCATGGAAGACCGAATCGAAGCTGTCTTTCCAGCCCTGGTTGGCGAGGCCGGACTCGGCGCCGCGCTGATAGGTAACGAACCCGGTCGCGCGGCTTATCTCTTCGGTCCATTCGGCCGCAGCACAGAGCGATGGCCACAGGCTGTCGATGAACGCCATGTCGCCGGTACGATCCGCATAGGCACAAGCGAGATGAATGTAGAGCGGCGTGGTGTCGACACCGCCGTAATAGCGGCCAAACGGGAGCTCCCGCAGTGCCGCCATCTCGCCCTTGCGGGTCTCGTGCATGATCTTGCCCGGCTGCGAATCGCTGAACGGCGACGTTTCGGTTGCCTGATGCTGGGCGAGAAAGGCGAGCACGCCGCGCGCCAGCCCGGGATTCAACCACAGCATCTGCAGTGCGGAGATCACCCCGTCGCGGCCAAACGCCGTCGAGAACCAGGGTATGCCGGCATAGGGGTAAGGTCCGGTTGCAAGCTCGGTGGTCAGCAACGCCACGTCCGCGCGCGCGCGCTCGATCCAGTCGTTGAAGACGCGGCCAGAGCTGTGCACCGTCGCGCCGTGGCGGCGTTTGGCGCGCATGCCGAAGCGAGCGCGGGCGGCGGCAGCCCGAAAACGGTCGCGGTCGGGTGTCTCCGCCACTTCCGGGCCGACTTCGATATAGAGGACCTCGCTGCTGCGCTTAGTCACCGCAATCAGGAAATCCGCACGGTTGGTGGTCAAATTGTCCGGGGCTTGCGAGAACGAGATCGCCGACAGGCGCACAAGCTGGTCCAGCCCGTCATATCGAAGCACCACGGACGTCGGACTGGTCTCGGCGGCATGGGCTATCCCGCGCTTGGGCCGGGTCGAGCCGCGCACCTCGAACATGTCACGGAAATCTGCTGCGAAATGCAAGGAAACCCGAATGGCCGACGATTCCTGGCTGTAGTTGGAAAGGGTGATGCGCTCGAACAGCCGGTCCTGCCAAAGCAGCCTGACGCGTTCTATGTGGATCGCGCCCTGCGGAATATCCCGGCCACCGACACTCTGAATCGGCAGATTGGTCAGGTTCGAGGTGAAAAGCACATTGTCCTGGCTGAGCGATGCGCCGAGCAGCGACATTTGCCGGCCACCGACCGTCAACCGAAATTCCGAAAGCACACGCGTGTCGTCTCGGAAAAAGCCGTCGCCGGCGCCGCGGATGTCGCCATAGGCGTCGGCCACCGCGAAGCAGTCGCCTTGCTTGAGGGCGAACAGCCGGTGCGGCTCCCGAGGCGCGACCTCGTCGAGAGAGGCAAGGGCTACGGCGGGATCAAGCTTACGCTCGTCGAGTTGATTCATTCGTCACAAACTCTGTCGTTTCGTTCTCAACTTCCACAATGACGCCGATCAGGACGCTCTCGCTTCACCGGGAGCACCGATCAGGTGCGCATAGGCTGCCACATAGTCGTGGGCCATTCTCGTGGCAGAAAAACGGTTCTCGAATACGGCTCTCACCTGACGCCTGTCGAGGCGTAGCAATTCCGGTATCGAGGCGACCGCAGCGTCGACTGTATCGACAAGGAAACCGGTCACGCCGTGGTCGATGATCTCCGGCAGGGCACCGCAATTCCAGGCGATTACCGGCGTGCCGCAGGCCATCGCCTCTATCGCGGCAAGGCCGAACGGCTCCGGCCAATCGATCGGAAACAGCAGGCCGGCCGCCTTGCCGAGGAATTCCGCCTTTCCGTCCTCTTCGATCTCACCGATATAGTCGACACGGTCGCCGTCGATCAGCGGCTCGACAGTGTCGTGGAAAAACGCGCGGTCGTCATCGCCGATCTTTGCGGCAAGCTTCAGTTTCAGCCCGGAGCGCAAGGCGATCTCGATGGCACGATCGGGGCGCTTGTCGCGCGACAGCCGGCCCAGGAACGCCAGATACGGCTCGTCCGCATCCGTCTCGAAAGTCGGCTCGTAGATATCGATCGGCAGCCCGTGATGGATGGTCGCCAGCCAATTGGCCTTGGCGAGCCCGGCTCTCTGGCTGCGGGAAATCGAGATCATCGGAAAGCGCGGAAAACGTTCGTAGGCCGGCGCCAGATCGACATAGTCGAGCCTGCCATGCGGTGTTGTCACCGTCCGGTCGGGCATGTGTTCGAAGAAAGGAAAATGCAGGAAGTGGCTGAGATGGAAGTGGATGACGTCGAACTGCTGCGCACGGTTCCTCACCTCGGCAAGCATAGAGAGATGTGCCGCGGTTTCGGATTTGTGGGGGCGCGGATCGAGACGCAGCGCACGCTCGCGACACGCCACCAATTTCGCCGACGTTTTGGTATCGCCGCTGGCGAACAGGGTCACGTCATGGCCAAGCTCGACCAATCCTTCGGTCAGATAGGAGACGATGCGCTCCGTCCCTCCATAGAACCGGGGTGGCACGGATTCATGGAGCGGCGCCACATGGGCTATTCTCATGTTTTGGCATTTCCCTCAAAAAGACTGCTTGTGGGATCGAAATGCATCAGTCGCGCTAACGTTCCCGTACAACGGCAAGATGTCGCGCAATTGGGACTGCCGGAGCTTGCCGTCCAGCCAACATTTTTCATGGCAAGCCTCTTTTGCCGGGAACCAAAGGGCCAGTTCGCGAGTTTAGTGGGGTTCGATCGCACGCATCCGGTCGACGGGGAGGAAATGATGGACCGCTTGCAATTCTTTTCGCCCGTGCGGATTTTGCGCGGACAGGGACAGCCTGTGGAGGAGATCGACAGCGTTGCCGAAGCGATGGCATTCCTGCGAAAATGGCCGGCCGGGCGGCGCGGGCCGGTTTACCAATGTGCGGTGAATTGCTGTGCTGCGGCCGTGGCCGGCCGGATGTCGGCCGAGGAAGCGAGAAAGGCTTTTGCCGGCTTCGCCCGGATCACCCGCCTGCTCGAGGGCGATCGGCCGTTGCCGGTGAGCGGCGAGGATCGGCATCGCGCGGATGCGCTGCGACGATAGCGCCAGCTGCCGCTAACCCTCAAAACAAGATATCATTCAGCCGGAACGCCCGATCGGCGACCGACTCGCTTTCGCGAACAGTCGTTTGAACTGGGCTACAGCACCGTTCTCGGCGATGTAATCGCAATAGGCGGCGTAATCGGGGTCGCGTGACAGATGGCGTTCCTCGGTGATGGCGCGAAGTGCATAGACGGCGTTGAGCCCGAGCAGGATGGCGGAGTGCCGCAGCGCTTCAGCGGGTCCCGTAGCGGTGAGGAAAGGGACCGAGACCAGCCACCAGGAGAGGTTTTTCGAAACATAGGCGGGGTGCTTGATCCAGCGATACGGTCCGCAGGTGATGATTCCGCGGTTGGTGAGATTGGAAAATCTCAGGCCAAAGCTCACGGTGGACCAGACAAAAATCAAGACGCAGAAGACGATCGCCGATCCCCAGAAAACCTGGAGCGCCGGTGTGGGCATCACCGCCGTCCAGTTGGCGCCCGTTTCGTAATTCAGGTAGGCACGGGTGGCGGCATTCATGGGTTCATAACAGGCAAGACAAACCAGCCAGCCGAACACAGTGGGCTCGACGGTGCGGATATGGTTGTCGAGGACGCGCAGCGTGAAAATGTAGCCGACGACCGCGACAAGGACGTCCACCATGAACAGGAGATCGATTGCAAAAGCGTGCCAGCGCATGATGTCGAATTGATACGGTTGTTCCAGTCCGGCCAGGATCGAACCTAGCGCGGAGCACAGATAGACGAACATCAGCGGCAGGAAGAAGCCTTTGACGATCCAGCCCCGCACATGCTGGCGTATCTGCTCAGTCCTTTGCGGCACTGCGCCGCCGAGGACGAATGCACCGATTTCGGCATATGAATCTTCCGGATCGGTTTGCCGGCGATCGACATAAGCAACATAAAACGGCGCGGTGACGAGCAGCGCCGGCAAGGTGTCGTAGAGAGCTGCCCAGTAGGGGGCGTAAAACTCACGCCGGTATTCCGGCAATATCCAGTAGACTGCGGCAATCGTCGTGAGCGTGACGATGAAGCCGATGAGTTTGCGCATGACGCGCTCGACTTCAAGCGCTCGCATCGGCTTTGCCTGCAATCCCGTTGAACGCCTTCGAAACGTCTGGAAATAGGCCGTGTCGACCGCGATCATCGCTGCCGCGGTAGCTGCAATGACAGTCATGGCCTGCAAATGCACAGGCCAGCTTCTGTCGACGAGCACCCCGACGGCCAGCGCAAGACCAAGCAGTCCTGCAAGGCCGGTGAGGGGCGCGGTCGCGGATTTCGGTTGGAGCGTCAAGCTACTACTCCCGTTGTCGTGAGGGTTTGATCGTCGTGGGCGGCCGGCACGGGTCACGTGGTGTGCCCACCCGCCGCCGCTGGAGCCACTTGAGCAGCTGCTACACTCCACCGCTGCCGTTGGATCCGCCGCTGCTTGTTCCGTCATTGCCGCCGCTTGAACCACTGCTGCCACTCGAACCACTGCTGCCGCTGGATCCGCTGCTGCCGCTTGAACCACTGGTGCCGCTCGAGCCGCTGCTGCCACTCGAACCACTGCTGCCGCTCGAACTGCTGCTACCACTCGAACCACTGCTGCCGCTTGAGCCGCTGCTGCCGCTTGAACCACTGGTGCCGCTCGAGCCGCTGCTGCCGCTTGAGCCGCTGCTGCCACTCGAACCACTGCTGCCGCTCGAGCCGCTGCTGCCGCTTGAGCTGCTGGTGCCGCTCGAACCACTACTGCCGCCTGAACTGCTGGTGCCGCTCGAACCGCCGATGGGCCCCTTGTTGACGTTGCGCGGGGAGGGATGGTTGTTAGCGCCCTCGCTTACATTTTCGCAGGTGCACTTGCGCTGATATTTGGTGCCGAAAGCACTGCGTTCATTGCTCGCCTTCTGGCAGACCACCCTATGGCAAATCAAAGTCGCTTCGGTTGTCTCGGGGGTAAGGCCTGTGATGACTATTGCGGTTGTCGTGGCCGCCATGCCCATGATTGTGAACCGGAGTAAATTCCGAAAATTTTGCATAGATACCTCGCTTTCTGACGCCTCGCTTCTCGGGCTTTCGCCCAAGCTTCCTCATTGTCGAGCGGGTGTTTGCAACAAGGCCGCATAAGGATCGCTTACGCCTCAGCGGTCGGGCTCAGGGGCGGCGTAAAAACGTTGGACAAAGCGCAGACAATGGTGCCGCATTGCGGTATTTCGATCAGAAAAAGACCAAAGATGCGCTTTTCGGGGGAAACAGATAATGTCGAAACGGCTTAGACTGGTGTTGGGAACGGCCGGCGCAATTGCCGTCGCCATCGTCTGGGGGATCATCGCCACGTCGATGGGGCTGCCATCGATCCTGATAACCGTAGGAGCGGTCGCGATCGGCGCCGGCATCTACAGCTATCAAAGCCGGAGCTGATCCGGCATCCGGCGACGGCGGCTTAGCCAAAAAATCCCACAGTCCCGGACTGCCCGCGGCAATGTTCAGTGTACGAAAATTACCAACGGCAGCGTCCTGTGGAACGTGTGGCCTCTCGAAGCTATTGTGGTGGCGGTCCGAGACACCCCCGCCTCGGGCCGTTGGCTCACCCAGCCGAGTGGTCCGCTGCTACCCAATGGCGGCGGACCGTTCACCCGCAAGACGGACCCCGGAAGACGGACATTGTGCCGAATCGAGGGAGAACCATGGTCGTTGACGAGATTGCAGCGCGGCGCCTGAAAATTCTGATCGAGCAATATATCGAGACCAGGAAGAGGCGCCACGATGAGGTTTCTACCGCAGCGGCTGAGATCGCCATCAGGGCTGTCATGCCGAATTGCCCGGTCTCCGGAAAAGCCTTGGACGACATGATTGCGGCATGTGCGTTCGAACATGGGCTGGGGGTGCTGTTCGATCGACCTGACGCATGAAGGCTAAAATTAGATAAACCGACCAACCGGAACCGGCATGCCGAGATATTTTTTTCACTTCCGAAACAATGACGGCCGCTTGACGGAAGATTTCGAGGGTCAGGAGTTGGACGGTTTGTCCGCGGCTCAGGATAACGCCATGGCTTCGGCCAAGGAAATCCTGGCCGAGGGCCTGCTCAGCGGCAGCCCGGTCCTGACAGGTCTTTCCTTCGAAATCTGCGACGAGAACCGGAAGCTGCTATTCCGATTTCCCTTCTCGGAAGCTGCCGAAAAGGCTGGCACTCGACCGTGATTGGCCAAAGGCCCGCGATGCGGGCGAGCTTTGTCGAGCCTGGCTGAAAAACCGCATGTCGCGGCAAGGCGGTCGTTGGCGCAAATCAGCACCATAAGCAAATTAGTAGCATAGCTGCCGGCACAAAGCAAGAACAAACATGGCTTGCCTTGCCGACAGGGGAACTATTTATGCTCCCGTTTGTCGGCCCAGGGCTACCGTAGCGTTCCAGGATCTCGAGGGCAGGGGACTGACCAAGGCGAGCGCGGCGAGACTGATCCGCGATCGCGACGGCCTGATCTCCCTGGTCGCCGAGTTGGGCTCTCTGACGCTCCAGGCGCGACGAGGGCGCCTGACACTTTCGACGCACATCTGCTGCGGGCATTGCCCTGCTGTGCGCAAATATGTGATGAGGAGGTGCCGCGCCATCGTTGCGGCGCGCAGATTAAGCCGGGCAGTGTGCTAACTTCCGCTGGCAATCGACCAATTTCCGGACCGGCCTGGTATGTGACCGTGATCTTGAGTCGCAGTGCATGGGAGTTCCATTCCCGATCTTGGCTTATTACGTGCACCGGAAGCGCTTCGTTGCGGGATAAGGCCATGTCCTTCAGTCGGAACTCGACGTCATTTCGCGTCTGATGACGGCAGAGTTTCTCTCTGCCGTCATCAGAACACATACCGAATGCTGGAGGATACAGGTGAAATTGAGAGACGCGGCACTTGCTGTTTTTTCAAACAAACGCCGAGGCGTGGCTTGGTATAAGATCGCTCAGAAGAAGGCGGACAGATACGGCTTCTATGTCTATTCCAGCCATATGGTCTGGAAGGACCAGCCATTTTTCCGCAAGGCACTGCAGCGGGTCAAAAACATCCGCGGGATTCCAGATCCGCGAGCTTTTGTCCTGCAAAGCTGCCTACGATCGATCGAGCGGATCGACGGCGATGTGGCCGAATGCGGCGTAAGGCAAGGCCGGTCGACGATATTCATGCTGATGAGCGATCTTCGGCCACGGCACTATCACCTTTTCGACTCGTTCGCCGGCCTCTCGGAACCGACCGCAGAGGATCGCAAGCGAAACGGCCAAACGCCGTGGAAGTCCGGCGATCTCAGCACTGACGAGAGGGTAGCCAGAGAGAATATTTCGGACTTCGGCAACACAACTTTTCATGTGGGATGGATACCGGAAACTTTTCCCAGCGTAGCCGACCGGCGTTTCGCCCTGGTCCATATTGACGTCGATCTATACGAGCCGACGCGTGACGCGCTTGCCTTCTTCTACGATCGGGTGTGCGCACATGGCATCATCATATGCGATGACTACGGCTCCGCGCTCTGTCCTGGAGCCCGAAAGGCCTTTGACCAATTCTTCGAAAACCGCCCGGAAGGCATTATCGAACTTCCAACGGGGCAGGCGATTGTCATAAAGGCAGGCTAGTCCTGAATGGTTGCGGCGGCTCTCCATCGGATGAAGCGAGGACGTCACCGAATGCCGCGATAGAGATCGGCAGGGCATGGGTATCAATTCTCGCTTGATGGCACCTGCGACGGACCAAAATAGGCATTGAAGAACTGCTCAACGATCTCGTCGACGACTGAGTTCTTTACGTGCCGCAAGTCCTCTCTGTAGCTACGAGCGAGGCCTCCATAGGTGACAAGCTCGAACGAGGGAAGATAATGGACATTGTCCCGTTCCCGGCAGACTTGACCAAGCACGGCGCGAAGAACGGATTTGCCTTCAGTGCTCGCGGTGACGACATCCGCGTCCTGAAATGTGCGCGCCAATGCAACCGGTGAGACCGTGAGAATTATCGGCGCATCGGGTTTGCGTTCACGGACCATGTCCACGGCAGCCATCACGTTGGCGTAGTTTTCCTGAAAGCTGCTGACGTGAAGCGTTGTTTCCTGCATTCCGCCGCCGCCGAGATAGAGCGGCTTCTGCGCTGCTGCTTTGCCACTGGCCTTGTTGATGAAGACCTCGGTCATTCCAAAGGTGAATATGAATGCCGTGGCGGCATCGAAGCCAGCTCGCATCTCCCGGTTTACGCTCCCGATCACCTCTTTGAGAACTTCCGGAGATTTGGCGAAAATACCGCGCCGATACGGGTCCTGAAAGCTGGCCGAGCCCCAAGGGACGCGTTTCTTGACCTGCCACCAGTCGTCGTCTGCCTGATCCCACACGCCAAGCATTTGCTCGAGCTGGAGGCGAACAGTGAAAGTGTTGTAGAAGTTCATATGTTCCTGCCGAGGCAGCTCATCTACAATGGCCTCCGCGGGGTCGAAGCTGATATTTCCGTAGGACGGGACGCATGCGATGCGTCTGTTTGTCAACGCGCGTCGAATTTCCTGCGCAAAGCAACTCCCCATCGTGAAGAATATATCGTCAGAAGTTAATACGGGGTTTTTGCGTATAGTAATGGCGCCAGAGCTTACAAAGTCGCCATACTTCGCGTTCAATTTATCCGACGCCGTCAGACGGACGGGTTTGGCGTATCCGAGTCGATTGCGTATCCGAAGGTACCTTCGTTTAACTCGCTCCAGAAATGGCACAGTCGCTCCATAGTGGTCACAGCTGGCCCCAACCGCAATGCCGGACATGTAGTCCGCTTCGCGGCTAGCTGCAATCAGAAGGATTCAAGATTGACTATTCGAACGACGTCAGACCTCAGATGCGGTTCTTTTGGCGCATGTTGTCGCGGCGCAGTCTGGTCCCGCTTCACGCTTCATTGAGGCGTCTGTCGGGCTGTCCGCTGACCCCGACAGTTGTGCAGAAATCGCCTTTGGTGGATCGGCAACGCAACATGAGCCGCGCCCTTGGGACCGGGGGATCTCTCTCGCGCACGTCTGGCGTAACCCAAGGCAGACCGAGGGATTAGGGCCTACCAGAGAGGGTAATTGTCCTCCGGCTCAGCTTCCTCGTCAGCTTTTCCTCGTTTTTTTATGACCATCCGCACCAATGCTATTGCGGCTACAACCAGCAAAGCAGCGGATGTCCAAAAAAATATACTATTCATGGAAAACATTCATAGTTTTTCTCTCGTATACGTCAGTATATTAGAGGTTTCTCTTTGGAAAAGTTCAGAAGACCCTGTTCCATAATCGCGTTGGCAACAATCCTGGCAGCGGAATCCGCTCCCTTCTCGGTGAAATGCACCTCGTCGTAATAATTTCTATCCAAAGTCTCGCTGCGTTGGCAAAGGTAAGGCAACGATCCATGGAGATCAACGACCGAGGCGCCGGTTCGCTTGGCTATGTCTTCCACAATGCGTCTGTGTTCCCAAACCGCGTTTGCAGCGGGATCGTTTGGGTCTTCCTGCCGATAATTGGGGTTTACGAAGAGAACCGAGGCTCCGGCTGCCTTTGCGAGGACGACCAGTGCACTAAAGTTCGCACGAAACGCGTCTGGTGGATTGTGCGCAATGTGCTTCGAATTTCGACGTCCATCGCCTCGACGTCGAACAATGTTCCCGACATACGCGGTCGCCAGATTTTGCCGTCTTTTGAACCAACCCGAAAGCCCGCCACCTGACGGTGGCTCGAACCAGGAGCAGGAATACTGGTTGTAGTCTCGAGACAGTCCTTCCAGTCGCCGAGGATGAACATCATTGTGGGTATAGTAGTATACGATAAGATTAGGTGACAATGGTGCTACGTGGAAAAGAAGTCTCAAAACGTTCTCGACCGAGGTATATCCGCCAACTCCTGCGTTGACGATGTCAATTTCGACTCCCGGTTTCAGATCCCTCAGGTATTCGCCCAGCCGGTGCGGATAAGTACGGCTATCGTCTTCTATTCCGGTACAATAAGTAGACGATTCTCCCATACAGACAACTCTTAGACATTGCTCCGGCTTCGGCATGGCGGTTTCCGGGCCCCGGAAGCCCAGGCTATTGTGTCTCGATCTGCCGTTGCCCGAGTGCCACACAGGATTCAGCTCATATAGGGTATAGGGGTTTGGCCGAACCAAAGGTGTCGGGCAACCAGCCCATTTGGCAATCAAGCCTGGGAAACCGATCTGGAGCAGCGCCCTATCGCCTAGAAGCATAATGAGGCCTTTGCGCAAAGTGCGCCGCGCTCTCCAAAGTTGCTTTTTAACCACGTTCATCTCGACACCATGTAGCAACGCCTTTCGTGCGCGTGCTCAATCGGGCTCAAACTCACCGCGGTAGTCCATTGCGAGGGCGGAATCCTGCTTCGGCTTATGGAGAACGCAGTTACCAGCCACCAGCACGTCCAGATCCGTTCCCATGAAGCAGCGAAAAGCATCCGTCGGGGAACATACGATCGGCTCGCTGCGCACATTGAAACTGGTGTTCACCAAGACAGGACAGCCGGTAAGCGCTTCAAACCGGGTGATCAACGCGTGGTATAGCGGGTTGGTCTCGACGTGCACCGTCTGAATCCTGGCCGAATAGTCGACATGCGTGACGGCAGGAATCTCGGACCGACGGACGTTCAGCTTGTCTATTCCGAACATAGCGGCCTCGGATGCAGTCATCGCGCGGTGACGGCTCTGCTTAACCGGAGCAACGAGGAGCATATAAGGCGATTCACCCTCCAGATCGAACCAGTCCGACACATGTGCCGACAGGACTGAGGGGGCGAACGGACGAAAACTCTCGCGAAACTTGACCTTGAGATTGAGCGTCTTCTGCATATGGTCCGACCGCGGATCTGCAAGGATGGATCTGTTGCCAAGCGCCCGTGGTCCGAATTCCATCCTGCCCTGGAACCACCCCACCGCCTTGCCGTCGGCCAGCGCCGCAGCCGTGGCATCGATCAGTTGGTCGGTTGGCATGACTTCGAAAACGGCTTTGGCTCGGCTGAGTTGCGCTTCGATCTCGCTCTGACCGAATTCCGGACCGAGATAACTCCCTTTCATGGAATCTTGCTTGGCTATAACCCGCTCACCGCCGAGTTTAAGATGCCAGGCGGCGAGTGCGGCCCCAAGCGAGCCTCCGGCATCGCCGGCTGCGGGCTGAACCCAGATTCTCTTGAAGGCACCATCTCTGAGCACTTTGCCGTTCGCCACGCAGTTAAGCGCCACACCGCCGGCCATGCACAGATTGGGAATTGCAAAATCTCGTGCCAAGCTGCGAGTCAGCCGAAGAACGATCTCATCGGCGACGGCCTGGATGGACGCGGCAACGTCCATATGAAAATCAGTTAACAGATCGGTATCAGGGCGCCTTACCGGCTGCCCGAAGAGGCTGGCGAACCGTGCGTTCGTCATTTTCAGTCCAGTGGCATACGCGAAATAGCTTTGGTCGAGACGGAAGGTTCCGTCCTCCTTCAGGTCGACCAGCTTTTCCAGGATCAGCGATTTGAACCGAGGCACACCATAGGGGGCCAGCCCCATCACCTTGTATTCGCCACTGTTTATCTTGAAGCCGAGATAATAACAGAACGCCGCGTATAGAAGCCCGAGCGAATGCGGAAACCGCAATTCCCGCACGACATCAAGAGTTGCGCCCCTGCCGATCGCAACTGTCGTGGTTGCTTTCTCGCCAACGCCGTCGAGAGTTAAAACCACAGCTTCATTAAAGGGCGACGGGAAAAACGCGCTGGCCGCGTGGCTCACGTGGTGTTCGGAAAAAAGGATCCGGGATGGATCCTTGAAGCCGCGGTCGATTCTGCGGAGTTCGTCGAAAATGATCCTCTTCTGAAATAATTTTCCCGTCAGCCAAGCGGGCATCGCCTTTCGGAATGAATCGAATCCGCTAGGAGCGGCGTCGAGATAGGTTTCAAGCAGACGCGAAAATTTTAGCAGCGGCTTTTCATAGAATACGACGTAGTCCACATCCTTCAGCAAGACACCGCCGGTCTGCAAAACGGAGCGAATGGCGTTTGAGGGGAAGCGTTCGTCGGCTTTTCGACGGGTGAACCGCTCCTCCTGGGCCGCCGAAATGATGGCGCCGTCGACGACGAGGGAGGCCGCGCTGTCGTGGTAGAAAGCCGATATGCCCAATATATTGGTCATAATATTGTCTTCAAAACTGATTGGTCATCGAGTTCAAATCGTTCTTGGTTCTTCGTTCAATCCAAAATGTATCATTGGAATGCGTTCTTTGGAGCCGTCGGCAGATCACTCTGACCAACCGGCGTGCAAATCCGACGGGAAATACCACCCCAAAGAACGTCGATGCACACACCAAGTCGGAAAACCAACCATTGGTCGCAGCCCTCTTGGAGGGCACGTTGTGAATGTCAGACACTATTTTCGCCCACCACGAGAATGCACCCAAGCTATTGGCAAACGATTGAGCCGAAGGAACAAAGCTTGTCAAGGACGCGGCGTATCACCGAGCCGATTGAGCCCGTGCGGCAGCCTTGACGGTCGCCATTCAATGAGTCGGGTTCGGCATTGACTGCGGCTCCGAACGAAGCCACAGACATGGAATAGGATATGAACTATCGCGGATGCTCAAGCGGCGTCCCGAAATCGTGCGGGTCGGCAGAGAGCAGAGGCCCTCCGGTACCAACGCACATCGCATCGGGAAATGGAATGAGCGCAAAGAGACGAATTTCGGCGGTGCTGGCATACCCGCTGGTTAAGCGTCTGATCATCGAGAACCTGCCGCCGCACAAAACGCTGTATCTCGCCGGTTTGCTGTGTTCGATCGCCGTTGCGGCGACGACCGCCGCGTCGGCTTGGATCATGAGCACCATGGTCAATAGCATCTATGTGGAACGCAACGCTGCCGCCGCATGGGGTATCAGCGCCGTAATCATCGGCATTTTCCTGGTTAAGGGCATAGCCGCCTATTGCCAGACCATCACGACGGGAAAGATTCGCCGGGCTATCGTCTCGGACCTGCAAAACCGCCAGTTTTCTCGAATGGTGCGTTTCGACATCGGTCGTTTCGCCAATCAGCATCCGGCGAAATTCGTCTCCAAGATCATGTTCAACGCGCGCGCCGGGTCATCCGTTATTCTGACGCTCACGAGCAGCACCGTCTCCGATGTGCTGACGCTGATTGGCCTGGCAAGCGTCATGGTCAAGCAGGATCCGATGATGTCGCTGATATCCGTGGCGGTTCTGCCGCTGCTGTTCCTGTCGGTGGGCGCCATAACCAGGAAGCTCAAGGCGCTGGCAAGGGGCGAGACGGAGTTGGCTGCACTGGTCCAGTCGATCGGCACGGAAGCCGTCGAAGGTATCCGGACCATCAAGTCCTTTCAGCTCGAAGACAAGGCGGTCGCCAGCTTCGCAAAGGCCGTCGGCAAGATGGAAAGGCGCGGCATCCAGATAAACCGGACGTCAGCGTTGATGAGTCCGTTGATGGAGACCGGCGGCGGCGTGATCATCGGGCTGTTCGTCATTTATGCCAGTTGGCAGACCCTCGGCAACGGCAAGACCCCGGGCGAGTTCATGGCCTTCATAACCGCCTTTCTGCTTGCCTATGAGCCCGCCAAGCGGCTGGCCCGCGTCAATGTCGATATCCAGAAGCAGATGGTGGCGGTTGAGCAGATGTATGATTTGATCGATACGCCCGAGCAGCGACAACTCGCAACCGCCGGCGAGCGCCTCACCGATGTCGAGGGCGGTATCCGTTTTGAAGATGTGGCCTTCTCCTACGAAGGCAACAGCCCGGCGCTGCACGGCGTTTCCTTCGAGGTACGGCCCCGTGAGAAGCTGGCGATCGTCGGCCGCTCCGGCGCCGGCAAGACCACCATCGTCAATCTGATCCTGCGCCTCATTGAGCCGGACAAGGGCCGGATCCTCATCGACGGAAAGGACATTTCCAAGATCGGCCTCGCCGACGTTCGCGACAATATCGCACTGGTGTCACAGGATGTCTTCCTGTTCGAAGGCTCGATCCGCGACAACATCCGCGACGGACGCCCGGGCGCCACCGATCAGGAAATCGAGTCCGCGGCGGACCTCGCCCGGGTCACCAGCTTTTCCTCCAGCCTTGAAAACGGGCTCGACACTCTTGTCGGGCCGAGTGGCACCAACCTGTCGGGCGGGCAGAAACAACGCGTCGCCATCGCGCGCGCGCTGCTCAAGAATGCTCCGGTAATCGTCTATGATGAAGCAACGTCCGCGCTTGACGGCGAAAACGAACGGGCGGTCATGGAGGCTGCTTTCGACGATGCATTCGAGCGCACGGTGATCTGCATTGCGCACAGGCTTTCAACCATCAAGGCAGCCGATCGCATCCTGGTGTTTGACGCTGGTATTCTGGCGGACGCCGGGACTCATGACGAGCTTGCCAGGCGCAGCGAAATTTATCGCTCGATCTTTCACCTGGAGGCGTCCGGCCCGATCGTCGAGGGCAGCAAGCAGCTGCGGCAAAGCGTTTTGCGCTGACGGCGATGACCAGTTTTTATCACGGTTCCTATGTCAGGTATGTGATTGCTGGGATAGGCCTGCGATTGCGCCGATACACAAAGGCCGCGCGGACATTGTTTGCCGGCTCCAAGCCTCATTCCGTTCTTGAGCTGCAGGCCAAGGCCGACGCGCTGATCGCGCGCAGGGACTGGACAGGCCTTGAAGCAAGTATCAATGAAATGGCCATCATGGCTGACCGGTCCCGCAACCCCGAGCTGATGCAGAAGGCAGGACAGGCCTTCGAACGGCTGGGCAACTTCGCCCGGGCGGCCCAGCTTCGGCTTACCGCTCGCCGGCTGCGGAAGGGGAAAAATGCCAACGAGTGGACCGGGGAGAACCTCGGTTCGGATACACTGCTGATCGATCTTGTGGAGGATGACCCGCGCAGCCTTGGCCGGGTTATCCGCCACGCGCGACTGGCCGGCGCCGCCGCTGCCTATGCGCAAAGTGCAACAATTCGGGCAGAGCCGCGGCTCATATCAATTCTGCAGCGAACGTTCCCGAAGGCGACCGTGGTCCCGGCGCAGCAGGATGTGATCGGCGACAAACGTGCGACCTTCGAAGATCTCGCCTGGGTGTTCGGACGCGATGCCGAGAAACTTGCCGCCGACTTCGTGCCGCTGCGAGCAGATCCTGGGCTCGTCGAGACATTCCGCAAGCATTATCGCTCGATCACGGATCTGCCGCTGGTCGGCCTCTCCTGGGGTAGCAAATCCCACACCAAGGACGTGCCTGACTTCCCCGAATGGGCACGGTTCATCGCCCAGACACAAGCGACATTCGTTTCGCTTCAGTACGGACAGATCAAGCCGGCGCTGCGGCGCCTGCGCAATGGCAATGACGCGCGTCTTATCTATGACGACAGCGTTGACCAGATGGTCGATATGGACCGGTTCGCTGCACAGGTCGCAGCGCTCGATGCCGTCGTGACGATCAGCAACACGGCGGCTCATCTATCCGGAGCACTTGGTATTCCGACTATTTTCCTGATCGACGACAATTTTCAGACGGCGTGGCCAGTCATCGGCGATCGAACGCCTTGGTATCCGAAGGGCGTCGTCATTCGTAAGGAAGGGCGCGCGTGGTCGGTGGTGCTCGACGAGGTTGGTCAAAGACTCTCGTCGATCTTGACGACGCATTCCGACGCTGCCTGTTGAGGATCGCCGTGCCGAACAGACGATCCGTCCTTCAAAAAGCAAAAGCTGCGGACCTGCGCCCGCAAGCAGGCGCGGGCAAGCGGCTACAGACACTTTTTGATCGAGCAAAGAAACTTCTTAAACGGCCCTGGCGTCATGCCGACGAAAGCGTCGAACGGCATATGAGGCTGATGGCGGAGAGCGTCGAGCGAAGCGACTGGAAGGCGGCCCGGGACCATGCGCTGGCACTCGGCCTGCTGGGTGAGCAGCTTGGCGATCGCGGGCTTGTCAAGAAAGCCGGGCGTGGCCTCAGACGTCTCGGCGGCGGGAACCGTGCCTGGCAGTTGATTGCGTCGAGCAAGCAAATGCCAGGCAGGCCCGAATGGGATGGCAGTGATCTTGCGGGTCGCAGGCTTGCCGTCGAGCGCCGCGAAGGCGATCTTGCGATTTTCCTTCAGTTCGCGTCGTTGCTTGGCCCGGTGATCGCGGCTGCCGAGCGATGCATCGTCTCGGTCGAGCAGCGACTGGTGCCACTCTATCGCCGAACATATCCTGCGCTCGATCTCAGGCTGGAGGAACAGGGGGAGGTGGCGGCGGTGGACGCCGATGTCTTCGCCTGCTTCGAGACACTGGCGAAGCACTTCTGGCCGGATGAACCGGCAGCACGCGCGCCCTTCGTCCCGTTGGAGCCGGACCGCCGATTGGTCGCCGAGTTGCGCAGCACCTACCTCGATCGCGGCCCCGGTCCTCTGATCGGCTTTGCCTGGGGAAGCCTGAACAAGGCCAAGGACTTGCCGGCCCTGGACGATTGGCGGGCGTTGCTCGGCAGCCTGCCGGGACGTTTCGTCAGCCTGCAATATGGCGATGTCGGGCCGGCGCTCTCCGAGTTCGAGCACTGGGCGCCGGGACGCATCATCCATGACGCTTCCGTCGACCAGTTGTCGGATATGGACCGCTTTGCCGCGCAAATCGCTGCGCTCGATGCCGTGGTGACGATCAGCAATACCGGCGCCAATCTGGCGGGGGCGCTTGGCGTCCCAACGGTCGTCATGCTCGACGACGGGTTTCGGCTGTCGTGGCCCGCCTTCGGCGAGACCGTGGCCACATATCCAAGCGTTCGACTGGTCAGAAAAGGCGGCCAGGCATGGGCGTCCGCAATGCAGGAAGCAGGTGGACGGATCAGGCAAATCATCAGTGGAGTTGCTGATGGCCGATAGCCGATTTCTTCTCCGGTTGCGCCGCGCTATCGCGCTTGCCGGCTACAAATACAAGGTTTGGTTCCGCAGTCATCGGCGGCAGCTTTTCCTTCGCTGGCGTGACGGCGATATTGCCGATCAGATGGCGGATTATCGGCGAAGCATCGAGGCGCGCGATTGGTCGGCCGCGCTGCCGAAAGCCCTGGCGCTAGCATCGATCGCGAAGTCGAGGGGCGAGGTACATCTGCTCGACGAGCTCGGCAAGGCGCTGATGCGGATGGGCGCTTACGGCCCGGCGGCCGAACTCAAGATCGCCCGGCGCCATATCGTTGAAGGCCGTGTCGAGCGTGAGTGGCTCGGCCAGGATGTCTCGGACCAGGTACTGCTCGTCGACCTGATGGAGACCGAGAAGCAGGGGCTGGCCACCGCGATCCATCATGCGAGTTCCGTCGGCCGCGCGCTCGCCCGCGCCGCACGATTGATCGTGCTCGTCGAGCATCGGTTGGTGCCGTTGTTTCAGCGGACATTTCCCATTGCCGATGTGCGGGCTGTCGGTCCTGGGAACAAGGCCGCCTACGCCGAGGCGCAGGCCTTTGCCGGCGTCCAGCATCTGACTGCTGTGTTCGAAACCAATGAGGCGACGATCCGGGAGCATTTCGTCCCGCTTAAACCGGATCCGGCGCGGGTCGCTGAACTTCGCGCCCGCTACAGCGAGGACGGCCGGCCGCTGGTCGGCGTCGCATGGGGCAGCTCCAATCCCGGCAAGGACCTGCCGCCGCTGGCGGCGTGGCGTCCCCTGCTTGGCCGACAGGACCTTCGGTTCGTTTCGCTGCAATATGGCCGGACCGAGTCAGACCTGAAAATCTTGACCGATGGCGACCCGACACGTGTGTTGCACGACCCTACCGTGGATCAGCTTGTCGACATGGACATGTTCGCCGCGCAGGTTGCAGCGATGGACGCCGTCGTAACCATCAGCAACACCGGGGCCCACCTGGCGGGCGCCCTCGGCGTCCCGTCGGTCTTCATCCTTGGTGACGGCTTCAAACGTTCGTGGCCAGTGGAGGGCGACCGCACGCCCTACTATCCTTCGGCCGTGCTGGTCTCAAAGCGCGAACGGCCCTGGGCCGAGGTGATGGACGAGGCGCGACACCACATGTGCTCACTCATCGCCTCTAGTTGACTCCGCCACGCCTGGCATCGCGAACGCACTAGGAAGGCCACAGCAGCCAAGTGGTCAAGGGCCTTTTTTTACGGCGAGAACGCTGTAAACTGCCGGCTGGCGGCTGGTTCAAGACTTGGAGGGCGATGCATATCTTTGGGTAGGTCGGGGAACAAGTCGGCTTCTCTTGTCAGCGAAGACTTTGTGCAGCGGCTCTTCGCGGTGTACAGGCTTGTGCATCCAGGAAACCTGTTCAGGCGGGGGCGTATCTACGCTCGCGGCAGGGCAGAGACGAGGACGGTCTACTTCGTCCCACACAATCGCAACAATGTTCGTCTGCTGGCTGATGCGGCTCAACTTCTGGTCGACGGCGGCATTCAATGCGTATTCGCGCATATTGACGGATTGAAACGCGGCGGCGTCGCACGCCCTGAACTAAACGCCCGGGGAATGTCGCATATCAGCTTTGCTGAGCTCAAGCGGACGATCAGACCCTGCGACATGCTGGTGACTGGAAATGACTATGCACCGCAATTTTTTAGGCGGTTCATAGATTCTATCAACTTCGGAATGGTCCGTGTGGTCGGCCTCATCGGAGGTGCGAGACTGCTGCAGCCGCATCGATTTGTGAGAGCTGACTACATCCTGTCGATGGGACCGGCAGCGCTGCAGCAACGACGACAACCGACCTACATTGTCGGCTCCCCGGTAATTGAGCGTGCCGTCGAAAACGCGGGCGCCAGGCACGATGAAGGGCTTTTCGTGCTGGTGAACTTCAAGGGGGATATCGAAGACCTCGCAGACCGCCAATCGATCGAAGCGGTGGCAGCCGCATGTGCGAAACTCGGCCTTGCCCATGTCGTTAGTGTCCATCCCACGATGTTCGCAAAAGTCGACATGCCGAACAAATCGCCCGTAGACTTCGCACAACTGCTCCCGGACGCCCTGGCGCTAGTAACTCGCCCAAGCACCACGGTTTACGAAGCGATCGCCTGCGGCATTCCGGTGGTGCTCTTTCCGCTGGTTTCGCCGATGGTCGAGTTCGACAGTCCTATGGGCGCTTTCAAACCAACATGGTCGGAGCATCAACTCGTCGACGATATCCTTGCTGCGGTCAGGTCAAGACCGACCTATTTTGAGCAAAGCCGGGACTTCCTCAATGCCAATCTGTCGATTGATCCAAAGATGCCAGCTTCGCAACGGATCGCCAATGCTTTGATCGATATTTACAACCGCTGATTTGCGCAATCAAAGTGCTCGCAATCGGAGGCCTAAGTTGAGATTGTTGTCCAACTTCTTTGCAAAAAGGCCGCCACTCCTTGTCGTCTCGTTTCCCAAGTCCGGGCGGACGTGGCTGCGCGTAATGCTTGACGATCTGGGCGTCAATGCGGCTTACACGCATGATGGTTCCGACCACAAGGAGCTGCGTGACATTGCACAGATCAGCACCGACAAATCACGCTACAAACGGCAGCGGATCCTATTTCTGACGCGAGACCCCCGCGACACTGTGGTGTCTGGATATTTTCAGGTTTGCAAACGCCATCAGCTGGGAGCAGGTCCGATAGGCGAATGTGTAAGGAGCCCCAAACACGGCGTCGAGAAGATTGCCCTTTTCAATCTGCAGTGGTTCGCAGCCGCAAGTTACATGCGAAAAATTGCGCTTCTGCGCTATGAAGATATGCAGCGGGATACAAACGACGCTTTGCGCAGTGTCGGAAACTTTGTGGGAAAGTCCTTCGACGAGTCCAACCTTGCTGATGTGGTCGTCAGTAGGTCGTTCAAACGAATGCAGCAATCTGAAATCTCAGGAGAACTGGGTGCGCGCTATGGCGGAAAATTGCGACCACGCAATCCTGACGACCCGGAAAGTTTCAAGGTTCGAAAAGGTAAGGTCGGTGGTTATTTGGACTACCTCAGCGTAGATGATGTAGCCTTCTGCGACAATGTACTTGCGCGGCTCGATTACTGGAAGCGGCTCGATGAGGCCTTCCTGCGGCATGGCATATCTTATCTCGGCGACAGGGGCAGGTGTGAATTGATCCGATGCATCGGTTTGTCTGCGGATGCGGACATAGCGGCACGACGCCGATAGCTACGATTTTGCCTCATATGCCGATGCCTTTTTTGCCATCTAGGTTCTGCTCTCCGGTTCGAGAAGGCCGAGAAGCAGGTCTGGCTGGCCACAGCGATCCATCATGCGAGTTCTATCGGCCCGCGCGCTCGGCCCGGGCCGATCCCCAGATCACGGCCGCCTACGGCCCTGGGCCGAGGTGATGGACGAGGCGGAGAAGAACATGAGGCGCCTGCTCGAGGCCGCTCGAGCCTGACCGTACAAATCAGCAGGGCGGTTGAGCATCCAGGCAGTTTCCTATACTGGTCTGGCCCGGCTGGCGGAGCCGGCAAAAAGCTTTCGAACCGAAGATCTTCCTGCGGAGCCAATGATGTGCGGATTGTTCGGCGTCTATCGTGCCGAGGGCTTTTCGCCCGACGATATCCACCGTGCCGACCAGGCCCGCGACACGCTTGTGCACCGCGGCCCGAATTATGGCGGCGCACGTGTCACCAGCGATCTCTATCACGGGTTTCGGCGCCTCAGCATTATCGACCTCTCGGCGGCAGGCAATCAGCCCATGGTCAGCGCCGACGGGAAGTTCGCGATCACGGTCAATGGTGAGATCTACAACTATCGCGAGCTCCGCGCCGATCTGATTGCCAAAGGCTGCGTATTCACCTCGCAGTCCGATTCCGAAGTTGTGCTGCATGGCTATCGGGTGTGGGGGCTGGAAGAGCTCTGCGAGAAGCTGGACGGCATGTATGCGGCCGTGATCCATGATGGGGAACGCCGCAAGCTGCATGCGATCCGCGACCGGCCGGGCATGAAGCCGTTCTTCTACTTCCATTCGGGACGCCGATTTGCCTGGGCGTCGGAACTGAAAGCGCTGCAGGCCTGGCTCGGCGACGATCTGCCACCGATCGACGAGACGGCTGTCCTGGACTATCTCGCATGCCGCTATATTCCAGCGCCCAAAAGCCTTTACCGCAATATCTTCAAACTTCCGGCCGCAAGTCGGCTGACATTCGATCTGGAAACCGGCCGCGTCGATGTCGGGCGTTACTGGACCATGCCTACCGAACTCCGCTCGGACAATGACGACCGCCTGGCCGACGGGCTGCGGGGCCGCATGCAGGCGAGCGTCGCCGCTCACATGGTGAGCGATGTGCCGGTCGGCTATTTTCTGAGTGGCGGCATAGACTCGGCGGTTGTCCTGTCGCATGCCGTTGCGGTGAACCCCACGGCAAAGGCGTTTTCGATCGGCTTCGAAGATCCAAGATTTGACGAGAGCGCGCAGGCGGCCAAGGTCGCGGCGCTGTTCGGCGCCGAACACGCGATCCGGATCCTGCAGCCGACAGAGCTCGATGACGTCTTCGACCGCACGCGGGAATGGTATGACGAGCCACTTTCCGACAAGGCCGCCGTCCCGGCGTTTCGTGTCTGCGAATTTGCCAGCCGCGACAGGACCGTCGTGCTGACGGGCGATGGCGGGGACGAGCTTTTCGGCGGCTATCGCTCATACAAGCGGTTTAGCGGCATTCGCAGGAAGCAACGTTTCCTCCCGTTCGGTTCACAGAGCGGGTGGCGCCTGAAGGACCGCAATTTGCGCCTGATCACCACGCGTGACCCGGTCGAGCTCTCCATCACCATTGGCTCCGGCAGAACGAGGTGGCAGCGCGACGTCTATCGCGAACGCCTTGCCATCGCTGCCGACTATGACGAACTCGCCCATCTCAGGGCGTGGTGGAAGCCGGAACTCGGACCGTTGCGCAGCCTGCAATATCTCGATTTTCATACCAGTCTGCCCAACAATATCCTGACCAAGGTCGATCGGTTGAGCATGTCGGTTTCGCTCGAAGCGCGTATCCCGTTCCTGTCGCGAACAATGATCGAATATGCGTTCAGCCTGCCGGAGTCGTTTCTTTACAAGGATGGCCAGCTTAAGGGTGGGCTCAAATACGCATATCGCAATGTTTTGCCGGCAAGCACGCTCAAACGTAAGAAGCAGGGATTTGGTCTTCCGCAAAGCTGGAAGCGAACGGCCGTGGCTTCGCAATCCGAGGAAAGCTATCAGGAGGCGGTATTGTCCGGTTTCCTGAAAGGCGCCAAGTTTTCGAATGCCTCCGCATAGCCACCCTCAAGGCTGCCAGCATTTCTTTTTCGCCGTGACGGAGCGGGGTCGGGCCATAGGAGCACTGCCGACATGGTGATGCGGACCGGATTCATATGCGGCTGCGGTCATAGCGGCACGACCTTGATCGCGACGATCCTCGCAGCCCATCCCGACGTCTACCTGCCGTTCCAGGAAACCAATGTCTTCTTCAAATGGACGCCGCTGGCGATGTTTCGCTATTGGAAGCTGAAGCGCGCGGCGCGCGGTGCCGGAAAGACCTTGCTGCTTGAAAAAACGCCGCGGCATATCCGTCGCGTCGGCCGTATTCGCCGCCTCGTGCCCGGGGCGCGTTTCGTGATGCCGGTGCGGGACGGGCGCGACGTCGTGGCGTCATTGGCCAAGCGTCTTGGCGATCCAACAGAGGCGCTCGACCGCTGGATCGGCGACAATGCGCTCGTTCTCGCCGAACAAGGACAGCCTGATGTACTGATCTATCGCTACGAGGATCTGGTCGAGGATCCGGCCAAGATCGTTGAGCGCATCTGCGGCTTTCTCAACCTGCCCTTCAGCCCGGACCTGCTCGACTATCACAGGAAGCCGCAGCAATGGTTCAAGCCGGCCGAAGTCGAAGTTGAGAAGCAGCATACTGCGCTCCGCAACCAGCAGGTCAATCAGCCGATCTATGATGGACGCGGACGGTGGAAGACCGATCTTGGTCAGCAGGAATTGACGGAACTTACCGAGGGCCGTGGGAAACCCCTGATGCAGGCTTTCGGGTATCTTTGAGCGATACGCCCGATATTTTCACTCCGGAAGCGCGCGCGGATAGCCAAACTGATCGAAGTCGCGCTCATACGCGCGATAGATGGAATCCGCCAGTTCTGGCGTGAAGTAGTCGGCAAGCCTGCGACGCGAGGAGGTGTGCAGGGGCGGCATCGCCGCGCGCCGCATATCGTCGCCTGCACCGACATGATCGAGAACCCGTTCGAAATCCTTTGCGAAAGTCTCGGTCTTGCCGATGAGGTCGAACGTAACTCCTGGAACTTCGACAATGTCGCTTTGCCTCTGCCAGTGCTTGTCGATGCGCCATGTGGACGTCGTGCAGGCAAAGGCGACGAAATCTGCAAAGGACAGGCTCTTGTCAGCGCCCACAGGCAGCGCCGGATCGGCCCGTTCGCGATGAGCCAGATAGACCTCGACCCTGCCATAGCCAGGCACAAGGGGACGGTCGCGATATTGGTCGGCCCAGCACGACAACAGCCTGATATAGGGATTGCGAACGAAGGTAAATCGCAAGGCTTCAGCACTTGTCGCCATGCGGTGGAACTGCACGATGCCATGGCGAGGCGCCTGCAACCGTGACGCCTTTCGGTTGTGGACCTTCCAGTTCTGGTCGCTGCGCCACCCCGACACGGTGTCGTTGCCGATCATGGCTGCAAGGTTGCTTCGAATGCGGCTGCTGGCCGCCTTCGGCGTTGCCAGGTACAGGATCTTGAGTTGCGGGACCACGTCGATCAGGTCGTCCGGCAGGTATGCGGTTGCCACGGCCCTGCGGTAGAAGGCGAGGGCTTCCGGATGCGCCCAGGCAAGAAACGGCTCCCTGACTACGTCGCGAAGGTTTTGCAGCCGTGGCCGCAACGAGCGCTCGAGGCGACGGAATGCGCCGAGCTGGCGTTTGCCCGGCACGACATTATCGGGCGAAACATGGCTGGTCGTCATCGGCAAAAACCCTCGCCTTGAAATCAGTCTACCTGTCGTGGCATAGGCCTGTAAGCAGGCAGACTGTCTTTACCGCATTGCCCTATCCAAGGCTGGCTTACGGCGCTTAATAGACTGCGAAGAAACTCCCGCCAAGTTCGAAAGCTCAATTGAGGTGGATAGAGGCATCGCGCGTCGCACGGGCTTGTCACAGCACGACCAACGCTTCCGGCCCTGGTGCAGGACAATGATCGCCTTTTGTGCTGCGATGTTTTTCCGGGGGTGGGAAGGCGTTAGACAACGCAAATGTTCCGCCAAATTTTTTACATTCAATCTCTAACTTGGCAGCGTCGACAGACTTACGCTATACGCCGCGGTGGGCACGGTAAACGGGGGACGAAACCACTCACGGATCGAGCTCGAATGTGCTGAAACGATTTCGGAAAATCAAAACAAAGGTTGGCCGAACGGTCGCCAAAAGGACCATACCGGCTTCTCCGTTTTACAAGCGATACCCGTATGGCGGCAAATTGACGATACTGACCGCCGATCGGCAAGGATTGTTTGATCCCGATCACGGATTTTTCTACAATCGCATTGCGAAGTCGGCCAACTCTACGGTCACAATAAACTTGGCCCAGCTCAAATTTCGCGAAAACTTCCAGCTCGCCGGCGCGAAGAAACAATTGCTGCAGAGCGACACCCTGTTGCGTCCGTCGCAATTGACCGTCGATCAGGTTGATTCGATTTCGAACGTGTTCGCGTTCACGTTTGTGCGGAATCCCTACAGCCGCGTGCTGTCGGCCTATTTGGATAAGGTCGCGACGGGAAAGAAAAACATCGGTAAGCGCGGCAATATCCCGACTTTCTGTGAATTTTGTGATCTCCTGGAAGATGGCTGGCTGTATGCGGACCTCCATTGGGCTCCGCAGACATCGTCGCTTGTCATGCCCACGTCCGAGTTTGATTTTATCGGTCGTGTCGAAAATTTCGCCGAGGACTTCCAAAAGGTGTGGGATCGGATCAGTGGCGGCAGGCAAATCAGCAACACCATCCACCGCAGCCAAAGCCGAACGGATGCGACGAGCAAGGCCGACGATTACTATGATAAGAGATCGCGCGGGATCGTCTCTAGCCTCTATGCCGAGGATTTTGAGGCTTTCGGCTACTGACGGCAATGCGCGGCTTCTGCTCGGCGGCGCACAGTCTACCTCAGGAAAACGACACTCCAGTCGATCATGTGCAAATCTTCACGGCGTAGCGAGGTCAAATGGCTCTGTCTCAGCATGATCGGCAGGTCCAAGCCGAACCGACAGTGCCGATCCTGTTCGTGCGCCAGCGTTATGCGCCTTTCGGTGGAGGCGAGATCATGCTGGAAAACATCATGGCCGCGTTTGCGGCGCGTCAGCGGCCGGTGGCCGTGCTCTCCGGCGACTGGCCGCGTAATGAAGGGATAGAGTTCATCCATTGCGCCGGCCGCCGCTTTCCGCGTTCGCTGCGGGCGACGTCCTTTGCTCAAGCCGCCTGCCGCAAGATCGCCGAGATGCCACGGGCGCTGGTGCAGAGCAACGATCGCCTCCCGTGCTGCGATGTCTTCCGGGCCGGGGAGGGCGTTCATGCCGCCTATCTTGCCGAGCGGCGGCGTTTCCAGACGCGGCTTGGCAGGGCGGCAATGGCGCTGAGCCCTTTTCACCGCCAGACGCTGCGCCTCGAGCGCGCAACCTATGCCAGCCCACGGCTCAAAGCTGTCATTGCGATTTCGAAAATGGTCGCAGACGACATTGTCCGTCACTACGATTATCCGGCGGAAAATGTGCACCATATCCCCAACGGCGTGGACCTCCACCGCTTCAATCCGCAACTGCGCCAACAGCATCGGACCGCGGTCCGCGCGCGGCTCGACGTCGACGATAACAGGTCGGTCGTCCTGTTTGTCGGCTCGGGCTTTGCGCGAAAGGGGCTTCTTGCACTGATGAGGGCTGTCGCCAGGCTCGATGGCGAGCCGGAATTGTGGGTCGTCGGCCACGATTCGCGCGCCAACGCCTTCAGGCAGACTGGTGACAGGCTGGGTCTCGGCGCAAGGCTCAAGATGCTGGGGCCGCAAAAGGACATGTTGCCGTGGTACGGCGCGGCCGATATTGCCGTGCTGCCTTCCATCTATGATCCTTTCGGCACAGTGGTGATCGAGGCCATGGCCAGCGGCTTGCCCGCTGTGGTAAGCACCGGCTGCGGAGCGCGCGAGCTTGTCGAGCGGTTCGAGCCGACGCTTGTTTGCGACGCGGCCAGCGAAAGCGACCTCGCTGCAGGGCTCGCGCACGCGCTGCAGTTGTCGTCACGATGTGAGACCGCGACCCGGGTGAGAGCGGCGGCCGAGCATTATGATTTCAACGTCATGATAAAGCGAATGATGGCGCTGTATGAAAGCCTTGATCTGAAATGATTTTCGACTTTGTTGGATTAGGTTAGTACCCTCAGTGCGCTAACAGGCCGGGAGCCGATGCTGCAGATACATTCGAATGACAGCGGCAGCTTTGATGCCGGAACCTTCTGACCGTGCCGGTGCTCTCGGTCGTTATCATCACCCGCAATGAGGAGGCGTCCATCGCGCGCTGCCTTCGTTCGGTGGATTTTGCCGACGAAATCGTCGTTCTAGACAATGACAGCAGCGACAGAACCAGGGACATTGCCGGTGATCTCGGAGTCAAGGTTTTGATGACCCTTGATTGGCCCGGTTTCGGCGCGCAAAAAAACCGTGCGCTTGCCGCGGCAACGGGGGATTGGATCCTTTCGCTGGATGCCGATGAGTGGGTGGAGGCGCCGCTCGGTGCGGAAATCAGAGCCGCAATCGCCGACCCAAAAGGCTATGACGGCTTCGAAATACCGAGAAGATCGCGCTTTTGCGGGCATATTGTCCGCCATGGCGGCTGGTCACCCGATCTGGTGCTCAGGCTATTTCGTCGCCGCTCCGGGCGCTTCAGCGACGATACCGTGCACGAGAAAGTAGTGGTGAACGGGAAGGTCGGGCGATTGTCCCAGCCGATCGAGCACGACTCCATCGCCGACCTGGCGGATGCCCACGACAAGATTGGCCGGTACGCCGAAGCGTCCGCCGCGCGGCTGCTTGCCGAGGGCAAAAAAAGCTCGATAGGCAAGGCGGTTTTGCGCTCTGTCTGGGCTTATATGCGCAGCTATGTTTTCCGGCTGGGATTTCTGGACGGTTCCACTGGGGCGATGGTTGCCGCTTATTCCGCCAGCTACACCTATCAGAAATGGGCGCGTGTGGCATTGGGGAGCGAGGCCAATTCCACCCGAACCAGCAAGACCGAGGCCAGGACAAATCTGTGAGAAACCGGCTTGCGCGACCGCCATTGTTGCCGAGCCATCGCCAACTAGTTAGTGTACGACCGTTAAAATCGAAAGCCAGGGTAGTGAATATGACTGATGCGTTTAGGGTATTTATCGGATGGGACAGCCGTGAGCCGATCGCGTACGACGTCGCGCGCCACTCGCTGCTCAAACATGCGTCGGCGCCTGTCTCCGTCATTCCGATCAAGCAGGACGAGATGCGTAGCCGCGGGCTGTACTGGCGGGAAAAAGACCCGCTCGCCTCAACGGAGTTCACCTACACGCGCTTTCTGACGCCCTTTCTCGCCGGCTACACGGGTTGGGCCCTGTTTTGCGATTGCGATTTCCTGTGGCTCGGTGACGTCGCAGGCCTGCTGAAATATACGGACTCGGACAAGGCGGTCTATTGCGTCCAGCATGACTATACGCCGAAGGCCACGACCAAGATGGATGGCGTGGTCCAGACATCCTATCCTCGGAAAAACTGGTCGTCGTTGATGCTGTTCAATTGCGCGCATCCCTCGGTCAAATCGCTCACGCCAGAGGTCGTGAACCAGGAAAGTGGCGCCTATCTTCACCGAATGCAGTGGGTTGCCGACGAAGATCTGGGCTCATTGCCGGTAGAGTGGAATTGGCTCGAAGGCTGGAACGAAAAGCCTGCTGTCGGCACACCTAAGGCGGTCCACTATACGAGCGGCGGCCCGTGGTTTGCCGAGTGGCAGAATGTCGACTATGCCGATTTGTGGATAGCAGAACGCGACGAATTCCTGGCTTCAGATCAAGCACAATCTTCTCAGAGCGCAGTTCGATAAGCGCCATCGTGTTTGGCAGGTGAGCGCTTCCGAAGTGGAATCGATTTCGTGTCGCGAAGAGCGCAGCAACCAGCCGTCAGACGCTGGGCGTCGACAACAATGCGTGGTGCCGCCTTGGGGCGGGACCGGGGGCGGATTGTGCCTAAATCTGGCGGTTCCGGCCGGATAAGATGCCGCACCAGGTAAGGATCAGCTCGCGGCAATATGATCGGTCTGGGGTCCGTCAGCTCTTTCATCGGCCTAGCCGGCACGCGAAAGTCGACCATGCCGTCATTGCGAAGACGCCTCGATCGTTTTTTGGAAAACCGCGGGCCTAAAATACCGCGGCTGCAGCTGAACCATGTCGAGCGCCTGGCGCTGGTCCGTCGCCATGGTGATTTTTCCCTTGCCTATTCGGCCGCCGTGCAGAAGGGGCTTCATTACTTCGGCGATGCCCAGGGCTACATCGCTTACGGCAGCAAAACGCGACATCATTTCGCGCTCGGTGATCCAATGGCTGCCCCGGCCGATCGGCGCGACTATATCAAACGTTTCGTCGAGGTTGCAGGCAGCCCGTGGTTCGTGCAGATCGGCGAACAGACGGCGCGCGTGCTTGCCGGGCTTGGCTATCAGGTCAACCGCCTTGGCGTCGACACCAGGCTTGTCCTGCCCGGCCACGACTTTTCCGGAAGGCGCAATGAGACAGTGCGCTATTCCGAACGTTGGCTCTTGAGGAAGGGGTTTTCCTTTGCGGAGGACAACGGGACCGTCTTCCTCGACGAGATTGCCAGGCTCTCCCAGAACTGGCGGGCAGACCGCATCGTCAAGCGCTGGGAGATGAGGTTTCTCAACAGGCCCTTTGCCGATCACCTTGGCATCGACATGCGCCGCTTCGTCCTGCACGGTCCGGATGGAGAGCTCGTGGCCTTGCTGGATTTCGATCCGCTGTTCAGTGACGGCAAGGTCATCGGCTACACCACCTCGTTCAAGCGCAAGCACATCGATGCCTCGGCGCATGCCGAGATCGGCCTGACCAAATTTGCGGTCGACCGCTTTCGCAACGAAGGTGTTTCCGTCGTTACCCTCGGCCTGTCGCCGCTGGTCGAAATCGGACCCAGCGGGTTTGTCGAAAGCGATTTCTGGCGGTGCGCTTTCCAGCGCGCCTATGAATCGCCGTGGGTCAATCGCACCCGCTTCAACCTGCAGGGGCAGGCGGCCTTCAAGCGCCGGTTCCACGGTGTCGAAGAGCCGACCTATCTCGCCTTTCGCAAGGGGACCTTTTTCGAGGCGCTTTCTCTGCTCCGGCTGATCAGGGCCGTCTAGTGCCTGGTGGATGGGGCTCGTCGTCTCCCAGTATGTCGACCTCACACCGGCCAGGCTTGGTTGTTTAGGTGGGAAAGGAAGGCCGCGGCGGGATGCAAAAGACCGGCCGCGAAGCGCCGGACGGTTCTTGCTGTCGTCCCCAGTCCCGCCGGGGCACTTTTGGTAGCCCGAGAACGGCTCCGCATCAGCGCCAAGGGGTCGGATTCACGGTTGCTGCAGCGTACCGCCAGGAATAACGAGGGTACCTTGGCCTGGCCTTGAGTATCTGAAGCCTATGAAGAACAAAGCGACGATGATCAAACAAATGACGATGACCGCGACGACGCTGCCAGGACGGTGTCCGGTATCTGGCGGTTGGACCATTGCCTTCCCGCATGGCTATCGCCGTTGACCTTCTTCATTCTCCAGCCGAGCATGACGACTGTCAATGGATGCAGGAGTTGCCCCCGCCGTCTGTTGCGCAAAATGTTTTCCCGTGGGTTAGTGGCGGCGCGTTGAGTTGGCCAAATGATCGATCAACCTCTCCCCGTTCACGGGAGAGGGTATCGTCCTTCGACGAACTCGCGAGGCAGGTGGGCGGCGCGGACTCAACCAATATTACGGGAAGACCGCCGCGTATTCGCTGCGGAAATCCCCGATGACGTCGTCGACCGTCATGTCGGGGTCGCCCTGGAATGTGTACATCGTATTCCACACCGAGTTCAGCCAGTCGGTGTCGGATATGTTGAAAGGATTCTGGACGCTGAAGCCGGGCTTTTTCAGCGAGTCGAGGACGAGCTGGTTGCAGGCGTCGAGCTTGTCGGTCGGAACGTCCAGGCGCACCGGGCTCGATCCCTTGATGGAAGCGAACTCGGCGTTGATCTTGGGGTCGACGACGGTACCGGCGAAGTCGAGCTCTGCCTTGAGCACGTCATCGGGCTGGCCGCCGAGGATGCCGAACGCATCCACCGTCACCGATAGCGCCTTGGTGCCGGGAATGTTGATGCAGCCGAAATCCTCGCCGAGCACCTTCTTGTTGGCCTTCCACTGACCCTTCATCCAGTCGCCATGGATCTGCATGAGCGTCTTGCCCGAAATGACCGTGCTGGTCGTCTCGTTCCATTGCCGGTTCACCCAGCCCGCGTCGGCCTGGCTGGTGATCTTGCGGAACATGTCGATCGCGTCGCGCAGGCCTTTCTCGTCGAACACAGTCTTGTCAGGCGTTTCACCATAGAAGCGGTTGTATATGTCCGGGCCGGCGACGGCAGCGACCAGGGCATGAAAGAGATAGCCGGCCTGAAACGTGTTGCCGCCCACTCCGATGAAGGTGAAGCCGGCCTGCTGGACCTTTTTCATGTCGGCGAACATATCGTCGAGCGAGGCCCATTTGGTCGGGTCGACGCCGGCCTCGGCGGCGACCTTCTTGTTGTAGTAGATCATCCCGTCGATATGGACGCCGGTCGGGATTTTGCGGATCTCGCCGTCGACCTTGATTGACTTCAAAACCGTTTCGGGAAAATTCGGCGTCGCCCCGATCTTGTCGAAATAGGCGTCGAGCGGCTCGCCCAGTCCGCGTTTGGTCAGATCGCGATAAAGGCCAGGCTCGGAGTTGATGAACAAATTGGGTGGTGTGCCGGCGACGATCAGGCTGACCAGCGGGCTGGAGCCGGCCTGCTCGTGCGGCACGGCCATCTCGGTAATCTTATTACCTTTCGCTTCGAACGCCTTGACGATCGCGTTGAGCGCGCCGATCTCGCTCTCATTCGACCATGTATGGAACAGTTTGAGCTCGGTGGCGGCGGCGCTGGCGAACGGCGCGGCGCCGATCGCCAGCGCCAGTCCAAATGCGCCCAGCAGTCTCTTGGACGTCAGTCTTCTGGACATCGTTTCCTCCCTATTGATGTTAAATCCGACTCCGAGTTTCGGCGTCGAAAAGATTGAACCGGTCGGCCGGAAAGATCGCTCTGACGCTGGCGCCGTCCCGCAGCGCGCCGATCTGCGAATGGTCTACATGCACAGCCAGCAGCTCGTCGGCGGCCGCCAAGAAGGCGGTACCGTCGCTACCGGTCTTTTCGCTGTAGCGCAGCGGCAGGTCGAAGATGGCGGCCGGTTTGCCGCCATTCGGCCTGCCGATCGAGAAATGCTCCGGCCGCAAGCCGACCAGCACCTTCATGCCCGTGGCCGGCTGCCTGATGAAGGAATAGTCGGACAGGTCCATCTCGACGCCGGTCGACCGGTGGGTCGCGACGACGCGGTTGCCGGTGAGATCGATCGTCGTCTCGAAGACGTTCATCGGCTGCGAGCCGACAAAACGAGCGACGAAGAGGTTGGCCGGCCGCTCGTAGATCTCGTCCGGCGTGCCGATCTGCTGGATGACGCCGCCGTCCATTACAGCGATCCGCGTCGCCATAGTCATCGCTTCGACCTGGTCATGGGTAACGTAGACGACCGTCTTCTTGAGGTCGTGGTGGAGCTTCTTGATCTCCAGACGCATCTCGGTGCGCAGCTTGGCGTCGAGGTTGGACAACGGCTCGTCGAACAGGAACACGTCGACATTCTTCACCAGCGCGCGGCCGATGGCGACGCGCTGGCGCTGGCCGCCGGACAGTTGCGCCGGACGGCGGTCGAGCAGCGGTTCGATACGCAACAGCTGTGCGGCCCAGGCGACACGCCGCTCTATCTCGCCGCGGTCGAGCCGTTGCGCCGAGAGGCCGAACTTCAGGTTGCCGCGCACCGTTTTTGTCGGATAGAGCGCATAGGACTGGAACACCATGGCCAGGCCGCGGTCCTTGGGATCGAGATCGGTGACATCGCGGCCGCCGATGGTGATCGAGCCTGCGGTCACCTCCTGCAGGCCGGCAAGCAGGTTAAGCAATGTGGTCTTGCCGCAGCCGGACGGGCCGAGCAGCACCAGGAACTCGCCGTCATTGACGGTGAGGTCGAGATCCTCGAGCACGGTGACGCGCCCGAACTGCTTGACGATATTTTTGAATTCGACCTTCGGCACGGCTATCCCTTGATGGCTCCGGCGGTGATGCCCTGGACGAAGAATTTGCCGAGCCCGAAATAGACCACCAGCGGCGGGATGGCCGTCAGCAAAGCTGCGGCCATGTCGACATTGTAGTGGACCTCGCCGCGCTCCGTGATGACGGTGTTGGCCAGGATGACGGTCATCGGTTGGGCGCCCATGCCGCCAAAGGTGAGCCCGATCAGGAAGTCGTTCCAGACGCTGGTGATCATCAGGATCAGCACGACGATCATGATGTTGCCGGACATCGGCAGGATGATCTCGGCGAAGATGCGCCAGAAGCTACCGGAATCCATGATCGCCGCGTTGATGATCTCGGGCGGCACGTCCTTGTAGAAATTGCGGAAGATCAACGTCAGCAGCGGCATCGCCAGCACGGCGTGGATGACGGCGATCGCCCAAATGGTGCCGTAGATGCCGAGCGAGGCGGTCAGGGCGACCAACGGGATCATGATGATCTGGAACGGCACAAAGGCGCACATGAACAATACGAACAGAAAGGGGCCAGCCCAGCGGACGTTCCACAGAGCCAGCGCGTAGCCGGTGACCGACGCCAGGGCGATCGACAGGAACAGGCTCGGGAACAGAATGGCGAGCGAGATGAAGAATCCGTGCCCTGACACCCTCGCACGTCATGCCCGAGCAGACTTCTGCCCAGGCCTTCCACCAGCCTTCGAATGTCCAGGTGGTCGGCAGCGAAAAGACCTCGCCGAGCGCGATCTGGTCCATTGTCTTGAAAGAGGTGACGATCACCACGTAGAGCGGGATCGAAATGAAGGCCGCGCACATGGCGAGGAACACGAGGACGGCGATCGACGCTCCCTTGATGCGGCGGCGCCTACGGGGGTAGACGCGCCCGCCGATGCGCGCGGCCGCTGATGTCTCGTAAGCGGACACGGCATTCATACGGCGGCGGCCTGGCGACGGCGGACTTGCCAGGCGGTGACCAGCATCAGCGGCAGGAAGACGGCAGCCGTGATCAACAGCATGATGACTGCTGAGGCGGACGCGTAACCGATGTTGGAACGGGTCGAATAGGCGTTGATGACGAAATAGGCCGGCGTCCAGGTTGACGTACCGGGTCCGCCATTGGTCATGGCGAGCACGATGTCGTAGGTCTTGACCACGCCGAGCGACAGCAGGATCGCGCAGGTCAGGAACGTGAACTTCAGCATCGGAATGATGATCTCGACGTAGAGCCGCCAGAAGCTCACGCCGTCGAGCTTGGCGGCGCTCCAGATTTCCGTGTTGATCGACTTCAGGCCGGCCAGCATCAGCGCCATGTAGAAGCCGAGCCCGTGCCAGATCGAGGCGAGAATGATGCCGTAGATTGCCGTGGCAGGATCGGCCAGCCAGTTGAAATTGGCGCTTTCCCAGCCCAGCTGGTGCAGGAAGTTCTGGACACCGAGGGCCGGGTTGAACATCCAGCGCCAGACGATGCCGGTGACGATCAGCGACACCGCGAGCGGATAGAGAAAAATCGTCCGGAAGAAGCCTTCGCCGCGCTTTTCCTTCTCGATCATCGCGGCCAGGATGAAACCCAGCACGATGGCGAGCGCGCTGCCGATCGCCAGGACGACGACGTTCCGGAGCGAGGTCATCCAGACGCCGTCGCTGAAAAGCCGGTCATACTGGCGCGCCAAACTGCGGGGTCGATCGCGTAGTCAGGGAAACGACGCGAACGCGTGAACGACATCCAGATCGTCCATCCGATGGCGCCGGCGAAGGCCACCAGGGTGACAGTGAGCGCAGGAATCAGCGCAAGCTGCGGCGAGACCTTGCTCCACCTGAGCGCCATTCGGGTTCCTCCCTCGAAGGCCTGCCTTAGCCGATCGCGGCTCTGGCAATTTTCATATTAGCGTTAAACCAATCATGACGATATCGCTCTGTCAACAGTGACAAGCAAATCGGGATCAAATGGCACCGGGCATTCGAGAAAACGACGCTGCAGCGCAGCAAACCCGCGCTTTGGCGGGTGAGAATTCATATTGACAAAGCGCGCGGCGGGGAGCAAAGGCGATATTAACGCTCATACGAAATTCGACCTATCGGGAGGAAAACGTCATGAAAGGGATCACCGGCTTCGGCCACGCCGCCATCAAGGTGAAGGACCTGGACGCCAGCCTCGCCTTCTATAGGGACAAGCTCGGCTTTCCCGAGATGCTGCGCCTTCACAATAAGGACGGCAGCACTTGGCTGGTGTATCTCAGGATCACGGAAGAGGTGTTCTTGGAGATATTTCCCGGCGCGGAAAACGATCGCGCTCCCGGCTGGAACGCCAACGGCGTCAATCACATGTGCCTGACGATCGATAATCTTGACAGCTTCTGCCCGGCGATCGAGGCCAACGGCATCAAGCTGACCGCACAGATCAAGGACGGGCTCGACGGCAACCGCCAGGCCTGGATCGAGGATCCTGACGGCAATCGCATCGAGCTGATGGAGATGCACGCCGATTGCCTTCAGTACAAGGGTCTGAAACGGTTGCGCGAAGAGGGATTGCTGCCGGCTTAAGTCCTCTCAGGCAACATGGCCAATGTGACGAGATCTTGCAGAGAACCCGTACCCGACTGAAGGACATCGCGGTGGCCACCGGCTACTCGGCGAACACCGTTTCGCTGGCGCTGCGCGGCAGTCTGCGAATTCCGGAGGAAACGCGCGACCGTATCCAGTCGGCCGCGCAGAGCCTGAACTATTTTCCGAACACCATCGCGCAGGCGCTGGTCAGCCGCGAGACGCGGACGATCGGGCTGGTGCTCACCGACATCATGAACCCGACGCTGACGCTGGTGTCGCGTTTCCTCGAGAGGGAGCTCGCCCAGCGTGGTTATTCCCTGATGCTGGCCGCCAGCGACCACGATTCCGCCAAGGAGTGGAGTGCGCTGAACGTGTTCCGCTCGCGGCAGGTCGACGGCATCCTCATCTATCCGACCAACCACGACCGGCTCGACCACATCCGCGCGGTGCGTCAGGTCGGATATCCCGCACTGGTGCTTGCCGATATTCCGGTTGCCGGCCTCGACGTGGTGGCGATCGACGACCGCAGCGGCGGCTACAAGGCGGTCCGGCACCTGATCGAGCGCGGCCATCGTCGCATCGCCATGCTCGACGCGGCGCAGCTGCTCGGCAACAGCGAAAAGCATGACGGCGCGTTTCGCGCCGTGACCGAGGCAGGGCTTCCCGCCGATGCGCTCGTCGTGGTCAAGCCCGGCGGCCATTCGGCGACCGACGGTTTTCAGGCGATCGGCGAGGCAATGAAGCCGAAGCAGCGGCCGACGGCGCTGTTTGCCACGACCGATTCGCTCGCCATTGGAGCGTTGCGCTGGTGTCGCGAGCAGGGCGTCTCCGTGCCCGGCGAACTGGCGATCGTCGGCTATGACAACACCGAAGCGGCGGACTTCAGCTCGGTGCCGATCACATCGATCAACTATGCCGCCGCCGAGGTCAGCAGCCATGCGGTTGAGCGGATCCTGTCGATGATCGGCAAGCCGTTACCGACGCCGATCGTGACGCTGATCGATCCGGAACTGGTGATCCGCCAATCCACCTGAGGCACGGCGCGTTCGATCGTCAGACACGACCAGCGTGGCAGCGCGATGCGCAGTGGCGGAGCGGACGTTGCTCACCGGTTTCGTGCGCCCTACGTGTGCAGCGAAAGATTGATGTAGCTGAGGGGCTTTCAGTTGCGGCGGCAAAATCGTAAATTCGGTTACGTTTGGGCGGGCATCCTCGCCAAATTGGTCTGACAGAGACATTAAGAAGATAATGAAATGAATATGTTACGCCACAGACTTGCGGTGGCGCCAATGATGGATGGGGAAGATAGATAAATAAAATCAAATGTTTATGAGGGTTTGTGTGCAACAACTGCACACGAAAGTTCTCCTTCTCGTCCATATCCGTTCTTGCGACGGAGTATCCGACCGCACTCTTAGGACGCCTTTTGAATAGCTGCGCTGACTTATCTCGCGAGGGCCGTCGCCAGTGTATCCGCGATCTGCCGTCTGCCAGATGGCGGACGTCACACAAAGCTGATCCCACGCGGCGCTGCTGATGTCCTCGACACCAATGCCCGGCTACGCATGCGTATTGTGCGGGAGCCGTAACAGTGCCTGCGCTCGCTGCAATATCAAAAGATGCTCCGGCTTCAGGGAGGCCACACCCACCGCCCATTCGGTCGGCGGTGAAAGCGCGTCGTTGCAATGCAAGTGAAAAAAACTACCGGGCAATCAAAGCAGACATTTCTGGACTGTTTGTCGAGCGAGGCGGAGTTTGGCGCAACGCTTGAACTTCAGCCGGGACCGAAATGGCCTTACCGTCCGATCCAGATCACGACGCCCGCGAAACACTTCGACTGATCGGTCCCGATCCGCAGAACTGGGTGCCGGATCGGGAGGGCATCGACCACAATGTCTTCATCGTCGGTGGCGGGCAGACGGGCGCGACCTTCGCCTTCGCGCTGAGGCGCGCCGGCATCGGCAAGGTCACGGTCATCGACGCCGCATCGGACGAAGGCAAGGCCGGCATCTGGCTTACCCATGCGCGGATGAACCGGCTGCGGACGCCGAAAGGCCTGCCGGGACCAGAACTCGGTCTGCCAGGCTTGAGCTTTCAGTCATGGTATGAAGCCCGCCACGGTGCGGAAGCGTATGCCGGTTTCGACCGCATCGCGCGGACGGATTGGGCGAGTTACCTGAAATGGTATCGAGAGTTCCTCGGTATCGGCATCCGCTACGGCACGCGTCTCCTGCGCATCGAGCCGGCTGCCGGGCATTTCCGCCTCGATCTCGAAGCGGAAGGCAAACGATCGGTCGAAACAGCGCGCAAGATCATCCTGGCCAATGGCTTTGGCGGCAGCGGCGGTGCGGTGATACCGGATGTGTTCGCAGCTCTTCCCCCGGGTATCGTCGCGCACAGTTCGGCGGCAATCGATTTTGCCTCGCTCAAGGGCAAGGCGATCGCTGTCGTCGGTTCCGCGGCTTCGGCATTCGATGCAGCCGGGACGGCCCTTGAGGCCGGGGCAAAATCGGTGCGTCTCTTTGCCCGCCGCAACAGCATTGCCAGCGTGCCGATCAATCGCGTCCGCGGCTATCCCGGTGCCTATGACAACTATCCGCTGCTGCCGGATGCGGTGCGCTGGCGCCAGGCGCTGCGGTTTCGCGATGCCGGTTCGACGCCGCCACCCGATGCGGTGGAGCGGGTGGTGCGGCACCAGAATTTCCACCTGCACCTCGGCGCCCCATGGACGAAGGCCGGTGTCGACAGCGGTAAGGTCGTCACAGAGATCGCCGGTGAGACGTTTGCCTTCGACTTCGTCATCGCCGGTACCGGCTATTTCGCCGACCCGACACGCAAGCCCGAATTCGCCGATTTCGCCGCCTCTATCCGCCTGTGGCGCGACCAGTACGCGCCGCCCAAAGCAGAACGCGATAAATTCTTCGGCGCCCATCCCTATCTCGGTCTCGGTCATGAATTCCTTGAGAAGGCGCCGGGCGAGGCGCCGTTCCTGAAGGATGTCCATGTCTTCAATCCCGGCGGCTTCGTCAGCTTCGGCCTGCCGATCGGCGATATCCCGTCGATCAGGCGCGATGTGCCCGCCGTGGTTGCCCGCATCAGCCGCGATCTCTTCCTCGCCGATCTCGACAGCCATGAGAGCCGCATAACCGGCAGCCATCCGGCCGAATTCGGCGAAGAGGCCTATGCCTCTGCCGTTTGGCGGCCGGCGCAGACCATCGCGGCGGAATAGACGCATTTCAATGGACAAGTGCCGATGACCTTCAGCCCTGACCTTTCCGACCCGTTCGTCGCCACGGCGGTTGAGTTGCGCGAGATCTTCGATCGGGATGCGGTGGCGCGTGACAAGGCCGGCGGACGGCCGGTCGAACAGATCCGGCTGCTGAAGGAGAGCGGCTTGCCGTCGGCGCAGATTCCCAAGCGCTATGGCGGCAAGGGCGCATCCTGGCTGTCGGTGCTTCGCGTGGTGCGCGAATTCGCCCGCACCGATGGTTCGCTCGCCCATCTCTACGGCTACCATCATCTGCCGCTTAACGGCGTGTTGTTTCGCGGCACGCAGGCGCAAAAGGATCAGCTGCTAACGCGCTCAGCCCGGGAAAACTGGGTCTGGGGCAATTCCGGCAACGCCATGTCAAAGACCTCGACGGCCAAGCGCAACGGCAAGGGCTGGATCCTCAGCGGCTTTCGGCCTTTTTCTTCCGGTTCGCATATCGCCGACTATATCCAGGTCGCCTGGGAGGACGGTCAGGACCGGCTGGCAGCGGCGATCCCGGCCGATCGCGAAGGCATCGTCATCGAGGACGACTGGGATGGTGTCGGCCAGCGCCAGACGGGTTCCGGCAAGGTGACCTTCAAGGATGTGCATGTCTGCGACGACGAACTGATCGGCTCACCCGCGGCGCCGCTAACGCCGTTCCAGACGCTGACGTCACTTTTCCAGCAGGCGGTCCTGCTCAACCTGTTCGTCGGCAGTGCGCAGGGAGCACTGAGCGAAGGGCGCGACTATACGGTCTCGCAATCGCGCCCCTGGATCTATTCCGGCTACGAGAAGCACACGGACGACCCGTTCGTGCAGCGCAAATATGGCGATCTCTATATCCGAACGCTCGCCGCGGCCGAACTCGCCGATGTGGCGGCGAAAAGCCTCGATGCCGCCTATAGCCAAGGCGAGGCCTTGACCCTGGAGCAGCGCGGGCAGACGGCGATCGATCTCGCCACCGCCAATGTCTATGCCGGGCAAATCGGCCTCGATGCCTCGAGCGAGGTTTTCGAGGTGATGGGCGCCCGCTCGGCCACCAAGGCCAACGGCTTCGACAGGTTCTGGCGCAACGTGCGAACGCACACGCTGCACAATCCGGCCGAGTACAAGAAGCGCACCATTGGCACCTGGTTGCTGACCGGGGAATTCCCGGTCGGCGGATTGTATCGCTGAGGAGGCGGGAGACATGGCCAGGCGCAAGGACAAGCTCAAGCTTGGAGCGTTTCTGCTCTTCACCGGCCACCATGTCGCCGCTTGGCGTCATCCGGCGGCGGGCGAGGGAACCAGCCTCAGCGACTACATTGAACTTGCCAGGTTGGCGGAAGCGGCCAAGTTCGACACGATCTTCTTCGCCGACGGCGTCGCGGCGCGGCTGAAGGATCTGGAGGTCGCCAGCCGCAAGGCGCATAGCGGCGTCTATCCGTTCGAGCCGATCACGCTGCTGTCGGCGCTTTCGGCGGCGACCAGGAACATCGGCCTGATCGCCACGGCTTCGACCAGCTATTCCGATCCCTACAATCTGGCCCGCCAGTTCGCTTCGCTCGATCATTTGAGCGGCGGCCGTGCCGGCTGGAACCTGGTCACCTCTTCCGATCCGGAAGCGGCGTTCAATTTCGGCCACGAGGCGCATATCCAGCACGGCGACCGCTACGACCGGGCTGAAGAATTCGTCGATGTGGTGCTCGGCCTCTGGGACAGCTGGGAAGACGATGCCTTCTCGCGCGACAAAGCGAGTGGGCGCTATTTCGACAAGGACAAGCTGCACGTGCTGAACCACAAGGGCCAGCACTTCAAGGTGCGCGGTCCGCTGAACACGCCGCGAACGCCGCAAGGTCATCCGGTTGTGGTCCAGGCCGGGGCGTCCGGTCCGGGCAAGGAGCTGGCGGCTCGTACCGCGGAAGCGATTTTCGCCGCGCAGATCACGCTCGACGAAGCCACCGCATTCTATGCCGACGTCAAGGGCAGGCTCGGCAACTATGGCCGCTCGGAAGATGACCTGAAGGTGCTGCCTGGCATCTTCCCGGTCGTCGGCCGGACCGAAGCCGAGGCGCAGGAGAAGTTCGAACAGCTGCAGGACCTGATCCAGCCGGAAGTCGGCCTCGGCCTGGTGTCGGCGCTGGCTGGCGGCTTCGATCTCAGCTCATACCCGCTCGACGGGCCCGTGCCGGATTTGCCCGAGACCAACGCCGGCAAGAGCCGGCAGGCTCTGGTGATCGACCTGGCACGGCGCGAGAATCTGACCATTCGGCAGCTCTATCTGCGCATCGCCGGCGCCCGTGGCCACTGGCAGGTGGTCGGCACGCCGCAACAGATCGCCGACACCATGGAAGAGCGGTTCGAGAATTACGGCGCCGACGGCTTCAACATCATGGCGCCGATCATGCCTGGCGGCTTGAAGGATTTCATCGAACTGGTGGTGCCGGAACTGCGCCGCCGCGGCCTGTTCCGTCAGGAGTATGAGGGCAGGACCTTGCGCGACAATCTCGGCCTGAAGCGGCCGGCAAATCGGTTTTCGCGGTCCGCCGCGGCAGCCGCGGAATAGGCAGACCATGGCGCGCGACAAGCTCTTTCTCATTCAGCCGGGTTTCTCCGACCCGAAACATCCAGGCCGGACATTCGTCTGTCCCTATTGCAACCAGGTCGAAGGGATGCTCGCCGCCTTTCCCGATCTCGCCGCCAGACTGGACGTCGAGCGCGTGCCGTTCGCGAGGCCGAGGGACAAGGTGATCGACGCGCTCGGCGAGCGGCATCAGTCCCTGCCGGTGCTCGTCATCGGCGGCGATCCGCCCACCGACCTGCCGACGGCCAAGGGCCAGGCCTTCGCCGACGACACCAAATGCATTCTTGCGCTTCTGGCCGAGCGCCACGGCTTCCCGCATCTGCATGAGTGACAGCATGACCTTCGATCCCGATACCTCCAATCCATGGATCGCCAAGGCGGTCGAGCTGCGCGACATCTTTGCCCGCGACGCGGTCGAGCGCGACCAGCTTGGTGGCAGGCCGAGCGAACAGATACGCCTGCTCAAGGAAAGCGGCCTGCTCACAATCGTCATCCCCAAGGAATTCGGCGGCGCCGGCGAACCCTATTCGACGGCGCTGAAGATCGGCCGCGAGTTCGCCAAGGTCGACGGCTCGATCGGCCACATCTACGGCTACCATTTCAGCGCATTGATCGCCGCCAGGCTCAATTCGGACGAGCCGCGTTCGGCCGATCTGCTGCGGCGTTCGGCTGCCGGCGACTGGTTCTGGGGCAACACCGGCAACAGCTTTTCCAAAACGCTGTTCGGTCGCAAGGATGGCGAGTGGACGATCGTCAATGGTTTCAAACCCTTCGCCTCCGGCTCGCATGTGGCCGATTATCTTTCGACCTCGTGGGAAGACGAGATCAGCGGCGAGAGGAAATTCGCGGCAATCCCCGCGGACCGTGACGGCATCACCATTCTCGACGACTGGGATGGCATCGGCCAGACGCAGACCGGCAGCGGCAAGGTCGCCTATAAGGACGTCAGGATCCACGACAGCGAGCTGGTGCGCGGCTGGGTCGACGCGTCGTTGCCGATCCGCACCATCGGGCCGCTGCAGCAGCAAAGCGTTTTGCTAAATGTTTTCATCGGCACAGCCCAGGGCGCTCTGCTGGCGGCACGCGACTACACGCTCAACAGTTCGCGGCCGTGGATGTATTCCGGCGTCGAGCGCCATATCGACGATCCGTGGATCAAGCGGCAATATGGCGAGCTCTGGGTCAAGACGCGAGCGGCAACGGTGCTGGCCGATCGCGCGGCGGCGGCGATCGATCATGCGATCGCCCGCGGCAAGGCGCTGACCGAGCAAGAACGCGGCGAGGCGGCGGTTGCCGTCGCCGCGGCCAATGTGCTGGCAGGCGATGTCGCGCTCGAAGTCACGACCGAGATATTCGAGGTGATGGGTGCCCGCTCCGCAGTGCGCAAATACGGCTTCGACCGCTTCTGGCGCAACGCACGCATTCACACCTTGCACAACCCTGCCGAATACAAGACCCGCACCGTCGGCACCTGGTATCTGACCGGCGCTTATCCCGAGCCCGGCGTCTTTCGATGAGCGGCCGGCAGCTCCATCTCAACGTCAACATCCTGCATGCCGGCTTCTCGCCGGCGGCCTGGCGGATGGACGGCGTCGCCCCCTATGCCGCCTTCACCGTCGACCACTATGTGCAGGTGGCGAAGATCGCAGAGCGCGCCAAGCTCGACGCCGTATTCCTTGCCGACCAGGCGGCGATATCGGACCGCATCGACTATCGTCCGATCACGTCGCTGGAGCCGACCATCGTGCTGGCGACGGTAGCCGCCGCAACCGAGCGCATCGGGCTGATCGCCACCGCTTCAACCAGCTTCAACGAGCCGTATAACATCGCCAGACGCTTCGCGACCCTCGACCATGTCAGCGGCGGGCGCATCGGCTGGAACATCGTCACCACGGCCGATCCCGCCTCGGCCCGCAATTTCGGCCTCAGCGGTGCCATCGATCATGGCCGGCGCTACGAGCGGGCGGCGGAATTCGCTGACATCGTCAAGGCATTGTGGGACAGCTGGGAGGACGATGCCTTCATCGGCGACGTCGCCAGCGGGCGCTTCGTCGATGCCGCCAAGGTTCACGCCATCGACCACAAGGGCGCGCATTTTTCGGTGCATGGGCCGCACAATGTGCCGCGTTCGCCGCAAGGACATCCGGTGGTCGTCCAGGCCGGCGGTTCCGATGACGGCAAGGACCTCGCCGCACGCCACGCCGAAGCCGTCTTCTCGGCCTCTCAATCCCTCGAAGAAGCGCTTTCCTATGCACAAGAGCTGAAGACACGCGCCCAGATTTACGGCCGCACCGGCGGCGTGCCGCTCAACCTTGCCGGCCTGGCCACCATCATCGGCAGCACCGAGGGGGAAGCGGAGCGGCGGCAAGAAGAGCTGTGGGATCGCATCCCGCTCGACTACAGCCTTGGGCGGCTGTCCGGCGTGCTCGGCATCGATCGCGAGCGGCTGAAGCTCGACGAGAAGCTGCCAGAAGGGATTCAACTGCCCCCCAATGGCGGCCACACCTTCTTCAAGGCCACACTCGCGCTCGCGCGCAGCAACGATTTCACGGTTCGCCAGCTGATCCGGGCGCTGAACGGCAGCACCGGCCACCGCACCATCGTCGGCACGCCGGAGCAGATCGCCGACGATATCGAAAGATGGTTTGTCGCCGGCGCCGTCGACGGCTTCAACCTGATGCCGGACGTGCTGCCGACCGGACTGGAGGTCTTTGTCGATACGGTGGTGCCGATCCTGCGCCGGCGAGGCCTGTTCCGCACGGACTATGAAGGGCGCACGCTGCGAGACCATCTCGGCCTTGTCCGGCCCGAAAGTCGTTTTGCGCCGCAGCCGCACAAGGCGCCAGGGTTGCTCGGGGCCACCCATTGAACGATCATCAAACGACAACGGAGCTGAAAGTCCTGTCATCGACCTCCATGCCCGACAAAAATACAGGCCTGACAATGAGCGCTGATCCCGAATTTCTTTGGTACATACCGAACCAGGTCGATCCCGGTCACCGTGGCGAGCCGGCCGCCGTGGACCACAACAGCCTGGACACACTGACCAGCCACGCGAAGGCGCTTGAGGACCACGGCTGGAAGGGCGCGCTGATCGGTACCGGCTGGGGTCGGCCCGACACGTTTACCGTCGCGGCCGCACTCGCCGCCCGAACCACCTCCTTCGAGCCGCTCATCGCGATCCGCCCGGGTTACTGGCGGCCGGCGCACTTCGCATCAGCCGTAGCCACGCTCGATCAGCTGACTGCCGGTCGCGTGCGTATCAACATAGTGTCGGGCAAGGACAACCTCGCTGCGTATGGCGACAGCGAAGGCGACCAGATACATCGCTATGCCCGCACCAGAGAGTTCATGCGGCTGGTTCGCAAACTTTGGTCCGGAGAGAACGTGACCTTTGCCGGCGAGCACTTCCAGGTCACAGGGTCTACCGTCATGCCCCGCATCCCTGTCCGTTGCGATCGTCGCCATCCCAAGCTCTACTTCGGCGGTGCGTCGGAGGCGGCCGAGCGGGTGTCGGCCAGGGAGGCGGATGTGCAGCTCTTCTGGGGAGAGCCGCTCGACGGCGTCCGGGAGCGGATCGAGCGGCTCAAAGCCTTGAGCAGGGAACTCGACCGAGACCTCCCGCCTCTGGAATTCGGGTTGCGGGTTACCACGCTGGTCCGCGACACCACTGAGCAGGCCTGGGCGGACGCCGAGGCGAAGGTTGACGAGATGGCCAAGGGCAAGGGCGCCGGCTGGAACGATCACGGTCGGGCGGTAGCGGTGGGCCAGCGGCGTCTGCTCGATCTGCACGCGCGCGGCGAGGTCCTGGACGACAACCTCTACACTGCGCCGGGCAAATACGGCGGCGGCGGCGCCGGCACCACCTGGCTGGTCGGCTCGGCCGCCGACGTCGCCCGCGCGCTCGGCAGGTACCGGGATCTGGGCATCACGCACTTCGTGCTCTCGGACACACCGTATCTTTCCGAGATCAAGCGGCAGGGCGATCAGTTGCTTCCGCTTTTGCGCAATGGGGCCCAAGCCGCGCTTCTTGAACCGGCAAGTGCCGGCGAGTGAAGCGTGTGCAGGGAACGGTTTGGATGAAGAGAACGATTTTGGGTCCGGAAGGCCCGCATGTGAGTTCGATCTGCCTGGGATCAATGACCTGGGGTCGTCAGAACACCGAGGCCGAGGCGCACGCACAGCTTGATCGTGCGGTCGAGCGTGGCGTGAATTTCATCGACACAGCAGAGGTCTATCCTGTCAATCCGGTTCGAGAAGACTCCGTCGGTCGAACCGAAAGCTACATTGGAAGCTGGCTCGCGCCGAAAAGCCGCCGTGACGATTTGGTAATTGCCACCAAAGTGTCGGGTCTCGGCCAGGACGTCGTGCGCGGCGGCGCGAAGATCAACGCCGAGACGCTGCGGACCGCGGTTGAAAATTCACTGCGCCGGTTGAGGACGGACTACATCGATCTGTACCAACTCCACGTACCCAACCGAAGTCACTACCATTTTCGCCGGGTCTGGAGCTTCGATCCGTCCGGACAGGTGAAGGCTGAGACTGTGGCCGGCATGGCCGAATGCCTGGAAACGCTCGCCGCGCTTCGCAATGAAGGCAAGATCAGGCATTTCGGGCTGTCGAACGAAACGACATGGGGCATCGCGCAGTGGCTGCGCTTGGCCGATGACGATGTCGGTCCTCGCCCGCTGACGATCCAGAACGAATATTCGCTGCTCTGCCGCTACTACGATACGGACCTCGCGGAGCTTGCCGTGAACGAGGGGGTAACGCTGCTTGCCTATTCGCCTGCGGGAGCGGGTGTGCTCAGCGGCAAATACCGGCCCGACTACTCGCCCGAAGGATCGCGTCGCGCGCTCAATGGCGATCTCGGCGGCCGTTGCACGCCGAGGGTGTGGCCGGCGGTCGACGCCTATATTTCGATCGCCCGGGAGGCCGGCATCCACCCTGTGACGATGGCAGTCGCTTTCGTCCGGTCTCGCCCATTGCCCGTTGTCCCCATCGTCGGGGCGACCAGCGTGGAACAACTGGACCATGCGCTCGATGCAGCCTCGGTCGCACTGTCGCCGGACATACTGGCACGGATCGGCGAGGCGTACAGGGCGCATCCAATGCCATTCTGATGTGACCGGTGCCGCTTCAATCAATCGGCATGCCACGTGCCGGGTAGCCGAATAAGCCAGATTGGCAAATAGGGAAGACGATGTCACAGCCGGCCGCCTTCAGCATCCGCCCTTCCGACGCTGACCTACGCGGTGAAGCGGCGCTACGGCGGCGTTATCGAGCGCCGCAAAGCGCGCATACCGGAAACTGGAACGAAGCCCTCGAGGCGATCCTTTCGCATCGCTCGGTCCGCAACTATCTGGCCAGGCCGCTGCCTGAAGGCACGCTGGAACTGATCGTCGCTGCCGCCCAGTCCGCGCCAACTTCTTCCAATCTCCAGGCGTGGAGTGTCGTCGCCGTCGAGGATCCGGCGCGCAAGGCGCGGCTTGCCGGACTGGCGGCGATCAATCGCCATATCGAGCAGGCGCCGCTGCTGCTGGTCTGGCTGGCCGATCTGTCGCGGCTGCGTACCATTGCCAAGGCAAATGGCCGGGCGGGCGAGGGGCTCGACCATCAGGAGAGTTTTCTGCTGGCCGTGATAGACGCCGCACTTGCAGCACAAAATGCCGTGGTGGCGATCGATGCGCTCGGGCTCGGCTCCTGCTACATCGGCGCCATGCGCAATCATCCGCAGGAGGTGGCGCGCGAACTCGGCCTGCCGCCGGAAACCGTCGCGATGTTCGGCTTGACCGTCGGCTGTCCCGATCTCCTGGCCGCGACTGACATCAAGCCCAGACTGCCACAGACAGTGGTTCTGCACCGTGAGCGCTACCAGTCAGCTCCGCATCCGGACGATCTCGCAGCCTACAACCAGACGCTTCGCACCTTCCAGCAGGAGCAGTCGATGCCTGAGGTCGACTGGACCGAGCTGATGTCGAACCGCATCGGCAGCACGGCGGCGCTGAAAGGCCGTGATCGCCTGGGCGAAGTGCTCAAAGCGCTGGGCTTCAAGCTAAAATAGGCGCGCGCGCCTGCTCGCGAGACCGAGGTGAGACTATTCCGCAGCGACGATGGCGATGCGGGCCGGCAGCGGCACTGGCGGCGTGAAGTCGAGAGCCCCAAGCCGCCGCGCCTCGGCCTTCAGCCAACCATGGAAGCGCTCGACCGTCGCCAGCTTCGCCTTGTGCGGCGTGGTCGCGAAATAATAGGAAAACTCGACCGGCTGCGGCGAGCCGAACGGACTGACCAGCCGCCCTGCGGCAAGGTCAGGCTCGGCCAGTCGGAATTTGCCGAGACCGATGCCCTTGCCGGCCACAGCGGCATCGAGCACCAGCGACGACTGGCTAAGCCGTATGCCACCTTCGACAAGCCGGCCAGACAGGCCATTGGATCGCAGCCAGCCCTTCCAGTCCGGGCAGCTAGGATCGCGTTCTGGTCCTTCCTCATGCAGGATCGGCGCGTTACGCAGCCCCTCCGGCCCGCGGTAGAGGCCGTGCGTACGGGCAAATTCCGGGCTGCAGACAGGCAGCACCGCTTCCGAAAACAGCCGTTCGGTGACGAGGCCGCTATAGGCGCCCGAGCCGTAGCGGATGACACAGTCGACGTCTTCGCTGGCAAAATCGGCAAGCCTGGTCGATGCATCGACCAGCACTTCGAGGCCGGGCACCGCATCGCGCAGCGCGTCGAGGCGCGGGATCAGCCATTTGCTGGCAAAAGAGGGCGCGACCGACACCTTGATCGGTGCATCTTCCTCGTCGCCGGAAATGCGTGCGACCGATTCGACAACGACGTCGAAAGCCTCGGTGAGACCAGGCATCAGCGCCTGGCCGGCCGAAGTCAGCAGAAGCTCGCCGCGGTTGCGCTGGAACAGTGGTTGCCCGAGGTGATCCTCGAGCAGGCGGATCTGCTGGCCGATAGCGGCGGGCGTGACGTGGAGCTCTTCCGCCGCCCGCGTAAAGCTCAAATGGCGGGCGGTTGCGACAAAAGCGCGAAGCGAGGTCAGCGGCGGAAGTCTCGCCAGCGTCGGTCGCAGCTTCCTTGTTTTCGCACGAATGAAATCAACCATGAGGCGCATTCAACACGTTCAGGCCCGGCGCGACGAGGGCGGGCTTTGCGCCAAAGCACGCAGGGGAAAATTTCGTTTGCCGCAGCGTCGCGCCAGCAGGAACGGAAATCTAAGAAATCGCAATGTCTACTATTCTTGTAGAATAAGGTCGGGATGCTGATTTGGGCGGCGACGAGCCTCGCCGGATCCAAAGCCGGGTCCTGGAATGAAACCGTCGTGCGAAGCGGCGCTTTCGGCAGACGATAGAAAATCATTCTTCCGGTTTTGCGGCGCCACGGGGATCATTGCGTCGAGGCGCCGAAATGCGTTCGGCCGCCGGATGCAATCCGTTTTCCGGAGCCCAAGACCATGTCTGTCAATCGTCGTCATTTCAACCAGCTGTTGCTGCTTGGCGGTGCGAGCTTCGCATTGCCCGGTCTTTCCTTTGCCGCCGAAGGCACGCCGGTCCAGGGCGGCACGCTCAACTGGGCCTACTATCCCGACCCCACGTCGCTGATTGCCATCAACACCTCTTCAGGCACCGGCCAGGCCATCGGTCCCAAGGTCAATGAAGGCCTGCTTGATTTCGCCTATGACCTCAGCCCGAAACCGCTGCTGGCGACCGAGTGGTCGATCAGCGATGACGGCCTGCGCTACACCTTCAAGCTGCGCCAGGGCGTCAGATGGCATGACGGCAAGGACTTCACCTCACAAGATGTTGCCTTCACCATCTTGCGGCTGAAGGAGGCGCATCCGCGCGGCCGCATCACCTACCAGAATGTCACGGCGGTTGAGACGCCCGATCCGCACACCGCCATCATCGTGCTGTCGAAACCGGCGCCCTATCTGATCACGGCGCTGAGCAGTTCGGAATCGCCGATCGTGCCGAAGCATGTCTACGAAACGTTCAAGCCGGCGGAACAGCCCAAGCTGGAGCAGACGATCGGCACCGGTCCCTTCGTGCTCAAGGAATGGGTGCCCGGCAGCCATCTGATCTTCGATCGCAACCCAGACTATTGGGACGCGCCGAGGCCCTATCTCGACCGTGTCGTCCTGCATGTCATCCTCGATCCGGCTGCGCGCTCGGCGGCTCTTGAAACCGGTGAGATCGACATCGGCGCCAATCCCGTGCCGCTGGCCGATATCGAGCGGCTGAAGGCAAACCCCGCTCTGGTCGTCGACACCAACACCTACGCCTATTCTGGCCCGCAGCAGCAATTGTTCTTCAACTATGAAAATGAAATCCTGACCAAGCGCGAGGTGCGCCTGGCCATTGCCCATGCGATCGACCTGCAGAAGCTGGTCGACATCGCGCTCTACGGCTACGCCCAGGTATCGCCAAGCCCAATCAGCACCGCACTGCCCAAATGGTACGACCCGAGCATCAAGGCGCGTGAGCCCGACCCCAAACTAGCGGAGAAACTGCTCGACGATGCCGGCTATAAGCGCGGCGCAGACGGCAAGCGCTTCAAGCTCCGGCTCGCCTACAACGCGTTCCTGCCGGCGTCCTATGCCGACTTCATCAAGCAGTCGCTGGCAGCGGTCGGTATCGATGCCGAGATACTGAAGCTCGATCTGTCGACGTTCCTGAAGACGGTTTACACCGACCGCGCCTGGGATTTGGTCATCGAATCGCTGTCGAACACCTTCGATCCGACGCTCGGCGTGCAGCGCGCCTACTGGTCGAAGAACTTCAAGATCGGCCTCGTTTTCTCCAACGCCAGCCACTATGCAAACCCCGAGGTCGACCAGATCCTTGAAGCCGCCGCGATCGAGCCTGACGAGACCAAGCGGCGCGAGCTCTGGTACAAATTCCAGCACATCATCCATGACGACGTGGTGTCGGTCGATCTCGTCGCCGCCGGCGCCCAGATCGTCGCCAACAAGAAGGTCCGGGATTTCGCGCCCGGCGCCCAGGGCATCAACAACAGCTTCGCGCAGATCTGGCTCGCGCCAAACGCATAAGCATTTGGATCTCCTTTTTCTGGGATTGGCGCGTGAAGCCGCCGATCCGACTTTTCTCCATGAAAGACAAATCGCGCAAACGCGGAGTACCGACCATGACCATCAACCGACGCCTATTCAATCAGTTCCTGCTGCTGGCCGGCGCGAGTACCGCGCTTCCCGCCGGGGCCTTCGCGCAAGACGCAAAGCCGGTGGCCGGCGGCACGCTCAACTTCGTCTACTATCCCGAGCCCAACCAGATCGTTTCCATCAACACCAGCGCCGGCGGGCCGGCCACCATCGGCCCGAAGATTTTCGACGGCCTACTCGCTTACGACTACGACCTCAATCCAAGGCCGCAACTGGCCACCGAATGGTCGATCAGCGACGACGGGCTCGAATATGTCTTCAAGCTGCGCGAGGGGGTGAAATTCAGCGATGGCCACGACCTGACATCGCAGGACGTGGCCTTTTCGATCTCGCGGCTGCGCGAAGCCCATCCGCGCGGGCGCATCACCTTCCAGAATGTCACCGACATCGACACGTCGGACCCGCATGTCGTGAAGATCAAATTGTCGAAACCGTCCGCCGCGCTGATCTCTGGCCTGGCCGCGACGGAATCGCCTGTCGTGCCCAAGCACATCTACGAGAAGCTGAAGCCGGCCGACGATCCGTCTTTCGAGCAGATCATCGGCAGCGGACCGTTCGTGCTGAAGGAATGGGTGAAGGGCAGCCACATCATCGTCGAAAAGAATCCGACCTATTGGGATGCGCCCAAACCCTATCTCGACCGGATCATCTTCCGCTTCATCACCGATCCCGGCGCGCGTGCCGCAGCGCTGGAGACGGGCGAGGTCGACATCGGGCCGAACCCGGTGGCGTTCGCCGATCTGGAGCGTTTCAAGGCGCTGCCGCAATTCGTCGTCGACAGCATGGTCTTCGCCTATAGCGGCCCGCTGCACCAGCTGATCATCAACCTCGAAAACCCGATCCTGAAGGAGAAGAAAGTCCGTCAGGCAATCGCGCACGCGATCGACCTCGACGCGGTGAATGCCATCGTGTTCTACGGCTATGGGCAGGTGTCGCCGACGCCGATCAGTGTCGTCAACAAGAAGTATTTCGATCCCGATGTGAAGGCCGCGACCGTCGATACGGCGCTGTCGGAAAAACTGCTCGACGAGGCGGGCTTCAAGCGGGGAGCGGACGGCATCCGCTTCAAGCTCAGGCTCACCAACAACCCGTATAACCCGTGGGGCTATGCCGACTTCCTCAAACAGGCGTTGGCGAAGATCGGCATCGACGCCGAGATCCAGAAATTCGACTTCGGCACCTATGTCAAAACCATCTACACCGACCGGACCTGGGACCTGTCGACGGAATCCTGCGGCAACATCTTTGACCCGAGCGCCGGCGCACAGCGGCTCTACTGGTCGAAGAACATCAAGATCGGGCTGCCGTTCTCGAACGGCGCGCACTACGAGAACCCTGAGGTCGACCGACTGCTGGAAGCCGCTTCCGTCGAGCTCGACGAAGCCAAACGCAAGCAGCTGTTCTTCAGGTTCCAGGAGATCATCGCCGACGAGTTGCCGATCATCAATTTGATCGCATCGCCGACCATCATCATCGCCCGCAAAACCGTCAAGAACTACGCGCCGGGTGCGGAAGGCCTGTCGGCCAGTTTCGCCGACGCCTATATCGATCCGAACGCCTGAACCAGCGGATGACCGAAAAGAAAAGGGCCGCATGTCGATGCGGCCCTTTTTCGTTTCTGTCATTTGTGGGGCTGCAATCTCAGGCCAGAGCACGCAGCCTTGGGCTGGCGCCGACCAGAAGGCCAGCCAGGGCGATGGCCTGCGCCAGCTGTTCACTGATGGAACTCGATTCCCAGGCAACGCCGCGCAGCGGATGGCCGACGGCAAACAGATTGCCGTGGGTCTTGCCGTTACCGGCAATCACTTGGCCGCCATGCGTCGCGTCGATGCCGAAGCCGGTCGCATGCGGCCTGACGATGCCGTTATCGAGCAGGCTTTGGACGAATGGATCGGCGACCCGCCGCCAGTCATGCTCCTGATGGCCGCGGCAGTTGACGACACCATCGAAACGCAGCCGTTCGACCGCGCCGCTATCGCGCCAGCGGATCTCAGCGGCAATGCCGTCGGCCTGCGGATGGAGTGCCAGCACCCGTCCAGCTCCACCCACCCATCGGCCTTGGCTTCGCGCCAGCGCAACGCGCTCAAAGCTCGGCGGCGCCGCCCGGTGCGCGGTGACGTCCCAGAAGGCGCGCAGATGGCGTGTGAACTTTAGACGCTCCCTGTCGGTAGCGCCTTGCCACAGAGCCAGGATCCATGGCCGGATCGTCAGCGGCAGTCCTTGCCAGTCCAGGCCGGTGGCTTCGATTGCCCGGCGTTCGGCCTTGACCAGTACGAGAAGCGCCCTGGTGGTTTTCGGCAACGGACGCTCGGCGAGAAAGTCGCGCCATGCCTCGGTGTTGCGCCGTGGCTCGACAATCTGTCCCCGCCGCGACACGACACGGTAGCTGCCCTCGAAGCCGCGCGCTTCCATGCTGGCGACGACGTCGACCATGCTCAGGCTGGACCCGATCAGCAGCAGTTCCTTGCTGCCGGCTAGCCGGTCGAGTGCCGCCGGATCCCAGGGATTGGCGACATGGCGGGGATCGCTGACGATGGCTGCTTCCGTGGCGGATGGCTCGCTCTGGAACACTCCGGTTGCCAGCACCGCCTCGTCGGCCGGCAATTGCTGGCCATCGCTGGTGCCGACGCAGACACCCGATGGACCGGTCAGCATGTCGATGGCGGACGCCTTGACGTGGCGCAGCGAGGAACGCCCGTCCGCTTCTCTGACGGCTCTCGTCAGTTCGGACTGGACATAGCTGCCGAATAGCCAACGCGGCGGGCTGGAGTCCGGGACATCTTCGGGCGGCGTCCAGCCATGCTCAGGCCCATTCGCCACGAGCCAGCGAACGAGGTGATCGGAATCGTCCGGATGCAGCGAGAAGATGCGCGCCGCGCCGTTGACCAGATGTTGTGGATCGACGGTGCTGTAGGCAACGCCGCGACCGAGCTCCGCCCGGCGCTCGATGATGGTGATCGCCAGTGGTTCGGTCGAACGGTCAAGCAGCTTGATCGCGGTAACCGCGCCGGCAAAGCCGCCGCCTACAATGATGATTGAACGAGGGATCGAACGCGGGGAGGAAGAAGTATGAAGCATCAAGGACCCTTACGACGCCGGCGGTCCGTGGCTCTAGCCCATCACCCCGGCAGCGACCATCGTGCTGTCCCATAACCCGATGTCAAAAAACAATAATTGCCAGCTGGCGAAAGGCATTCTTTCGCTCAGCGGGTCTGGCAGGCGTTAGAGATGAAAGGCCTTTGCGACCAGCCCGAGAAACGCCCCCGAAGAGCCCCAATGACTGAAGATCGAAAGATAAAGCTTGGAGCCTTCATCCGCGGCCCTGGACATCATGTCGCTGCCTGGCGCCATCCTGATGTCCCCGCCAATCCGGGCCTGAGCTTTCAGCACTACGCAGAGGCCGCGCGCACCGCCGAGCGCGGTCTCTTCGACATGGTCTTCCTTGCCGACAGCCTCAGTGCGCGCAATGGCGAGCAGCCGATCGAGACTTTCGAGCGCACCGGCCATGTCGTGCATTTCGAGCCGCTGACGCTGCTGTCGGCGCTCTCGACCATCACGCAACGGATCGGGCTGGTGGCCACCGCTTCGACCACCTATTGGGAACCTTTCCACCTGGCGCGGCTGTTTGCCTCGATCGACCACCTGAGCGGCGGCAGGACAGGCTGGAATGTCGTCACCTCGGCCGATGCGCCGGCGGCGGCGAATTTCAGCCGCGACCAGCATCCCGTTCATGCCGACCGCTATGACCGCGCCGAGGAGTTCGTCGCCGTGGCGCAGAAGCTGTGGGACAGCTGGGACGACGATGCTTTCGTCGCCGACAAGGCTTCGGGCATCGCCATCGACCGGCATGGCATCCATGCCCCTGACCATGCCGGCCGGCATTTCCGGGTCAAAGGGCCGCTCAACGTCGCCCGCCCGCCGCAAGGCCATCCCGTCATCGTCCAGGCGGGTTCTTCCGATGCCGGCCAGCATCTGGCGGCGCGGACGGCGGAAGTGGTCTTCACCGCCCATCCGACCATCCAATCGGCGCGCGGTTTTTATGCCGAGCTGAAAGGCCGGCTGGCGTCGTTTGGCCGCTCTGCCGATTCCCTGAAAATCATGCCCGGTGTCTTCCCGGTCGTCGCGCCGACGCGCGCGCAAGCCGAGGACAGGTTCGACGCCATCCAACGCCTGGTCGATCCCGTGGTCGGCGTCGCCCTGGTTTCCGGATTGCTCGGCGGCGTCGATCTTTCCGGCCATCCGCTCGACGGACCGTTGCCGGAACTGGGCAGTTCCGATGCGGTGAAGAGCCGCCTGAAAGTCGTCTCCGAATTGGCCTCGAGCCGGAACCTGACCATCCGGCAATTGTATCTCGCCGTTGCCGGCGCGCGCGGCCATTTCCAGATCGTCGGCACGCCAAAAGACGTGGCCGACATGATGGAGGAATGGTTCGTCGGCGGCGCGGCGGACGGATTCAACGTCATGCCGCCGATCCTGCCGACGGGCCTCACCGATTTCGTCGATCTCGTCATTCCGGAACTGCAGCGGCGCGGCCTGTTCCGGACCGCTTACGAGGGCGGGACGTTGCGCGAGAATCTCGGCCTTGCGCGTCCGGTCCGCGGCGCCACCGAACACCAGGAAAGGAAAGCATCATGAGCGCGAGCACGATCGATTCGGAGACGTTTCGCCAATGGCTGGCCGATGGCGAGGAACTTGCGGTGCTGGATATCCGAGACAGCGCGATTGTCGGATATGCCTCGCCGCTGTTCGCCACCAATCTGCCCGCAGCACAGGTCGAGGCGGAGATCGACCGCTTCATCCCGCGCAAGGCGGTGCGCACCGTGCTGGCGGATGACGGCAGCGGCGTCGCCGAGCGGCTTGCTGAGCGATTTGCCGAGCGCGGCCGCAGCCAGGTGTTCGCACTGGCCGGCGGAATTCCGGAATGGACGAAGGACGATGTGGAAGGCTTGCCGACCTTCGACACGCCGGGCGTCGATTTTTCGCTGGCGATCCGCGACGAGAAGGGGACGCCGGTCATTACCGTTGCAAAGCTTGCGGCGCTCAAGGCCAAGAAAGCCGACGTGGTCGTGCTCGACAGCCGGACGGTGGCGGAATTCGACAAGGACCATGTACCGGGCGCCATCAGCGTTCCGGGTGCTGAGCTGGTGCTGCGCTTCGCCGACCTGGTGCCGTCGCCGGACACGCAGGTGATCGTCTCCTGCGCCGGCCTGCCGCGCGCCACATCGGCGCGCAGACGCTGATCGATGCCGGCGTGCCCAACAAAGTTGCTTATCTGCACGATGGCACCAAGGCGTGGCGCGAGGCCGGCCTTGCGCTCGAAACCGGCAGGACTGCTGCCTATGGTTCGGCGAGCGAGGACGCGAAGCGATTCGCCGAGGAGCGCATCGCAAAACTTGCCGAAGGCGACAGCTTCCCGCGCATCGATGCGGCGACGGCCGCAGCCTGGGCGAAGGACGAGAGGCGCACGACCTACCAGCTCGATGTGCGCACGCCGGAGGAATTCGCGGCAAGCCACATTCCGGGCTCGATCGCGTCGGAGGGCGGGCAGTTGCTCGGCGTCGCCTATCGAACCATTGCCGTGCGTGGCGCCCGTGTCGTGCTGATCGACGATCTGCTCGGTGTCCGCGCGGCGACGACGGCGCACTGGCTGCAGCGCCGTGGCTACGAGATCGCCATCCTCCAGCATGACTTCCAGTCGGCCAGCCTGGTGGAAGCGGCGTAGGGCAGGAGCTGTCGGGCGATTTTTGGAGGCAGCTATTCGGCGGCTTCCTTTTGACGGCGGCGGCCTGAAAGGACATTCTTCTGCATCGCCGTCAGCGAAGACCGCACCGCATTGGCGCTGTGCTTCAGCATCTTCGCCTCATAGTCTGACAGGGCTTCAAGCAGCGGCTTGTCGCCGCGTTTAGCGGCCACCAGTTCAGGCACCAGCAGCCCGGCGTCATAGATCGCGGTGTTGCCGCCGAGCGCGCGAAAATAGGTCATGGCATGGATGGCATCGCCGAGCAGTGTCACCTGTTTCGTCGGCCACGGATCGACAGGCTCTGAGCTGTGGACATGCAGCAGCGCCACCGTCGACGGGTCGGTGTAGCGAATGAGGTTGAGGATCTCCGGATGCCAGTGGCCGATCTTCGAGATCAAGAGGCCGAGCAACTCCGAGCCGGAGAACTTTGCCAGCGCTTCGTCCGTAGCGAGTTCGTCATTTTCATAGGCGGTGTTCCACCAGACATAGCTGGTGGTGTTGTTGAAATGGAAACCGGCAATGTCCTTGTGGGTGTCGTCGTCCAGCCCGATCAGCCCATGCTTCCGAAATGCCTCGACATTGACCCGATGGCTGGTGACCATCAGCCCGTGACCTTCCGTCGGCCTGACGCCGACATTGTAGTCGAGCAGCAGCGGCGAGATCTGGTGAAGGGCAGCCGCATGCAGCGTCATCTTGCCGGCCAGGCGCCTGACGCCGGTGTCGAAGCTTCGCGCATGCGGCACCAGCTGCTGGCGCACGCGCGAGCGGGCGCCGTCGGCACCGACCAACACATCGGCATGGATTGTCGAGCCGTCCTCGAAATGCGCGATCACCGAACCGTCCGGCTGCTCTTCGTAGCGGGAATAGACCTTGCCGTAGCGCACGACGCCGTCGAGGCCGGAAAGCAGCACCTGGCGCAACGTGATGCGGCTCACCGACTTTTCGATATGCGTGTCGTCGGCCTCGCCGAGTGCGTTGCCGCCACCCCAGGCGTCCTCGCCCAAGGTCTCGAAATTTTCGTCGAGCAGGATGTTGCGGTCCGGCGCTCGGCCGAGCGTGGCGACAAAGGCCTCGTAGAGTTCCGGCGGCAAGTTGGCGATCAGCGAATCGATGCCACGCTGGCGGATGCGCAGCCGAAAACCCTGGACGTAGTCATTGCGGGCGCGATCCTTCTCGAAGACCGCGACGCTGATGCCGTTCTTCTTCAGGCCTTGCGCCAATGTCAGGCCACCGGGGCCTCCGCCGATGATAGCGACTTCGACATGTTCGGAGATCATGGCGTCGCTCACCCGACCGCCTTGAGCCTGGGTTTGACAGCGGCAACAGCCGGCGGCTCGGCCACTTGGCTGGCAGCGTGGCGGCTGAGCGCCGCCTTGGCGGCGATCGTGCGGATCATATGGTTCTGCGGTGCGTGCGAGCGGGCAGTCAGCGTATCGCGGTGGTGACGCTCGAGCTGGAAGTCTCTGTTAAGACCGGGATTGCCGGCAAGCTCCAGCGCCAGCGAGGTAACTGCCACGGCATTGTCGATGACGACATGCCTGACGGTCATGCCGTCGGTGCCGACCGGTCGGCCGGCGTCGACGTCATCAGCGAGCGAGCGCAGCAGCCGCGTGCTGGTTGCGAGCCTGACCTCGATCTCGCCCAGCCCTGCCTGGATGTGCGGCACGGTCGACAGCGGCGCGCCGAGGCTCGCCGGCGCATGCGTGGTGACGAAGGAGACCAGCCGGTCACGGGCAGCGCGGGCGGCACCGTGGTAGACAGCGCCGATCAGCGAAAAGAAGAACGCCGTCGCACCTTCCTCCCGCCGCAGTGGCTCGGACGCCGGCTGCGCCTCGGTGATGTCCTCGGCAGGCACGGCGACATTATCCAGAATGACGTCGTCGCTGGCGGTGGCCCGCATGCCGGCGGCGTTCCATGTCTTTTCGACGCGCAATCCCGGCGCATTGGTCGGCACCAGGAACGAGGCGAGGCGCGGTTGCGGCTCGTCGGTCAATGCCAGCAAGTTCACCCATTTCAGGATGGGAATGCCGGTGACGTAGTTCTTGTGGCCGGATATCCGCCAGACATTGCCGTCGCGCCGGGCAATGGTTTCGGGCGGCTTGCCATGGGCGGGCGAGCCGATCCCCGGCTCGGCCTGGGCGGCATTGATCAAGGCAGGGCCAAGACGGCCGGCCTCGACAATCCGCTGCACCAGATGGCGCGGCCATTTTCCGGATTTCCGCAGCGCATACTGGCTGTTGTAATGCATGGCCAGCACAAGCGCCGTCGACGGCTCGCCGCGGCCGATCTCGGCGATCACCGCCTGGGCTTCCGTCAGCCCGCCGCCGAGGCCGCCATGCTCGCGCGCTGTGACCAGGCCAAGCAGACCGGCCTGGTGAACCCGGCCGAAATTGGCAAACGGAAATTCTCCGGTCGCGTCGTGATGTGCGGCGGTCAGCGCGAAGTCGTCGGCCAGGCTCGCTACCGTGTCGAGGAGTTGTGGGAACTCGGGGATCGTCGAGGTCATATGCTGGCTTCCTCTCAGGCGGCGGCGCGGATGGTCACCTGATCGAGCGGCCGGCGATCGACCCAGGCCTCGACGTCGAAATCGCTGGCAAGGAAACCCCAGTCGCGCAGGAAATCCTTGTAGTGGGAAATCGCCGCGACGAGCTCAGGCTGCAGTCCGAGGCCGAGATGGTTGTGGACATCCGGACCGTTGGCGGCCAGCACCTGTTCTTCGGTGGCGCCGGATTCGCGGGCGACGAAGCGCCGCGTCTCTTCCGGATGCGCCTTAGCCCAGGCGCTGGCGCGCAGGATCGTCTCGATCAGGCGCGTGACCAGATCAGGGCGCTCTTCGGTCAGCAAATCGTCGACGGTCAGCACACGCGGCGAACCGGAGTTGATGCGGATGTTCGGGTCGGGATGAAAGCCGAATTCGGCGACCTGGATGGCGCCGATCAGATTGGCGACATTGATGCCGGCCGTGCCTTTGACATAGATGGCGTCGACCTCGCCACGGATCAGCGCGGCTGCCTCCTCGCCATAGGCCTGTTTGCGCTTGAGGCCGAACAGCGACGGCCCTTCCTGGCTGTCGAGCACGCTGTCGGTCAGCGCGATGTCGACGATCTCGACGTCGGCATGGCTGAGGCCTTCAAGCGAGAGCGCCGAGACCAGCCCTTTCAGCGCCGTCGCCCGCATGAAGTCGACGATGCCTTCCGGACGCCGGGCGATGCCGAAGCGGCGGCCTTTCAGGTCCTGGGTTGTTCTGATGCCGGTGCCGGGCAAGGTGATGATCGCCTGGAATTCGTCGGTCCAGGTGATGCCGACGAGACGCGTCTTGCGCCCTTCGGACCGCGCACGGATCGGCGGCACGTTGCCGCCGTGGCGGAACGACCAGTCGAGTGTGTGGTTGAAATGGCTCTGGCGGATGTCGCGGTTGGGTGAATCGATGATCGACTTCAATTCGATCCCCTCCTTGCGAAAGGTTTCGTCGAGAAGTCCGAGCTGCGCCGCAAGCCCGACAGGCGTCGGCACCGGGCAGCGTGTGTACCAGATTTCGGAGATCGCAGTCGTGGTCATGAGTGCTCCTCAGGCGTTGCGCAGGCCGGCCTGCTTCATCAGCGGCAGGATGTTCTCGCCGAAGAATTCGAGGTCCGGCTTGAAGTCGAAGAAGGACAATTGCAGGCCATCGATGCCGGCGTCCTTGAGCTTGACGAACTGGTCGACGATCTGCTCGGGCGTGCCGATGAGATAAATGTTGCCGCCGACCTTGGCGTAGGGATCGTCGCGGCCTTCGCGGCCCTTCCAGGCCTGGGCGTCGCTGTTGAAGGTCTGGAACCCTTTCGGCGTACGGCTGTCGGCACGGGCGACGATCTGGTCGGCGACGGCCCAGGCTTCCTTCTCAGTGGGACGGCTGATGACCAGCGGATTGAGCAGCGTGCGCACGGTGCGGCCGACACCGAGGGCGGCGTCCTTCACCTTCTTCGTATGCGCCGGCAGCGCCTCCAGCGCGCTGGCGATGTCGGAGCCGGCCGGGCTGGTGACGAAGACGATGTCGGAATAACGGCCGGCAAAGGAAATGCCGGCATCGGAGCCGGTGGCATTGACCAGGATCGGCCGACCGTAATTCGGCTTCGGCGTGACGAAGCCGCCATTAAGCTTCCAGCTCGATTCTCCAGAGAAGGAGAAATTCTCGTCGTCCTGCCACAGCCGCTGCAGCACTTCGACGAACTCGGCCGCGAGTTCGTAGCGACGGTCGTGCTCGATGCGGTTCCAGCCGAACATCTCGTGTTCGACGGCGCGATGACCGGTGACCACGTTGATGCCCCAGCGGCCGCCAGAAATGTGATCGAGCGTGGCGCCGAATTTGGCCAGATGCAGCGGATGCCACGGGCCGTAGAGAACATGCATGGTCGAGATCAGCATGATCTTCTTGGTGATCGCGGCCATGGCTGCAATGGAGACGAAACTGTCCAGCGCCTGGCCGTTGAAGACCCCGCCATAGCCGCCCTTGGGCAGCCACTGGCTGAGCGCAAAGACGAGGTCGAAGCCAAGCTCCTCGGCCTTGAGCGTCAGGTCGCGATTGTAATCGAAGCGCCAGTCGGTCGAGCGCGGCAGGGTCGAGTTGGTCCAGCCGCCGGCCTGGATCGGCAGGAACAGTCCGAGCAGCACCGGCTGCTGAAGCGCTTTCGATAGCGGGCTGTCCGGATAGTCGGTCGGCGCCTTGAAGAAGGGCGTGCCGACGATGGAACCAGGCTTGTGGGCGAGCGTCATGGGGGAATCTCTCGGGGAAGGAGAAAGAGATGCCATGCGCGAAAGACCGCGCATGGGGCGGCGGATCAGGCGACGATATGGGTTGATGCGAGGCTGCCGGCATTGCCCTCGGCGCCCACTGTGTGATCGGCGATGCGCTTGTTGTAGAGGGTGATTTCCGGCTGGCTGACGATGCCGATGTCGGGCAGGTCCTCGACAAGGATCTGCTGGATCGCGGCCCATTGCTCGAAGCGCTTTTCGTGATCGACCTCGACGGCGGCAGCTTCAAGAAGTTCATCGACCTTGGGATTGCTGTATTTCGACCCGTTGGAGAACGGCACGCCCGGTTTGAAATTCTTCGACCAGTAGAGCCGCTGCACGCCGACCGTCGGATCGAACAGATTGCTCATGCCGTTGAAGGTGAAGTCGAAATCGCGGTCGGTGTAGATGCGCTTGGTGTAGGTGGCGAAATCCTGGCTGCGCACGGTGACCTCGACCCCGACTGTGGCCAATGCCTGCTTGATGTAGTCTGCGCCGCGCTTGTAGGTCTCGCCGCTCGGGACATAGTCGTGGACCAGCTTGAGCCGGATGCCGTCGGTACCGCGTGGCAAGCCCGCTTCGTCGAGCAGTTTCTCGGCAGTGGCAATGTCGACCGGATAGGTCTTCAAATCGGCGACGAACCACTTCTTCAGATTGGGATTGATCGGACCGGGAATGGTCTCGCCATAGCCATAGTTGATGGTGTCGCGGATGACGTTGCGGTCGATGACATGGGCGAAGGCGCGGCGGACGCGAACATCCTGGAAATAGGGTTTCTCCAGGTTGAACTCGACCCGGCTGATGCCGTTGGAATACTGATAGCCCTGCTTCTCGAAGCCGATATGCGGCAGTGTTTCGAAACGCTGCAAATCGCTGTACGGGATCGGCGTTGCCGGCGCCAGGTCGACCTCGCCCGTCTCCAGCGCCAGGGCGCGCGCCGAAGCGTCCGGGATGAAACGGACGATCAGCCGGTCGAGATAGGGGCGCGGCGCGTCCCAATAATCGGGATTGCGTTCATAGACGATGTGGCTGCCGCGCACCCATTCCTTGAAGACGAACGGGCCGGTGCCGACCGGAGCGACATTGACCGGATTTTCGGCTGCCCTTGTGCCGTCATAGAGGTGCTTCGGCACGATCGGTGTTTCGGCCGCGGCCAGCGCCGTGATCAGGTAAGGCGCCGGCTTCGACAGAACCAGCGTAACGGTCAGCGGATCCGGCGTCTGGAAATCGACAAGGTTGAGGAAGGTGTTGCGGCCGCGCGGATGAACCTCTCTGATCGTGGCGATCGAGTAGGCGACGTCGGCGGCGGTGAACGGCTGACCGTCATGCCACGTCACGCCTTCGCGCAGCTTGAAGGTGTATTGCAGCCCATCGTCACTGACCGACCATTGCCTGGCGAGTGACGGGCGCGGCGTGAGATCGAAATCATAGGTCAGCAGGCCCTCGGTGGTCTTGGCTGAGACGTAGACGGAATTGAACGCCGTGTGGGCGATGGTCGTCAGCACCGGCGGCTCGGCCGACAGCAGCAGCGTCGCTGTCCCACCCTGTTTCGGCTCTGCGGCGTAGGCGCGGCGCGACGCCGGCAACAGCGTCGCTCCGAGCGCCGCGGCCGAGATGCCGAGGAACCTGCGGCGGTTCGCAATGAGGAAATCAGACATGGAGCCGTAGTCCTTTTTTTGCTGCAGCCATCGATCGGCCGGTCGTCGGCCGCTGGATGAAAAATCCCTCGTTCCAAAAGCGGACCCGTTTGTGAAAAGATTTGGCCGGCCCGCCCTCACGCTTAAGATTTCATACTTCAAACCGCGATTTTTGTAGTATGAAATAAAATTCTATTCTGCAATATCGGCATTTGCAGAACAAAATTTCTTAAATCAGGTTTGACAATGTCTATAAATCTTGTCAACTAAAAAGCACGGAACTTTCCGGGAAACAGCAAACCCGCATCGTCAGCCACAGCCGGGAAAGCAAAAATGATGTCGACCCTGACGCGCATTGGCCGAACGTTTCGACGCACCGCGATCCAGGCGGTGCCGACCATTCTGGGCATCGTGATCCTGAACTTCTTTCTGCTGCAGCTTGCGCCCGGCGATGCCGCCGACGTCATGGCCGGCGAGGCCGGTTCGGCCACGGTGGAAACCATGGCGGCGTTGCGCCAGCGCTTCGGACTCGACAATCCACTGCTCGTCCAGCTGTTCAACTATCTCTACAATCTGGCGCATTTCAGTCTTGGCTTTTCGCCGCGCTACGGCATGCCGGTCGCCGACCTGATCGGCCAGCGGCTGCCGGGAACGCTGTTGCTGATGGCGGTGGCGCTGACCATCGCCATCGCACTCGGTCTCGTCCTCGGATCGTTGATGGCGGTGTTTTCGGGACGCCTGCCGGATCGTCTGCTTTCGGTCGTTTCGCTGCTGTTCTATTCGATCCCGGGCTTCTGGATCGGGTTGATGCTGATCGTCCTGTTCTCGGTCAAGCTCGGCTGGCTGCCGAGCGGCGGTTCGGGAACCATCGGCAGCAACCTGACCGGCCTTGCCGGCCTCTGGGACAAGGTGCGCTACATGATTTTGCCGGCGCTGTCGCTGGCACTGTTCTACGTGGCGATCTATGCGCGGCTGACCCGGGCGGCGATGCTGGAAGTCCAGTCGCAGGACTATGTGCGCACCGCCGCCGCCAAGGGCCTGTCGCCGACCGTCATCACCATCCGGCATGTCCTGCGCAACGCACTGATCCCCATCACCACCATGGCCGGCATGCATGTTGGCGGCATGCTCGGCGGCGCCGTGGTCGTCGAGACCGTCTATTCCTGGCCTGGCCTCGGGCGTCTCGCCTTCGAGGCGGTCATGGGCCGTGATTTCACGGTGCTGCTCGGCATCTTGCTGCTGTCGTCGCTGCTGGTCATTGTCGCCAATGCGACCGTCGATCTGCTGCACGCCTGGCTCGATCCCCGCATCGGAGTACGCTGATGGCTTCCACCGAATTCGCCGCCGGCGATGCCCGCTCCCGCCGCCTCTATGCCGATACCCGCGAGCCTGCGGTGCCGGCTGAACCCGAGGCGAAGAGCTGGAGCAATCTTCACGCGCCCGACGCGCGCTCCGCCTCTGCGGCGTCGGTACCGATTGCGGCCGGTGGCCGGGCGCTGAAGGTTTTCCTGCGCAATCCCAACGCCATGTTCGGCGTGGTGTTCCTGTCGCTTGTCGTGCTGGCAGCCTTGCTGGCGCCCGTCCTCTATCCGGCCGATCCTCTGTCGATGGTAGCACGGCCCTTCCTGTGGCCGGGGCAGAATCCGGCCTTCCCGCTGGGCACGGATTCGATGGGCCGCGACGTGCTTTCCGGCATTCTGCATGGCGCGCGGATTTCGCTGTTCGTCGGGCTGATGGCGACCGCGCTCGGTCTCAGCTTCGGCATCCTCGTCGGCGCTACCGCCGGCTATTTCGGCGGCTGGATCGACGACCTGCTGGTACGCCTGGTCGAAATCTTTCAGACCATACCGAGCTTCGTGCTTCTGGTGGTCATGGTGGCGATCGCGCAGCCGACGGCGCCTGTGGTGACGGTGGCGATCGCCGTCATCACCTGGCCAACGGTGGCGCGGTTGACGCGTGCCGAATTCCGGGCCATCCGCGAGAAGGATTTCGTCATGGCTGCCCGCAGCCTCGGCTACGGCCATGCCCGCATCATCTTCCGCGAGATATTGCCCAACGCGCTGCCACCTTTGATCGTGACCTCGTCGGTGATGGTGGCAACCGCGATCCTGATGGAATCGGCGCTGTCCTTCATGGGCCTCGGCGATCCCAATGTCGTCAGCTGGGGCTCGATGATCGGAGCCGGTCGAGAGCTGATCCGAACCGCCTGGTATCTGACGGCACTGCCGGGATTAGCGATCGTCTTTACCGTGCTGGCGCTGAACCTGATCGGCGACGGCCTCAACGACGCGCTCAATCCGCGCTTCTCGCAGGAGCGCTAGAGATGGCCACTCCCTTGCTCAGGGTCGACAATCTGACGGTTCGCTTCCCGACCACCGAGCCGGTCAGCCGGCTGAGTTTCGAGGTTGGCGAAGGCGAGACGCTGGCGATCGTCGGCGAATCGGGCTCCGGCAAATCGCTGACAGCACTTGCCCTGATGCAGCTTCTGCCGCGCTCGGCGAAGATCCCCAATGGCAGGATCGAGTTCGCCGGCAGGGATCTGCTCGGTCTCGACCAGAAGGCGATGCGGAACTTGCGCGGGCGCGAGATCGCGATGATCTTCCAGGAGCCGATGACCTCGCTCAACCCGGTGCTGACCATCGGCCGGCAGATCACCGAGGTGCTGACGCTGCACGAGGGCATACGCGGCAAGGCAGCGCGGGCGCGGGCGATCGAATTGCTCTCGCTTGTGCGCATTCCCGATCCGCAGCGGCGCATCGACGACTATCCGCACCAGCTTTCCGGCGGCATGCGCCAGCGCGTCATGATTGCCATCGCCGTTGCCTGCCGGCCGCGCCTGCTGATTGCCGACGAGCCGACGACGGCGCTGGATGTCACCATCCAGGCGCAGGTGCTCGACCTGCTCGATACGCTGCGCCGCGAACTGTCGATGGCGGTCGTGCTGATCACCCACGATCTCGGTGTCGTCGCGCAATGGGCCGACAAGGTCGTCGTCATGTATGCCGGCCGCAAGGTCGAGCAGGCGTTGCCGGGCGCGCTGTTCAGAACACCGCTTCATCCCTACACGCGCGGCCTGCTGGCTGCGTCGCCGCGGCTGAAGACCAATCTCCACTACCGCGACGCCAGACTGACGGAGATTCCCGGCAGCATCGTCTCGGCTGCCGGCGAGAGAGGGTGTCCGTTCCGGCCGCGTTGCGCGGTGGCGCGCGACAGCTGTGCCCATTTCGTACCCGACCTCGTCGAGGTGAGCGAGGATCGCCTCGTTGCCTGTCCCTACAGCTTCATTCCGGAGGTTGCGCATGGCGTTGCTCTCGGTCTCTGACCTCTCGACGCATTTCCACGCCCAGGGCGGTGCGCTGCGCGCTGTCGACGGCGTTTCCCTCGAGGTCGGGCGCGGCGAAACGGTTGGTCTCGTCGGCGAAAGCGGCTGCGGAAAATCGACACTCGGCAAGACGATCATGCGGCTGGTCGATCCGACCGGCGGCAAGATCGAGTTCAACGGCACCGACATCACCGTTCTCGACGCCAGCCGGCTGAAGGCGGCGCGCCGCAATATCCAGATGATTTTTCAGGATCCGTTCGCATCGCTCAACCCACGCCACACGATCGGCGACATCCTGACCGCGCCGCTGAAAGTCCATGGCATCGGCAACAAGGCCGAGCGGCGCGGCATCGTCGAGGACATTATCGAGCGTGTCGGTCTGCCGAAGGATTCGCTCGGTCGCTACCCGCATGAATTTTCCGGCGGTCAGCGTCAGCGCATAGGCATAGCACGGGCGCTGATCCTCAATCCGGAACTGGTCGTCTGCGACGAGCCGGTGTCGGCACTCGACCTCTCGATCCAGGCGCAGATCCTCAACCTGCTAGTCGACATGAAGCGGCAGCTCGGCCTGTCCTACCTCTTCATCTCGCACGATCTGTCGGTGGTCCGCTATTTTGCCGACCGGGTGCTGGTCATGTATCTCGGCCGCATCGTCGAAAGCGCCGACAATGCGACGCTGTGGACCTCGCCCAAGCACCCCTACACGCGCGCGCTGATGGACGCCGTGCCGGACCCGTCGCGCCGGCGTCAGGCCGCGCCGATCCATGGCGACCTGCCGAGCCCGCAGAACATCCCGAGCGGCTGCCGCTTTCACACGCGCTGCCCGCTGGCGACCGATCTTTGCCGTTCGCAGGAGCCGGCATTCCGGGCGATCGCGGCGGGACACCACGTCGCCTGCCACTACGCCGAACCAACCCTCAACTGAAAGTTCAACGGAGCAGAAAAATGTCCGATTACCGCTATCTTGGCCGCAGCGCCTTGAAGGTTTCGCCGCTCAGCCTCGGCACGATGATGTTTGGCGGGCCGACCGAGGAAAATGTCGCACACCGCATCATCGACAAGGCGCGCGAGCAAGGCATCAATTTCATCGATACCGCCGACGTCTACCACAACGGCAAGTCCGAAGAAATCGTTGGCCGCGGCATCAAGGCGACGCGCGATCATTGGGTTGTAGCGACCAAATTCGTCAACTCGCATGACAAGGGTCCCAATCTTGGCGGCCATTCGCGCAAATGGGTAATCCAGACCGTCGAGAACAGCCTGCGCCGCCTCGGGACGGATTACATCGACCTGTTCTACTTCCACCGTGCCGTCTTCGATGCGCCGCTGGAGGAGCCGGTACGGGCGATTGCAGACCTCATCCGCCAAGGCAAGCTGCGCTATTTCGGCGTGTCGAACTTCCGTGGCTGGCGCATTGCCGAAGTCGCGCATCTCGCCGATGAACTCGGCATCGACCGGCCGGTGGCCAGCCAGCCGCTCTACAACATCGTCAACCGCACCGCCGAAGCTGAGCAACTGCCGGCCGCCGCCTATTTTGGTCTTGGCGTCGTCTCCTACAGCCCGCTGGCGCGCGGCGTGCTGACCGGCAAATACGAGCCGAACCAGGCGCCAGCTGCCGACACGCGGGCCGGCCGTGGCGACAAGCGTATCGCCGAGACCGAGTGGCGCCCGGAATCGATTGAGATCGCCAGGCAGATCGCGGCGCACGCAAAATCACGCGGCGTCTCCGCCGCCGATTTTGCGCTGGCCTGGGTTCTGAACAACCGGCTGGTCACGGCGGCGATCGCCGGCCCGCGCACCGAGGAACAGTGGGACAGCTACGCTAAGGCGCTGGACTTCAGGCTGACCGCTGAAGACGAGGCCTTTGTCGACCGCCTCGTCACAGCCGGCCATGCCTCGACGCACCGATTCAACGATCCGAGCCATCCGGTCGAAGGCCGCGTGCCGCGTTCCGAGCCGGCCGCACCGATCCCGCTGACGCGGCCTCTGCGCGCCGCCTGACGGTCAGCTGTGGACTGGCGGGGCCGGCGGCCCGCCAGAGTCTCCAATCGTTTCGGACAGATGAGAGAGCCCATGAATTTCCATGTCGAACGGCTGCGCCAGAGCATCGTCGTTTTGTCAGGCAACACCCATAGGCCATCGAAATCACGGACGCTGGCGCATCATCTGGGTGAGGCACTGCGCGAAAGATTATCCGCCACGGTGAATTTCCTCGATCTTGTCGATGCCGGCCGTGGTCTGGGTGCTGCGTTCACGCGAAAGGAATTGACGCCGGAGGCGCTGAATGTGGTGGAGGCTGTCGAACAGGCCGACGCGCTGATCGTGACGACGCCGGTCTACAACGGCTCCTATGCCGGCCTCTTCAAGCATCTGTTCGACCTCATCGATCCGCTGGCGCTTGTCGACCGGCCGGTGCTGATCGGCGCGACAGGCGGCGGCCAGCGCCACGCTCTGGTGGTCGAGCATCAGCTTCGCCCGTTGTTCGGCTTTTACTCCGCACTGACCGTGCCGAGCGCCGTCTACGGCAGCGACAGCGACTTTGCCGATGGCAAGCTCGTGGATCCGCTAGTCCTGGCGCGGGCCGGACAGGCTGTGGACCAGTTCGCGGCCCTGCTTTCCGCGCGGCAGCCGAACAGCCAACCGGTCAGGCTGGCCTCGGGCTGACGCATAACATTGCTCAGACTAGCGGAGAGCAAATTCAGTTCGCCGATAAGCCGCAGGCAACGCCTTTGAAGTCGATACAGCCCGATGCTGTCACTAAAGTGGTTGAGGCAGTGTGCATGCCAGTTGCGTGTCAAGGCCTTGTTCAGCCAAGCGAAGCTATTGATGGTCATCTGATCGATGGTCGGGCCGGTGGGATGACGGAAGATTTCGTGTGCACCACGTGTGCAGTGAGCGGCGTGATGTGCTAAATGGCCTTCAGTTTGCGCCAGCATAGTCGTAAATTCGGTTACGTTTGGCTACGCGCTTCTTTCCAAATTGCTCAGTCGTTCCAACAGGGTATTGGACGGACTGACGCATAAAAAAGATAATAAAATTAGGATGTTAGGACACAAAGTTGCCGTTGCACCTATGATGGACTGGACGGACCGGCACTGCCGGTTCTTCCATCACCAATTGACGCGCGAGGCGCTGCTCTACACTGAGATGGTGGTGGCAGATGCGGTCATCCACGGCGCACGCGAGCGGCTGCTCGGCTTCGACGACAGCGAACATCCGGTGGCGCTGCAGCTCGGCGGCGCCGATCCGGGAAAGCTGGCCGAGGCGGCGCGCATCGGCGAAGCCTTCGGCTATGATGAAATCAACCTCAATGTCGGCTGTCCGTCCGACCGCGTCCAGTCGGGCACGTTCGGCGCCTGCCTGATGAAGACGCCGGTGCTCGTCGCGGATTGCGTCGCTGCGATGAAGGCGGCGGTGAAAATACCGGTTACCGTCAAGTGCCGCATCGGCGTCGACGAGCAGGATCCGGAACCGGCACTCGATGCCTTGGCCGACGGTGTTTTCGCGGCCGGCGCCGACGCGCTGTGGGTGCACGCCCGCAAGGCCTGGCTGGAAGGTCTGAGCCCAAAAGAAAATCGCGACGTCCCACCGCTCGACTATGGCCGCGTATATCGGCTGAAAGCCAGAAAACAAAACAAATTCATCGGCATCAATGGCGGCATTCAATCTCTTGCAGAGGCGCTGAGGCATCTCGACCATGTCGATGGCGCTATGCTCGGCCGCGCCGCCTATCACACGCCCGGGATACTGACCGGCATCGATGCCGCGTTTTACGGCGGCACGGCTGAGCCGTTCGATTTTGCCGCGCTGATCGATGCCATGGCGGATTACGCGGCACGCCATATCGAGCAGGGTGGACGCCTCGGGCATGTCACCCGGCACATGGTCGGGCTGTTTCACGGCCTGCCCGGTGCACGCCGCTATCGGCAGATCCTTTCCACCGAGGCGACAAAGCCGGGTGCCGGACCGCAGGTGCTCAAGGCGGCCTTCGCAGAAGTCGATTTCGGCAGGACCGCAGAGGCGGCCTGAGGAAAGAAGTTAATCCCGCAAAATCATGCGATCGCCACGGACGTCGAAGCCCGATAGCGAGCCGATGAAATTCATGCCGAGCAGGCTCTGGCCGAGCGTGCCGGGTGCGGCGATCATGATGGGCATGTCCTTGCGCACGATGCCGCCGATCGACAGCTCATCGGTTTTTACGGCGGCGGCGCGTGTCATGCCGTTGGCGGTAGAGATCGGTATGGTGAAGCGGAGAGCCGCCGAATTGAACCCGACCGCCAGTGCGTCCTCGGCGGTCAGCACGGTGCTGGTCGCGCCGGTATCGACAACCGTCAGGATCGGCGTCCCGTTGATCGTGACACGCGCTTCGAAATGGCCGTTGCCGGCCTTGTCCAGGGTGACGGTGGCATGGCCTTCGTCCACGCCCAGTGCCAGCGGACTGCCGGGAACAAAGCCGGCGGTGACGCGGCTGGCGAAATCCTGCAACTCATAGCGGTACTGATAGCCGGCGATCAGCGCCAGCACGATGGCACCCCAGGCGCCGAGGCTGCGGGCCATGGTGCCTAACGGCCTGCCCGATCTGAGCAGGCCGGCGCCGACGAGCGCCGCTAAAGCGCCAAGCCAGATCAGCTGGCTGAAATCGTAATTCTCAATGCCGAACGTGCTGCCGGCGGAATCGTTGAGCATGAGCAGGAGCACACCCGCCCCGATCGCGACGATCAGAATCCACAACAGTCGGTTCATCTCTGCGGCCGGTTCACGAGAGGGCGTCGCGTTCGCGTGCCATGCGGCTGCGACGGGTTTCCCGGCGGGGGCGTCGCTCGACCGTTTCCAGCCTTGCCGGCAGCTCGGCCATGACGCTGCGGCGGGTTTGCGGGGTCATGTCGATCCAGGCGGCGATTTCCTCGCGCGTGCGCCCGCAACCGAAACAGAAACCGGTTTTCATGTCGATCGAGCAGACCAGGATGCACGGGGATTCAATGGCCGTCATGAGGATTTCCTTGGCTAGCCTCCACATGGTGCAACGACAAAGTCAATGCAAGCCCTCCGGGGTGCGCCGCCAACAAGTGCTTTCGCGTCAATACCGCCAAGTTACGCCGAGGTTGTGCCGGCTGGCCAAGGCGGCTATGCCGCTCACCAATTCACAGGGACGATCGCCATCGACATGACCAGCGCGCTGCCTTTCGACGATTTTCGCGACCTTCTGGTGAGCCTGCCGCCGGCAGATATGGCGGCCAACGCCCGCGTGCGCCAGTTGTTTGCCAAGGCAGACAAGCCCAAAGGCTCGCTCGGCCGCATCGAGGACGTCGCCGCCTGGCTCGCCGGCTGGAGCGGCCGCGCGCCACCGGCGGTGACGCGGCCATTGGTGGCGCTCTTTGCCGGCAATCATGGCGTCACCCGCCACGGCATTTCGCCGCGCCCCGCCGCCGCCACGGCAAATGCGGTCGAGCTCTGCGCCGCCGGCGGTGCAGCGATCAACCAGATCTGCATCGCCAACGATCTCGGCTTGAAGGTGTTCGATCTGGCTCTGCACATTCCAACAGCCGACATCACCGAGGACGCGGCACTGGACGAGCGCGGTTGCGCCGCCACCATGGCCTTCGGCATGGAAGCGATTGCCGGCGGCACCGACCTGCTTTGCCTTGGCGACCTCGGCGTCGGCAATTCGACTGTCGCCGCGGCTCTTTGCGCGGCGCTGTTCGGCGGCACCGGCGCCGACTGGGTCGGCCCTGGATCGGGGGCCAACGCAGCGATGCAGAGGCGCAAGGCGGAGGTGGTCGATGCCGCGATGGCGTTTCACGGCGCGAGCCTCAAGGATCCGCTGGAAGCGCTTCGCCGGGTCGGTGGACGGGAATTCGCAGCGATCTGCGGCGCCATTCTGGCGGCGCGGATGCAGAAGATCCCGGTGCTGCTCGATGGGTTTGCGGTGACCGCGGCCGCTGCCGCCCTATATGCCGCCAACCCCGCCGCGCTCGATCATTGTCTCCTCGCAAGCCTATCGCCGGAGCCGGGCCATGCCAAGGCCGCCGAGCGCCTCGGCCTTCGCGCGCTGCTCGATCTGGGCGTCAGCCAGGGCGAGGGGGTAGGGGCGGCTCTTGCCGCTGGACTGGTCAAGGCGGCCGCGCTGACCAGCTCCGGCATGGCAGCCGCGGTCCGCGGTTAAGCATTCAGCGCCGGCGCGAAGCAACCGCCTTGGTCGGCAGCGCTGGCAGTTCCTCCATCACCCGGCTCAGCGGGAAGATGGCGATCGCCTCGGTGCCTTCGCGTAGCCTGGAATGGAGCTGGAATTCGCCGCCATGCATGGCCAGCAGGCCCTGCACGATCGGCAGGCCAAGCCCGGTGCCCTGTTCGGCGCTCTTGATGGCGATCGAGCCCTGGCCGAAGGCCGAGAGTACGATCGGGATCTCGTCTTCCGGTATGCCCGGCCCATTGTCCTTGACGGAGAGATATTGCCCGCCGCCCGCCGTCCAGCCGACGCGCACGCGGATTTCGCCGCCGGTGGCGGTGAACTTGATGGCATTGGACAAGAGGTTGAGCGCAATCTGCCGCACCGCGCGTTCGTCGGCGAACAGGCGCGGCAAGGCGTTTTCGAAATCCTGGACGATGCGGATGTCCTTGTTGCGCGCCTTCAGCTCCATCATGTGGCAGCAATCCTCGACGACGGAGAGCAGCATCATCGGCTCCTCATTGAGCTGGTAGCGACCCGCTTCGATGCGCGACAAGTCGAGGATTTCGTTGATCAGGTCGAGCAGATGCTGTCCGGAGTCATGCACGTCACGGGCATAGTCGCGATAGGTCGGGTTGCTCATCGGGCCGAGCACCTCGTTGGCCATCACTTCGGAAAAGCCGAGAATGGCGTTGAGCGGTGTGCGCAGTTCGTGGCTCATCGAGGCCAGGAAACGTGATTTCGCCAGATTTGCGTCTTCCGCCCGCCGCCGTGCCTCGTCCGACATCGATTTCGCCGTCTCCAGTTCGGCGATCAGCGCATCCTTTTCGGAGCGGAACGACAGCAGCATCAGCGAGGAACGGTTGAGCTGGCGCGCCACATAGGCGAAGAAAGGTAGCGAGGCGATCAGCAAACCTGCCATGATCACCTCGACGGGCAGCCATAATTTTGCACTGGCATAGGCATAGATGGCGACCGGGAGGGCGAAGGTCGCCAACAGCGCACCGCGCAGGGACGATGCCAGGATCGCGGTTGCCGACATGGCGAGCAGCAGCACCACCGCCTTGGCGACCTGGAACTGATCGATTTGGCAAGTTTCGCAGCCGAGCCATGCGAACCAGGCCCAGCCAAGCCCGCAAAGAAAATGGCCGATCAGGAAATCCCTATGCGTTTCCAGCGGGTTGAGCTCGGACGCTTGCGTGACGCGTCTCGCCATGAACGCCACGATGGTGTAGCAGATGAATGTGAACAGCGCCCAGACGCCGATCTCCTTGCCGATGCCCGCGAACAAGCCTGCGGCGGCAGTTGCCAGAACGAGCAGCGGGATGACGACCACGCCGCCGGTCATCGACAGCGCGTGGAGCTTCAACAGCTCGCGGTCGAAGTCGGGATTTCCGGCTTGCTGCGAAAGACGGTCGCGCGTCTTGCGCACCGCGCGCGCGACATCGCTGTTGCGATGGCGTTTCCTGCGGTCCACAATAAACTTGTCCGCCGTGGTCGAGCGTTGCAGGGGCATGAAGTCTTCAATTTACGCGGGCAGCAATTTCAAATCGTTAAGCTACGTTCGAATGATTAACCAACGGTTTGCCATATGAGCCGTTCGTGGTCGCGATGGCCGCGCCAGCGATACTATGCGCCGCGTCCGCGAAGCCCGTGGCGCAGGCTGATGGACTATGGGCTGACGCTCATCGTGCTTGGGCTGCTGATGCTCCTGGCGGCGCGCCTCGACCGGGTGGAGACGCGCAAGACGGAGGGCGCGGCGATTGTCAATGACGGCGATAGCATCACCCTCGGCAGCGAGCGTGTCCGCATGCGTGGCATCGATGCGCCGGAATATTCGCAGATCTGTCGCAAGGACGGTGCCGACTATCCCTGCGGCAAGCTCGCGCGGCAGTCCCTGGTGCGGTTGATTGCCGGCAAAGCGGTTTCCTGCAGCGGCTGGCAGCGCGACCGCTACGGCAGGCTGCTCGGCGATTGCAAGGTCGGCGGCAAGGATCTCAACCGCGCTCAGGTCGAGGCCGGCTGGGCGGTCGCCTTTGGCGACTTCGAGACCGAGGAAGCCGCTGCGCGCGCAGGCAAGGTCGGCATCTGGGCCGGAACTTTCGACGAGCCGAAGAACTGGCGCGAGAGCCACGGGCACGAGCTGGTCGAAAGAAAACACGGCACCTTGGCGTCGATCGGCGACGCCCTGCGGGAGATTTTTCGCTTCTGGTGAGCTGCGCCTATAATTCGTCGTACGGACGAGGAGGATAGAGATGAAGCTGTTCGACGGCGGGCGCGCGCCCAATCCACGTCGGGTTCGGATTTTCCTGGCTGAAAAGGGAGTTGAAGTTCCGCTGGTGCCGGTCGACATGGGTGCGCTGGAGCACAAAGAGCAGCCGGTCAGCTCGCGCAATCCGCTGAAGCGTCTGCCGGTGCTCGAACTCGACGATGGCACCATCATCACCGAGTCCGTCGCAATCTGCCGTTACTTCGAGGAACTGCACCCCGAGCCGGCTTTGTTCGGGCGTGGTGCGCTGGGCAAGGCAATCGTCGAGATGTGGCAAAGGCGCGTGGAGTTCAATCTGTTCGGCTGCGTCTCCGCGGCGTTCCGGCATATCCATCCCGCAATGAGGGAATGGGAGATCCCGCAAATCCCCGAATGGGGCGAGGCCAACAAGCCGAAGGCGATCGAATTCCTGAGATTTCTGGACACTGAGCTCGCCGGCAGGGAATTCGTCGCCGGCGATACCTATTCGATCGCCGACATCACCGGGCTGGTCGCCATCGACTTCATGAAGCCGGCTCGCATCAAGGTACCCGAAGAGTGCACCAACGTGCTGCGCTGGTATCGGGCAATCTCAAGCCGGCCGAGTGCCGCCGCCTGACAATGAGTTCCGAATGAGCGAAGAGTTGGAAGCCTTGGCAGCGAGGGTACGCGCCTGCCGCATCTGCGTCGATAAGCCGGCCGGCAGGCCATTGCCGCACCAGCCGCGTCCGGTGCTCAGGCCATCTTCGAGCGCCCGCATCCTGATCGCCAGCCAGGCGCCGGGTACCAAGGTCCACGTGTCAGGCATGCCGTTCACCGACGCCTCCGGCGACCGGCTGCGAAGCTGGCTCGGCGTCGGCAGCGAGGAATTCTATGACACGGACAAGTTTGCCATTGTGCCGATGGGCTTTTGCTTTCCGGGTCAGGACGCCAAGGGCGCCGACCTGCCGCCGCGCCGCGAATGTGCGCCGGCCTGGCGCGTATCGCTGATGGCGCTGATGCCGCAAGTCGATCTGGTGCTGACGATCGGCATCTACGCGCAAAGCTGGCATATGGGCGCGGCGCGCCGTCCCTCGCTGACAGAAACAGTCTTGGACTGGCGCGCCATCTGGGCGGCACCGACTGACCCGAAAGTCCTGCCGCTGCCGCACCCGTCCTGGCGCAACACCGGCTGGCTGAAGCGCAATCCATGGTTTGAAATGGATTTGCTGCCATTTCTAAGATCGGAAATCCGCTATCGCATCGGCTAGGCATTCAGCAAGAAATCACTCGCTTTCGCGCTATCCGACAGAATTTCTTTCTTGTAAAAGGCCATGACAAGAGGGAATATGGTAATCTATTCCTCGAAGCGCGTAGCGCATGAGGGGACGCGCTTTTAAATTCTTGTTTTTATGCATATCGTTGTGCCAAAGCCGCTGCGCACTTTGGACGACTTGCATCAGGGGGAGCACCCAATGGACCGCCTCGATAGAAAAATCCTCCGCCTCCTGCAGGAGGATGCGACGCTTGCGGTCGCCGACGTCGCCAAGAAGGTCGGCCTGTCGACGACGCCGTGCTGGCGGCGCATCCAGAAGCTCGAGGAAGAGGGCGTCATCAAGCGGCGCGTCGCCATCCTCGACCATGAAAAGGTCAATGTGCGGGTCACGGTGTTTGTGTCGATCCGCACCAATTCGCACAGCCATGAATGGCTGCGGCGCTTTTCGGAGGTCATCCAGGAATTTCCCGAAGTGGTCGAATTCTACCGCATGAGCGGCGATGTCGACTATCTCTTGCGCGTCGTGGTGCCCGACATCGCCGCCTACGACGCCTTCTACAAGCGGCTGATCGCCAAGATCGAGATCCGCGACGTGTCGTCTTCCTTCGCCATGGAGCAGATCAAATACACCACCGAGATGCCGCTGGATTACATGGTGCTCGACAAGGAGTCCGGCGCCAACGCCGCTTGAGATTCTTCTGCTTAGTTCTTCTTTTTGTTGAGGAAAGTCCATGGCGAGTTGACCGGCAGCGTGATCGTGTCCGGCACGGTGTCGACGTTGACCACCTCGGCCTTGCGCACAGTGTAGCCCGACTGGATGACACTGACGCCGTCAAGGATGAAAAGCTGGCTCTTCTCCATGCCTGGCTCTAGTGCGCCAGTTATCGAAACCGGCTGGTAGGCCTCGGACATCCGGTAGGGTTGCGCAGGCGTAACGAGGACGATCTGGTTGGGCGGCGGCGTCGGCATATGGCTGCAGGCCCCTGTCCAGGGCACCAGCAGGAATTGATAGACGAGATCACCGTCGCGATCGACCGGCAGTGCGTAGCCCGCGAGCTGCACGGTCTGGTCCTGCAAATCGTGAGAGAGCGTTTCGCCATGATCCGGCATTTTGGCCGCGATCATTGGCAGTCCGACGCTTTCGGCGGCTGCCTGGGTCGCTGGGCGCAGATCCTTCCAGAAAATGTGCATGGTCCCAGCGGAAGCGCTTGCCGCGATGGCGGACGCCAACAAGGCAGTCGCCAAGACCGCGCCTGATTTAAAACGGTTGCTCATCGCTGCTCCGCTGTTGAGCCTTGATCTGCGGCCATCAAGTAAAGCTGCCGCTGTCCACTGGTCAACGCTCAAGCCGCATCACATGCCGGCGCGAGCCGGCTATGCCAATCTCGCGAAAGCCACGGGCGACGAACATGCCGCGAAACCCCATGAAGCTGTAGCTCGGCGAAGCATCGTCGACCGGATAGGCTTCGATCATCCTGGCGCCTTTGGCAACGGCGTGATCGATGGCCGCGTCGAGCAATGCGCTTGCCAGCCCGCCACCGCGCAGCGCTCTCGGTACATAGAAGCAGACGATCGACCAGATGCCCATCTCGCTATCGTCCTGCTGCCGCGACAGCCTGCGGTAGGTCTCGCGCGGCGCGACCGAGCACCAGCCGACGGTCCGGCCATCGATCTGGGCGACAATGCCGACCGGCGTGCCAGCCTCGATCAGCGCCATCATCGCGCGTTTCTTCTCGTCGTTCTCGACATGCTCGCGGCGGTCGAGGTTGCGCCAGGCCATGCACCAGCAATATTTCGGCCCGCCGGGTTGCTCGAACAGGTTTTCGAAATCAGCGCGCGTCGATTGCGTCACCTCCGTGAAGCGCACTTTGCTCAGGTCAAGCTTTTCTGGCGGCGAGCCGTTCGAGCGTCTTGGCATCGGAAAGTTCCTTCACGGCGTCCTTGCCGATCCAGCGCGCAGTCCTGTCTGTCGAGGCCGCTAGTTTTTGCGCCAGGGCAAGGGCAGGGCCGTGCAAATTCATCGATCGTTTGCCGATCGAACGAAGCGCCCAGTTCACCGCCTTCTTCACAAAATTGCGGCCGTCGGTCGCATGCGCTTCGATGATCGACAGGAATTCGAGGAAGGTCGCCTCGGGTTCCTTCTTCCGGTGGACCACCGACCAAGCCATCATCGCAAACGCCGTGCGCCGAACGAATTCCCGTTCGTCGACCGCGAATTCGGCGATCAGTTCCCTCCAGCAATCCGTATCGACAAAGAGATCGGAGACCCCGTCGACGATATCCCACGAGTCGAAAGTCGCCGCCCATCGTCTTGCATCCGCGGCGGAGAACCGCTCTGGATCGGCGGTCACGGAGGCGATGAACTGCGCCTCCATGATGCCTGTCTGCCAAAGCTCGAAGGCACGGTCATGGTTGCGCTTGATCTTCTTGGCAATCTGCCGCTGCACGCCATGCGAGATACCGAGCGCACGTTCGATCTTGATGCCGTAGCGCAGCATGCCAAGGCGATTTTCCTCCGAGGCGATCGAGCGCAGATGAGCGACGATTTCGTCGGCGCTGGATTGAGGCGAAAGCTCGGCCACGGTGAAATCCTATTTCTCCAGCCGCGCCAGCAGCGAGGACGTGTCCCAGCGCTTGCCGCCCATCGCCTGCACGTCCTTGTAAAACTGGTCGACAAGTGCCGTCACCGGCAGTTTGGCGCCGTTGCGGTCGGCCTCGGCGAGGCAGATGCCAAGATCCTTGCGCATCCAGTCGACGGCGAAGCCGAAATCATATTTGCCGGCATTCATCGTCTTGTGGCGGTTCTCCATCTGCCAGGAACCGGCCGCGCCCTTGGAAATCACCTCGATCACCTTTTCGATGTCGAGCCCGGCCTGCTTGCCGAAATGGATACCTTCGGCCAGTCCCTGAACGAGGCCGGCAATGCAGATCTGGTTGATCATCTTGGTGAGCTGGCCAGCCCCTGCCGGTCCCATCAACCCGACCATGCGGGCATAAGCATCTATGACCGGCTTGGCCCTGTCGAAGGCGTCTGGCTCGCCGCCGACCATCACGGTCAGCACGCCGTTCTCAGCGCCTGCCTGACCGCCGGAGACCGGAGCGTCGAGGGACGAAAACCCGAGCGCTTGCGCCTGCTGCGCCAGTTCGCGCGCGACCTCGGCCGATGCCGTGGTGTTGTCGACGAAGATGGCGCCCTTCTTCACTGAATTGAAGGCGCCTCCGGCGCCGGTCGTCACCGAGCGCAGATCGTCGTCATTGCCGACGCAGGAAAAAACGAAGTCCTTGCCCTCGGCCGCCTCTGCCGGCGTCACGGCGAAGCTGCCGCCATGCTGGGCAACCCACTGCTCGGCCTTGGCCCTGGTGCGGTTGTAGACAGTGACGTCGTGACCGCCCTTGTTCTTGAGATGCCCGGCCATCGGATAACCCATGACGCCAAGACCGAGAAATGCCACCGAAGCCATGTTTTCGAATCCCTTAGAAACCTGCTTTGCGGCCTTCTTATCGGATCAGGCAAGGGGATGGGAGTCAGCGGTGCAGATGGATGGTGATACGCCGTTCGATCCACTCGACGCCGTGGCGCAATGTTTCGACGATGACCAGATAGATGATCGCCGCCCAGATATACGACTGAAAGTCGAAGGTGCGCGCATAAGTGAGCCGGGTGATGCCCATCAAATCGTAGACCGTGATGATGGCGACGATTGCCGAGCCCTTGATCATCAGGATGATCTCGTTGCCATAAGGGCGCAGCGCCACAATCAGCGCCTGCGGCAGGATGATTTTCCACATCGTCTGCAGTTTGTGCAGGCCGAGCGAGGCGGCACCTTCCCATTGGCCCCTTGGCACGCTCTCGATCGCGCCACGCAAAATCTCGGCCTGGTAGGCGGCCGTATTCAGCGAAAAGGCGAAGATCGCGCAGTTGAACGCTTCGCGGAAGAAGCCCCACAGGCCGACCATCTCGAGCTCCGGTCGGAAGGAGCCGACCCCGTAGTAGACCAGGAAGGTCTGCGCCAACAGCGGCGTGCCGCGAAAGAAATAGACATAGGCATAGGCGAACCCCGAAAGGATCGGATTGTTCGACATACGTGCATAGGCGATCGGCACCGACAGGATCGCACCAAGCACAATCGAGATGGCAACCAGCAGCAGGGTGATGCCAAGGCCGGATATGTAGCCGGGTGCATATTTCTGGAAGAACTCCGGGTTCCACGCAGTGACTAGGTAGACGACCACGCCAATGCCGAGAGCGATCCACAGGCCGACCAGGACATGGCCGAGGATGCGTTGGCGCGACCAGCCGCGTGCGGGCGGCGGCGGCCGGTCAACCTTCAGCGTGTCGGTGGCCAGGCTCATCTCTTGACCTCGCTGCCGCCAACCGCTCGTTCGATCGCATTGATGCCGAAGGAGGAGACGATCGCTAGCAGGAGATAGATCAGGCCGGCAAAACCGTAAAACAGGAAGGCGTGCTTGGTGACGCGAGCGGCAACCCCGCTCTGCCGGAGGATCTCGTTGAGGCCGACGGCCGAGACGAGCGCGGTGTCCTTGAGCAGGATCAGCCAAAGATTGGCAAGTCCGGGCAATGCGATGCGGATTAACTGCGGCAGTACGATCAGCCGCATCGTCTGGCCGCTGGACAGGCCAATCGAATAGCCTCCCTCATATTGCCCTTTTGGAATCGCGCGGAAGGCGGATAAAAACACCTCGCTGGAATAAGAGGAGAAGATGAAGCACAGCGCGATCATCCCGGCGACGAAGCTGTTGACGTCGGCCGATGTCCCGGGGCTCACCAGCCGGACAATGTATTGCAGGATTAATGGGATGCCGAAGAAGATCAGAAACAGCGTGAGCAGCTCGGGTATTCCGCGAAAGATCGTGGTGTAGATGTTCCCGGCCAGTCTCAGAGACGGCTCTTCCGACTGTTTGGCCAGCGCCACGAAAAAGCCGAGCGTCAGCCCGAAGGGCAGCGTGGCCAGCGCAAGACATACTGTGACAAACACACCCGCGGCGATGTCGTCGAGCCAGCCTTCGGGTCCCCAACTGAGAAGCGTCAGTGCGCTCTGCATCCGCCTGCCTGTTCTCCTTAAGGCTCGTTGAGACCCGTACCGCATCACCCCTCGTGCGCGGCATCCTTATAAGAACGGCGGGAATCTCCCGCCGTTCACGTTGTCCTATGTCGGTCGATCAGGACTCGCCGCCGTAAACGTCATATTTGAAGTATTTGTCGTTGATTTCCTTGTACTTTCCGTTTGCGCGGATCGCGTCGATCGCCGCATTGAACTGGTTGACCAGGTCGGTCTCGCCTTTGCGCACGGCAATGCCGGCGCCCGGACCGTGGATTTCGATGACGGGCTTGATTGTGCCGACCAGCTTGCAGCAGGCGCCGTCCGGCGAATCCAGCCATTGCTGCAGCACGACGATGTCGTCATTGGCGGCATCGAGCCGGCCATTGGCCAGATCGAGCTGGTATTCCTGCGCGGTCGGATACGGCTTGACGGTGCTGTCGGTGTAAGTCTTGGTCGAATAGTTGAAATGCGTGGTGGATGCCTGCACGCCGATCGTCTTGCCGGCCAAATCTTCCTTGGTGACACCCTTGATATCAGTGTCCTTAGGCGCGGCGATTGCCGGCGGCGTATTGTAATATTTGTGGGTGAAGTCGACCTTCTCGGCGCGTTCCGGGGTGATCGACATAGACGCGACAATGGCGTCGAACTTGCCTGCCTGAAGGGCTGGAATGATGCCGTCCCAGTCCTGCGCGACAAAAGTGCACTTCACCTTCATCTCGTCGCACAGTGCCTTGGCGATATCGATATCGAAGCCCACGAGCTGGCCGTCGGCGGTGAGGTTGTTGAATGGCGGATACGCTCCTTCGGTGCCGATCCTCAAGGTTTTTTCCTGGGCCTGGGCAACGCCAAGCGTCAGCAGCGCAGCCGATGCGGCGAGCGCGATACGCAGTGCAATACGCATAATGGTCCTCTCTGTTGGTCCCGGCCGTCGTTCCCGAACGGCTCTGTGGGCGGTGCTTTTGACCGCCCGCTGGCGCGATACTCCCATTCTTTCCCAAGAAAAAGCAACTGCAAAACCGCCGCTTGAGGGAAGGTCATGTTCAGAAAACGGTGACGCTGGGTCAAACGCCTAAATGGAGAGAAAGTGGCGGGAAGCTCCCCGCGGCCGCAATCTCAGCGCGTCAGGCCGGTGGCGCGTTCGATGAAGTCGGCTATCGAATTCGTGTCGTCGAGATCGAAGACCGGCAAGTCTTCGCCGACAATGGGAAAGTCGGAGGCGACGGCGATAATGTGTGGATCGCCTGCCGAGAGCGGTGTCCGGTCCTTGGCCTCGAGCCGTCGCGTCTCGATTTTCTTGTGCGCCTCGCGCTTGTAGCCCTCGACCAGCACGATGTCGGAGGGTGCCAGCCGTGACAGGATCGCCTCCAGCGTCGGCTCGTCCTCGCCACGCAATTCGTGCATCAGCGCCCAGCGCCTGCCCGACACGATCGCCACCTCCATCGCTCCCGCCTGGCGATGGCGAAAGCTATCCGCTCCAGGTTTGTCGATGTCGAAATCATGATGGGCGTGTTTTACAGTCGACACTTTCCAGCTGCGCCGGACGAGTTCGGCTACCAGCTTTTCGGTCAATGTCGTCTTGCCGGAGTTCTTCCAGCCAGTGATGCCGAAGATACGTCTGTTCATGGCTCGATGCTCTGCAACAGATGCGCGGCCCGGGCAAGGTCGTCGGGAGTGTTGATGTTGAAGAAGGGATCGATCTCGGCCCCTCTGGATTTCAGGATGGGAAAATCCACTTCGACAAAACCGTGCCGGTCGATGAACGCCGAAACGCGCCGGTTGTCTTCCTCGACGAGAAATTGGCGCAAGGCCTGGTCGAGCCCCAGCGGCCAGAGCGCAAACGTCGGATGCCGTTTGCCGCCGGAACAGGCAACGGCGATCGAGCCCGGGCGTGCATAGGCTGCCGCGAGCAGCCGCTCGACCATATCCTTGGGCAGGAAAGGCGTATCGCCTGCAGCCGTGACCAGCGCCTGGCAAGTGGTGTCGGAAGCCCATTCGAGGCCGGTCAGGATCCCGGCAAGCGGCCCGGCATAACCCTTGACGGTGTCGGCAAGCACGGGAAGCCCCGTCGCGGCAAACCGTGCCGGATCGCCATTGGCGTTGAGCGCCAGCGGGCCGACCTGCGGGCCAAGGCGCGAAACGACACGGTCGAGCAGGGTCGCATCGCCAAGCGCAAGCAGCGTCTTGTCGCCGCCGCCCATCCGGCTCGACCGGCCGCCGGCCAGAATGATCCCTGCGATATCTCGGCCCATCGTTTGCTGCTAGACCCTATGACCAAATCAAGTTTTCAAATCAGACGGTCGTCAACGGTCGCGCCTATATGCCGTCCGGCGCCATGTCCGGTCCAGCGCTTTCGGCAGCTGTCTTTCGCCGGCCGACGATCCGTTCGCGGTAGAGCGCATAGAGGCCTGAGGCGATGATGATCGTGGCACCGACGATCATCGGCAGATCGGGGACATCGCCGAAGATCGTGAAGCCAAGCAGGATCGACCAGAGCAGGGCGGTGTAGCGGAACGGCGCGATGAAGGAGATATCGCCCACCCGCATCGCCATGATGATGAACTGGTAGCCAATGAGCACGAGCACCGCCGCCAGCGCCAGGAATGCCGTGCTTTTTCCCGTCATCGGCGTCCAACCGCCCATCGGCGAAAGCAATGCTGCGCCCAGAACGGTCATGGCAAGAGCGGTGGCGGTCGACACCAGCAATGTCGGAATTGCCTGCGGAATCCGCTTGGTGGCGAGGTCGCGCACCGCGCAGCATGCCACGCTAGCCAGTGCCAGCAGAGAAAACATGCTGAACCCTTCGAAGCCCGGCCGCACAATGATCAGCACGCCGGCAAAACCGACGGCAATGGCCAGCCAGCGCCGCCAGCCGACGCCGTCGTTGAACACAAGCGCGGCGCCCATCGTCACAGCCAGCGGCAGCGCCTGCAGCACGGCGGACACATTGGCGATCGGAAGATGTGCCAGAGCAACCAGGAACGACACCGTGGCGCCGGCCTCGCTGGCGACGCGCAGCGCAACTGTCGGCTGCAGCATCGAGCCAGGCCGGGCAAGCGCGCCGCGTTGCCACGCAAGCAGGGCAACGAAAAGCGAAGCGAAGGCGCCGCGGATCAGCATGACCTGTGCCATGTTCATCGATTCCGACGAGAATTTGGTGATTGCATCGTTGAGGGTGAAACCAATCATGGCCACCATCATGAACAACGCGCCGCGCAGATTTGGCGAAAGAGGCAAGGCGATTACCGGGTGAGTCCTGCAGCAAGCGTCTAGCAGGCACCCGCAAAACAGCAACGTCAAAGGGCTGGGCCACAGCCTTTCTGTGGCCCGTGACATCTACCTCGCAAGAGCGGCAGGCTTATTTGCGCGTCAGCACCTCGGTGCCGTTGCCTTCCTTGCCGGCAATCGTCCACAGGCCATGCAGCGAGCCGTCTTCCTGCACCTTGTAGACGACAAGGCCAACCGCCTTGCCCATGACATAGCCGGCGGAGAAGGCATCGTCGTTGCGCATGCAGATGCCGTCCGAGGACGAGCCGCCTGTCTCCCAATGGATCGTGCAGGTAGTCTCGCTGGTCAGCGTAATCGTCGCGTCGCCACCATAGGACGATCCATCGAAGTTGGTGCCGGCCACGGCATAGGTGCCGCCGATCGACTGGGCCGCCGCGGGCAGGGCCGCGAAGCTGAGCAATGCAACAGAAAGAATGAGTTTGTGCATATCGTATTCCCCCACTGGGCGAAGAACCGCTCCAGAGCAGAGGCTAGGCCCGAACGGGCTTGCGGTAAATCCGGTAACCGTTTGCGGACAAGACCTTTTCTGGGTGTGATCCCGAAATGTGCCGTTCCAAAGGATGGGTTCGGAGGGCAAATCGATCACACTGCGGCTCGAGGAAAATTTTTCGACGAGATCAAATTTGCTCGGCAAGATTCACCAAATTGGTCATTGTAGGCTTCTGATCTTGTCTGGGGAGGTGGTCCATGATGAATGCACGAGGCAATGCGGACATGCTTGGCACAGGCAGCAGGCGGCACGTTTCGTCGGCTTCCCGGTTCTCTTCTGCACTGGCGGTTATCCTCATGGCGATGGCGCCTGCCTTCGCCGAGAACGGCGCTTCGGCGTCGGCAGTCGAACGGATGTCCACGCCGGGTCACGAAGCGGATGAACTCGCTCGCCGCGTCGGGAAATGGTCCGTCGTCAACACGATCTGGCCAACGCCCGGCGCCCAGCCGATTGTGATGACCGGGCTGGTGGCCGAGCGTACGATGATCGGCCCCTTCATGCAGGAGGTGATGCGACCGGCGCCCGGGTCGAAAATCCCAGACTTCCAGCGGATAGCCTATTTGAGCTATGACCGGGTGGAGGGCCGCTGGAAGTATGTCTCGATGGATACCCGTTTCCCGGCAGGGATCATGCCCGCCTGGAGTTTTGGTGGCGAGGAGGACGGCAAGATTTCGCTGCTTTTCGAGCCGCTTGGTTTCGTCGGCTTCGGGCCTGAGGTCGAAGGGCGATTCACTGCCTCCGATTTCGTCATTTCCAGGGACGGCGACAATCACGAAGTGGCCGAGCAGCATTTCCTCCAGGCCAATGGCAGCGGCAAGAAATGGCTTGCCGTGCGGTATGACTACACGCGCCAGCCGTGACTCGTTAGCAAAAACAACGGGCTGCGAATACGTTCTGACGTCGCCGGATGCTCACGGTCCCCTGAGGCTGCCGGCGATGGCACCGACGAGCGGGTCGTATTTCGATTTCAAGGTTGGCGGATAGTCGATCCAGACCGTACGGATGACACCGTCTTTTCCGAACAGGCGGCGTTCGTAGAAGATGTTCTGATGCCCGACAGCACCGCCCAGTCCTTGCCGGTTTTACTGTAGGTAATCTTGTAGCCAAGTTCCTTGCTGGCCCTCTCGGCGGAGACGAAGGCTGTCGGAGTTTCATCATCGATGTTGAGGATGCCTGAACAGATCAGGCTGGCGCCATCGGCAGTGAGCCATTGTTGTCCATCGCCATTGTCCGGCTCAGGCTGGCGAAGAGTGAAGATCTCATCCGGAAAAGTGCAGACGGTACCGAAGCGCTCGTTCGTATAGGTGAATGGCGCGGCAACTGCCATGGTCCCCGCCATCACTCCGAAAAACGTCGGGATTGCAAAAAGCCGCTGCATGCCTTGCCTCGAAGCCGATGCCAAGGCGATTATTCTTGCACGAAATCGGTGAAAAATCAGCCGCCGGTGACGCTCATATGCCGCGACACCGATGGACGGTTGGTGCGGCGATCGATGATGAAGTCATGGCCTTTCGGCTTGCGGCCGATTGCTTCGTCGATGGCGTCGGCGACCAGCTCGTTGCCTTCGGACGCACGCAGCGGCGCGCGCAGGTCGGCTGCATCTTCCTGGCCGAGGCACATGTAAAGCGTGCCGGTACAGGTCAGCCGGACCCGGTTGCAGCTTTCGCAGAAATTATGCGTCATCGGTGTGATGAAGCCGAGCCGCCCGCCGGTCTCGGCGACGTGGACATAGCGGGCCGGGCCACCGGTCTTATAGGGAATATCGCTCAGCGTGAACTGGCGCTCGAGTGCTGCGCGCAGCAGCGACAGCGGCAAATACTGGTCGGTGCGGTCGGCGTCGATCTCGCCCATCGGCATTGTTTCGATGACCGTCAGATCCATGCCGCGGCCATGCGCCCAGCGCAGCATTTCCGGCAATTCGGCATCATTGAAGTCCTTCAAGGCCACCGCATTGAGTTTTACCTTCAGCCCCGCCGCCTGCGCCGCGTCGATGCCGTCCATGACCTTATCCAGATTGCCCCAGCGGGTGATCTGGCGGAATTTGTCGGCAACGAGGGTGTCGAGCGAGACGTTGATGCGTTTGACGCCGCAGTCGGCGAGCTCGGCGGCAAAGCGTGAAAGCTGCGATCCGTTGGTGGTCAGCGTCAGCTCTTCCAGCGCACCGCTCTCGAGATGCCGCGAAAGCTGGCGCACCAGATGCATGATGTTCTTGCGCACCAGCGGCTCACCGCCGGTGAGGCGGAGCTTGCGCACGCCCTTTTCGATGAAGACCGTGCAAAGCCGGTCGAGCTCTTCCAGCGACAGCAGGTCCTTCTTGGGCAGGAACGTCATGTCCTCGGCCATGCAATAGGTGCAGCGGAAATCGCAGCGGTCGGTGACCGACACGCGCAGGTAGGTGATCGTGCGACCGAAAGGATCGATCATATCCATGCTATGCGCTTCCCGTGGCCGTGAACGGCTTCGTTATATATGGCTATGTGATACGCGCCAACTGGCCATTCAAGATAGAAGCTCGCGATCTTCGGTAACATCCCGACGCCGACAGATCATGTCGGAAGTTCTGAAACGGCCTTTTCCCTCAACGCGAAGCGGCGTAGGGAAGGCTGTCTTCCGCAGGATCGACCAGCATGACAGCGCCAAAGGAACTCAGGGTCTCGAAGGACCGCAAGCTGCTTTCCGTCACCTTTCCGGGCCATCAGCTGTTCGAATTGCCAGCCGAGCTGCTGCGTGTTGCCTCGCCGTCGGCCGAGGTGCAGGGCCATTCGCCCGAACAGCGCGTCACCGTTCCCGGCAAGCGCCATGTAGCGATCCTTAAGATCGAGCCGGTCGGCAACTATGCCGTGCGCATCACCTTCGACGATTTCCACGACACCGGCATCTTCACCTGGAATTACCTGCATACGCTGGGTCATGAGAAGGATGCACGCTGGGCCGCCTATCTCGCCGAGCTGGAAGAGAAGGGGCTGAGCCGCGACCGCTGACTGATTTCGCGGGACGCTCCGGTCAACGCAGCATCGCCAGTATTTCGCTGGTGTCGTGATAAAACGGCGTGCCTTCGATCAGCCGGTCATCCTTGAAGCGCAAGACTTCGGCAAACGGCTGCTTGATGGTTGCACCATTGGCTCGCGATGTCAGCGAAAGCGTGCAGCTCATGAACACCATGTCATCGTTTTGGGCGACCTGGAGGTCCTCCACCGCCACGTCGCTCCAGATTTCCCGCATCTTGCGGAAAAGGGCGCCAACGCCGTCGAGGCCGTTCCAGCCACCGGCATAGGGCAGGGAGCGAGGCTCATGCACGACAATCTCGACATGAAATGCGCTGGCAAGCATATCGAGGCTCTCCGAGCCTGATTGCAGGAAACGCATTTCAACATTGAACATGTTTTCAATAAGTTCCATGGCGGTGCGTCGCCGGCCGAGCGGTTTCTCCATTTTGGCCTCCGTTTCTGTCAGCACGAAAGCGGTTTGCGCTTGTTCGCGGTCCCTCGACACCCGTTTCCTGATGACGGACAAACGGGCATCGTGTCGTGAAAATGTCATGCGTCTGGAGTAGCGCCGGCAAAGGTTGGAGACGAAAACATGTCCATGATCACCAGCGTCGAACAGCTCGAAGCGCTCTATGGCCTGCCCGGCGAGGCGTCGGTGGTCAAGGAACTCGACCAGCTGATTCCTGAATACGCTGCTTTCATCGAAGCTTCGCCGTTTGCTGCGCTCGCAACCTGCGGGCCTGAAGGGCTGGACTGCTCGCCGCGCGGCGATCTCGCCGGCTTCGTCCGCATCCACGATCCGAAAACGCTGATGATGCCGGACCGGCGCGGTAACAACCGTGCCGATTCGCTAAGGAACATCCTTCGCGATCCGCGCGTCGCGCTTCTGTTCCTGGTGCCGGGTTCCGGCACGACGCTGCGCGTCAATGGACGCGCCCACATCACCACCGATCCCGCGCTCTGCGCCTCGTTCGCAGTCGAGGGCAAGCCGGCGCGCTCGGTGACGGTCGTCGAGGTCGATGCGGTCTATTTCCAGTGCGCCCGCGCCATCCACCGGTCGGATCTGTGGAATCCGGCAAGGCATGTCGACCCAAGATCGCTGCCGACCCCCGGACAGATCCTGGAGATCACCAGCCGCAAGAACATCGACGGCGAGGTCTACGACAGGGAATGGCCGGAGCGCGCGAAAAAATCCATGTGGTGAAGAAATTTGGTGGTGAGGGAATTTGGTGGTGAGGCACTGGGCCGTCAGGCGGTCTTCAACACCTCGGCAACCTTGCGCATCTGTTCGCCGATCATGTCGCATTGTTCCGGCGTCGACTGGCTCATCGCCTTTTCGATCAGCGTCATGTGGACCTTCAGCGCCTGCATAAGCAGTGCCTCGCCTGCCTCAGTCAACGTCAGCCGCAGCACGCGCTTGTCCTTCTCGTCGCTCTCGCGGCGCAGCAGGTCGCGGGTCTCCAGCTGCGGCAAAAGCATGGTGATGTTGGAGCGGCCGACCAGCAGGCGGCGAGCGAGGTCGTGCTGCGACATGCCGGGATGGCGGTAGAGGTTCATCAGCACGTCGAGCTGCGCCGGCTTCAGGTCGAGCGGCGCCAGCTTCACCGCCAAGGTGCGTTCCACCACGTGGCAGGCGCGCGCCACCGCAACCCAGTTGCGAAAACGCGGGTTGTCCCAGGGCAGGTCTTGCTTAATGTTCATGTTTGAACTATTATGTTCATGCTTGAACCAATGGATGGATCGCCACTATGGCATCATTTGGACTGAAGGTCATCCGCGGCACGTTCGGCGTGGCCGAGCATGTGGCGCCGCGACTCACCGGGCGCGCTGCATTCGAGCTGTTCTGCCGCACGCCGCACGAAAAGAGCTTGAGCCATGGTGAGCGCCGCGCAATCGATCGCGCCGCCGATTTCATGACCGAAGCGCGCCATCACCGGCTAAAGACCAGAACCGGCTGCGTCATGGTGCATGAATTCCGGCCCGAGCCGGGCAGGGCGGCTGCAGGCACCGTGCTCGTCATCCATGGCTGGCGTTCGCGTACCGAATACATGCGCACATTGATCGAAGCCTATCGCGATGCCGGCTACAAGGTGGTCTCGCTCGATTTGCCGGGCCACGGCCAGTCGCAGGGCCGCCGGCTGACCCTTGTCAGTGCGGTCGATGCAGCACGGGTTGCCGGCGAATGGTTCGGCCCATTTGCCGCCATCGCCGGCCATTCCTTTGGTGGTGCCGTCGCCGCCAATGCCGTCGCCGGTTCAATCAGAAATATCCCGCCGTTGACGGCCGGGCGGCTGGTGCTAATCGCTGCGCCGAGCTCGCTTCCTGCGATCTTTGCCGACTTCAGCCGCATGCTGAATGTCGGCTCGCGCTCGCAGGTCGCCATGGCCGACCGGGTCGAGCGCATCGCCGGCCGGCCGCTGCACGAATTCACCGGTGACCGCCAACTGGCAAGCACGCCGCTGCCGACGCTGGTGATCCACGCGCCGGACGACCGCGAAGTGTCCGCCGATCATGCAAGGCTCTACGCGCGTGCCGGCGACCATGTGCGGCTGTACTGGGCCGACGGGCTCGGCCACCGCCGCATTCTCGCGGACAAGGGTGTGGTGGAGCGTGCCGTTGGTTTCGTTGCCGGCAGGCTGGAGCCGTCTCTGCAGTGACCTGAATGTCTGTTCTTGTCTGCCGGGTTCGACCGTCACGCCGCCCCGGTGCTGGCCATCGCTATCCAAGCCGCCATTGCTCCGGCCACCGTCTCCAGAAGAGCCGAGCGCGACGCGCCGTCGCGCGCCTGGATCGACATGCCGTGCTGTACGGTCGCATAGAAGGTCGCGGCCGTACCGCAGTCGAAATCGGCCGGCAACTCCCCCTCGGCCACGCCACGCTCGAGGCGTCTCAGCAAGGCTTCGCGGTTTTCGGCACGGCGACGGCGCAGATCATCGCAGATGGCGCCGCGGCTCGAGTCCTGGTGCAATGCGCCGAGCGCGATAAGGCAGCCTTGTGGACGGCCGGTCTGCGAATAGGCCCTGGCCGTCTGCCGCAGGAACCGCTCGACCGCCTGGCGAGCGGTCGGCGCCTTTTCCAGCGCAGACCAGATCTCGGTGCCTTCCACCTGCGTGTAAAGCTCGGTCGCCTCGAGGAACAGCGCTTCCTTGCTGCCAAAGGCTGCGTAGAGGCTGGGTGAGTTGATCCCCATTGCAGCGGTCAGGTCGCTTATCGACGCGCCCTCATAACCCTTGGCCCAAAACACCTCCATTGCCCGCCGCAAGGCGGCGGTTCGATCGAAGGTGCGGGGGCGGCCTCGTTCCGGCATGGTGCGCTTTCTGTGTTGATCGATACATAATTCAGTTGACGCGGTTCAGCAAGGCTGGCAGATATTTATGTATCAATCACTACAAAATGGAGAAGCAAATGTCATCCAGGAGCTTGCACGGCAAGGCCGCCCTCGTCACCGGCGGCAGCCGCGGCATCGGTGCGGCGATCGCACGAAGGCTCGCGGCCGACGGCGCGGGCGTGGCGATCACCTATGTGAATGGCGAGGAACGGGCGCGTTCGGTGGTCGGGGCAATCGAGGCGGCCGGCGGTCGGGCCTTCGCCATCAAGGCCGACAATCGCGATGCTGCCGCGATCGAGGCGGCAGTCGATGAGGCGGTAGAAGCCTTCGGACGGCTCGACATCCTCGTCAACAGTGCCGGCATCTGGCGCGCTGCGCCGATCCATGCCCTGTCGCTTGCCGACTTCGATGAGACAATGGAGGTCAACCTCAGAGCCCCGTTCGTCGCCGCCAAGGCGGCAGCAGCGCATATGGGCGAGGGTGGCCGGATCATCTCGATCGGCAGCAACCTGGCCGAGCGTGCCACCGATGCCGGCCTGAGCGCCTATTCGGCCAGCAAGGCTGCCTTGGTTGGCCTGACCAAGGCCTTTGCACGCGATCTCGGTCCGCGCGGCATCACCGCCAATGTCGTCCATCCGGGGTCGACGGATACCGACATGAATCCAGCAGGCGGCCCGCACGCCGAGCATCAGCGCCAGAAGATGGCGACGCCTCGCTTCGGCACGGCCGACGAGATCGCCGGCATGGTCGCCTGGCTTGCCGGCCCCGAAGGGCGCTTCGTGACAGGCGCGGCATTGACCATCGACGGCGGCGCCAACGCTTGAGGCTTGGCTCGCGGGCACTACCATTGGTCGGGGGCGAAGGCGGATTGGCTTGACCCGTCACGATGTTGTGAAACCGTTCTGCAACAGACGTTCCGAAATTTATCGAAGCTTAACGAAATCAGTATGAATCAGTATAGTCACGCCTTACATCCGCCATGCGGTGGGCGAGACCGTGAAAGCGGTGCGGAACGGGATCCGGGTTCAACCGGAGCGGGTGATCCATGAAACTCCTTGAAAACAAAGCCACCGTGCTGCCGTTTGCGGTGGCCGCGGCAATGCTGGCCTTCGGCGCGCCGCAGGCTGAAGCACAAGGGTTCTTCGACATGCTTTTCGGCGGCGGCGTCAAACACGCACCGCCGAAAGGTAACTTTCCCCCGCCACCGTCAAAATACAAGCCGAGGCCCAAGGCGCCGGCCGCTTCCGGTGGTGGCGGTGGTGGTGCGCAAATCAGCAGCCCGTCCTATTACACCTACAAGAGCGATCCGCTGGTGCGCGTCGATTTTTCGGCACTGTCGGCAGCGCCTGAACCGGCAACGCCGCAGGATGCTGCGTTCGAGCCGGCGGCCACCGGGGCTGCATTCCGCGAAGCCATTGCCGGGCTCGACGGCTATGACCTCTATGCCGAGAAGGACATCGCCAAGGCGCTGATCGCCTACTACTCAGCCAATCCGGATTTCATCTGGGTGACGGGAACCAGTCCCAGCAGCCGTGCGCAGGATGCGGTGCGGGTGCTGGGCGAAGCCGCGAGCTACGGCCTGACGCCCGCCGACTACACCGTCGAAATTCCGGCAGCAGGCACATCGGCGGGCGATGCCGATGAACGCCTGAAAGAGCTGGTCCGCTTCGAGATGGCGCTGTCGGCACGCGTCCTGCGCTACGCCCGTGACGCACAAAGCGGCCGCGTCGATCCCAACCGCATGACCGGCTACTACGATTTTCCGCCGAAGCCGCTCGACATGGAAGGGGTGCTGAAGACGCTGGCCCATACCCAGCAAGCTCGCACCTACCTCGAATCGCGGCATCCACAGAACGCCGAGTATCAGGCGCTGCGCGTCGAACTGGAAGCGCTCCAGGCCAGCGCCGAAGACGAAATCACCATCGATCCCAATCTGCTGCTGAAGCCGGGGCAGACCAGCCCCGAGCTGCCGAAGCTTTTGACAAAGATCGCGCGCAATCTCGATGACGAGATGGGCGGCGCCTATGGCGAGGTCCTGGCGAGGCTCGCCACCAGCGAGGTTTATGATCCGGAGCTGGTGCCGGTGATCAAGGCGGTGCAGAAACGGGCCGGCATGAAAGGCGACGGCGTCATTGGCCCACGTACCGTTGCATCGTTGGCCGGAACGTCCAAGGCCGATAAGGTTCAGAAGGTTCGGGTTGCGCTCGAAGAGTTGCGCTGGCTGCCTTCCGACCTCGGCAGCCCGCGCGTCTTCATCAACCAGCCGGCTTTCACCGCGAGTTATATCGACGATGGCGAGGAGAAGCTGAAGACCCGCGCAGTCGTCGGCAGGCCCACCAACCAGACTGCTTTCTTCTATGACCAGATCGAGCAGGTCGACTTCCACCCCTATTGGGGCGTGCCGCAGTCGATCCTGGTCAATGAGATGCTGCCGCGGCTGCGCCGGGATCCGGGCTATCTCGACCGCGCCGGCTATGAGGTGGTCAATGCGCGCGGCAAGCGCATTCCCTCCTCCTCGGTCAATTGGGGCGCCTATGGCGCGAAGATACCCTACGGCGTGCGCCAGCTGCCGAGCGAGGCAAATGCGCTGGGCGAGTTGAAGATATTGTTCCCCAACAAGCACGCCATCTACATGCATGACACGCCGCAGAAGTCGTTTTTCCAGCGCGACATGCGCGCGCTCAGCCATGGCTGCGTGCGCTTGCAGGATCCGCGCGGCATGGCGGCTGCTGTGCTCGGCACCTCGGTCGACTATATCGAGGACAGACTGAAGCACGGACATTCGACCGAAGACGTGACACGCAAGATCCCGGTCTATGTCGCCTATTTCACCGCATGGCCGGACCTGTCCGGCAAGGTCGAATATTTCAACGACGTCTACGGCCGCGACACAAGGCTGCAGCAGGCGCTCGACAGCACGGAAGCGGTGCGTTCGCCGGCAAGCTGAGGAATGCGGGTCTAGCGCTGAAAGAGCGGACGCCGGAAGCCGGCCTCGCGCCCGGCGATCAGCCAATAAACCAGGCCGGCGACAACGCCTGCCGCTGCAATAATACCGACATCGGCCCAGCGCTCCGGGTTCGTATCGTCTGGTACACTGGGCCAGATCAGGGCGAAGCCGCCAACCGCAGCCGCGGCGCCGAAGATCATATGCAGCCAAAAACTGCGCAGCGAGAAAAACTCGGCAATCAGTGCGAAGATCAGCGTCTGCAGGGCAGTCAGCACGATCGTCAGAAAATAGATGAACATGCCGAGCGGCGGCAACAGCAGCACCGCAACGGGGCTGACACCCATGACGTCGAAATAATTCGGCGCATTTGGCAGCGAGCTCAGCCCGCCATAGATCGCCGCCACCGCGATCAGCCCAACCAGTACCGCTATGAAATAACCCGCGAGCATCATCAGAAAGCGTTTCAATACGTGCTTTACCGTCGCCATGCCCACCCCCGCGCGCAATGATAGCACCCAGTCAGCCATCAAAGTCATATCTGCGCAAGGGTGTGCCGAAGGCCCGGGACCTTCGAGGCGCGCCATTTTTTAGAATCTGGACCGTTGGCGGACAGCTTCATTTCGGCGCGGCTGTCACCGGATCATAGGTGATTTCGACTTTGGCCTTGTCGTTCGTGTAATAAATGACGGTGTAGGCGCCGCTGTCCCAATCGATTTCCTTGATGTAGCGGAAGTCGTCGCGCTGCTCGACTTTGGCAATGATTTCCGACAGCTTCTTGGCATTCTGCGCCGGCACCGGATTTTCGTCAGCCGCAAAGGCCGATCCGCCGACAAGCAGCACGGCGGCCGCCAAAACAAGTCTGGACATGGCTTTCCCTCACATCTCGATCACCAGAAACTCGTTTCCATACAGGTTTGTTCCGGGATCGCGGAGCGTTGCGCTACAACGAGGCGCCGTCCGTACCTGATCTATGGCCGCCGAAAGAACAAGGCGACTGCTTAAAATCATGATGCGTCGCCTCAACATCGCGGCCATAACAGTGCCGACGGTCACTCGGGGGTCTACATGCAAATGCGTCATGCCATCATATTTGTACTTTCCATACTTTCCATCCCGTCCGTTTCGATGCCTGTGCAGAAAGCCGAGGCGCTGGAACCTGAACGCTATACGGTCTATTGCGCCGACGACCGTATCGAAGTTTCGTTCTGGGATATCGAGCAGATGAAGGTGCGGGCCGGCTCCAACGTTTGCCAGTTCCAGAGCTACACGAGCTACAGCAGCGCCTTGAATTTCGCCCAAAAGAATTTTGGGGGCGAGGGGGCGACCTGCAGCTGCTAGTGGTAAAAATCTGACGCTTGGTGCCCAATGCGGATTATCTGTTCCGACCCTTTCCGGTCGTACAGATGTGGCAATGTTACGGCGTCAGTTGACCCGTTCCGATCATTGGCCATCTTGCAACCCTTTGAAATCTGGCGCTAGATGGGACATGGGACCATTACTGCGCGAGGTCTCTATGGCAAACACAGAAGAAGGAACGCGCGTAGCAGGAGTTTGGCTTGCGATCGCCTCTATCCTGCTGGCAGGCGCGCTGGTCGGCCATGGGCCGATCGATCCCGATATGGGTCGCCAGATGGGAGTCATCACCGACGACCCTGTCCGATGGGCGATCATCCATTGGGTTTCCGCGGTAGCGCTATCACTGTTCGTCCTGACAGGTCTGATCGTGCTGGCGGCCAGATCGCGCCTCACCGAGGCGTGGTGGACGTTGTCTGCCTGGGGTGTGCTGACTGTCGGCGCCCTCTGGACCATGACGACCGCGGTGGCCGAGGCCACCGTGGTCTCCGCCGCTGCTGCCGCCGGGGACACGGCAACTTTCGAGGCCTGGTGGGCATTTTCCGAAGGAAAGGCCAACGGCTTCATGTTTTTGGCGTTGGCCGTTGCCGTGATCGCTGGCAACGAGGCGCAGACCACTCACCGAGCCACGCCGGTCTGGGCATCGTACATCGCAGTCGTGGCCGGAATTGGAGCCTTCCTCGGTTGGCCCCTGGGCATGTGGCTCGGAGTCACCCTGGGCAGCTTCGTCTGGGTCGTGGCATCACTGGTGATGTCCCTGTGGACACTTTGGTTCGGGTTGGGTTTAGCGCGGACCGTGATCGGGCTGCGGCCTCACAATGGGTGACATCGAGTCCGTAGCGGGAGCGTAGCGAGCGACCCGCTTGATGACCGCGACGGGCGCTCCAGCCGCTCCCAGGCGGCGGGGATTGCTTCGCGCCGCTGAAAAAGGCCTCGACGCGCGAGTTTGCCGAATGGGCGATATGCTTGCAGTGGGCGCGATAAAGCCGCTTCAGCAGCCGGAGCGAAAGGCAGGTTTACCCAGAGCGGGCCTACTGCTTCGGCACCAAGCGTCAGATTTTGACAACTAGCCGCTCTGACTTGGAATTGATTCAGGAAAGCAGATGGTGGGCGATGCAGGGATTGAACCTGCGACCCCACCCGTGTGAAGGGTGTGCTCTCCCGCTGAGCTAATCGCCCGCTCGTTGCCCGAAGGCCAAGCGCGCCGCGATATAAGGGAGGCCGGCCCGCGAAGTCAACCACTTGTCGGTCGGCATCTGGCGGTCCGGACTATGGCCGGCTTCAGCCCTCTGCCGCGGCCATCAGCCCTTGTACCATATCGAGCGTCAGCGAATCGAAATGCGAGATCACCGCCGACGGTTCAAACTCCCGCACATGACGGTCGGTGTAGCCGAAATCGACTGCCACCACCGGAATGCCGGCGGCCTTTGCCGTGTCGATGTCGGTCTGCGAATCACCGACCATCAGTGCACGGTGCGGGTCGCCGCCGGCACGCGCGATGGTCTGCGTGAGATGGCGCGGGTCTGGCTTGCGGAACGGAAAACTGTCCTGGCCGCAGATCGCCGCGAAATGCCTGGTCATGCCGAGCGCCTCGATCAGTGCCACCGAATTGGCCTCGTATTTGTTGGTGCAGATGGCCAGCAGGTACCCGGCCGCCTCGAACCGCGCGATCGCCTCCGGTACGCCCGGGTAGGGGCGCGATTTGCCGGGAATGTTAACGGTGTAATGGTCCAGAAACAGCTTTAGCAGGCGGTCGTGCTCCTCCACTGCCAGCGACCTGTGCTGCGCTGCATGGGCGCGCTCTATCATCACCCGGCCGCCATGGCCGACGAAGCGCTTGAAGCCGGCTTCGTCGACGGCCGTGAGCTGGCTGGCGGCAAGGCTGTGGTTGAGGCTGTCGAGCAGGTCCGGCGCCGTGTCGATCAGCGTCCCGTCGAGGTCGAACACGATGATCGGTCGGGTCATGGCCTGTCCTGTGACGATTTGATTGCCGGCAGGCGATAACCGCTGCGGCCCGTTCAGGCAAGCCGGCTTATGCATCGCGGGCAAGGTCCTTTGACCAGCCCGGCAAAAATGCTACGAGCGCCGAAACAAATCTCGGGACCCGGCATGGATGCGAGGCAATTGAAGGTTGAGGCTGCGCGGGCAGCGCTTGCCCATGTCACGGACGGCATGCGGCTCGGCATCGGCACCGGCACGACAGCGGATGAGTTCGTGCGGCTGCTCGCCGACAAGGTCGCCACCGGCCTGACTGTCATCGGCGTGCCGACCTCGGAGCGCACCGCCGTCCTTTGCACCGAGCTTGGTGTGCCGCTGTCGACCCTCGAGGAAACGCCCGAGCTCGACCTCACCATTGACGGCGCCGACGAGATCGATCCGGCGCTGACACTGGTCAAGGGCGGCGGCGGCGCGCTGCTGCGCGAAAAGATCGTCGCGGCGGCCTCCGCCCGCATGATCGTCATCGCCGACAGCTCCAAGATGGTCGAGATGATCGGCCGTTTTCCGCTGCCCATCGAAGTCAACGGGTTTGGCCTGCGCGCCACCGAAATTGCGGTTGGCGCAGTGGCTGCAAACCTTGGCCTTTCCGGCCCTGTTACACTGAGGATGACGGGGAGCCAGCCATTTGTTACAGACGGCGGCCATTTTATCCTCGATGCATCTTTTGGCCGCATTCCGGATACAAGAGCGCTTTCGAATGCTCTCCACGCCATTCCGGGCGTGGTCGAGCATGGTCTTTTCATCGGGCTGGCATCAACGGCCATCATAGCCGGCGGCGACGGCATCCAAACCGTCCATGCCGCCCGAAAACCAGGGAGTTTTACCGATCATGATGTTGCATAACCGGGTTGGCCGCTTTTTTGCCATTCTGGCGGCCTCGGCCGTTTTCGCGTTTTCGTCGCCGGCGTTTTCGCAGGATGTCACTGATGCGCATTTGAAGGCGGCGCGCGCCGCGGTCGCGGCGATCCATGCGACGGATACGTTCGACAACATCCTGCCGCAAGCTGCCGCGGCGCTCGAGCAGCAGCTGATCCAGAAGAACCCGGACATGCAGGAACTGATCGCCAAGACGATCAACGAGAAGGCGATGGCCCTGGCATCGCGCCGCGCCGACCTGGAAAAGGAAGCAGCGCTTGCCTATGCAAAAGTGTTCTCGGAAAAGGAACTCACTGAAATCGCCGCCTTCTACAACTCCGATACCGGCAAGAAGCTGCTCGACAACGGCTCGATCGTGACGCGCGAGCTGGTGAAGGCTGCCGACATCTGGCAGAACGGCCTGGCTCGCGATCTCGCCCAACAGGTAGGCGAGACCCTGGGTGCAGCGGCGAATGCCAAGGCGCCGGCCGCACCTGCCGACGGTGCCGCCCCAGCCGATGGCGCTGCTCCTGCGGACGCGACACCGAATTGATCGCGAACTTCCGAGCGGCCTGACCGCCACTGGACCAGAAAGCCCGGCAAGTCCGGGCTTTTCTTTTGATGGTCGGCAGCCTACCTGTCTCGGTGTTTGAGGGGCAAGGAGTTCAGCCATGGCCGGTTACGACTACGATCTTTTCGTCATCGGCGGCGGCTCCGGCGGGGTGAGGGCGGCGCGCGTCGCGGCAGCACTCGGCAAGCGCGTCGGCATCGCCGAGGAATACCGCTATGGCGGCACCTGTGTGATCCGCGGCTGTGTGCCGAAAAAGCTCTATGTCTATGCCTCGCAATTCCCCGAGCATTTCGCCGACGCCGCCGGCTATGGCTGGACGGTGCCTGAGGCGCGTTTCGACTGGCAGACGCTGGTCGCCAACAAGGATCGCGAAATCAGCCGGCTGGAGGCCATCTACCAGAACAACGTGCAGGGCGCCGGCGGCGAAGTCTTTCACTCACGCGCCGTGCTGGTCGATCCGCATGTGGTGCATCTTCTCGGTGAGGATCGCACCGTTACCGCCGACCAGATCCTGATCGCTACCGGCGGGCGTCCGGCACCGCACCCGGCATTGCCCGGCCATGAGCACTGCATCTTCTCCAACGAGGCCTTCGACCTCAAGGAGCTGCCGAAGGCAATCATGATCGAGGGCGGCGGCTATATCGCCGTCGAATTCGCCAACATCTTTCACGGGCTTGGCGTCGACACGACGCTTGTCTACCGCGGCAAGGAAATCCTCAGCCGTTTCGACATGGACCTCAGACGCATGCTGCACGAGACGATGGAAAAGAAGGGGATAAGAATCCTCTGCCACGCCGTGTCAGAGTGGGTCAGGAAGCGGCCTGACGGCCGGCTCGACGCGCTTGTCACCGGCGGCACGGTGCTGACGGTCGATCAGGTCATGCTCGCCATCGGCCGCGTTCCCAATACCGAGAACATGGGCCTGGAAGGCGTCGGCATCGAGATGACCAAGACCGGGGCAATCCAGGTCGACGGATACTCCCGCACCAATATCGACAACATCTGGGCGATCGGCGACGTCACCCACCGCGTGCAATTGACGCCGGTGGCAATCCACGAGGCGATGTGCTTCGTCGAGACCGCCTTCAAGGACAAGCCGACGGCGCCCGACCACGACACGATCGCGACCGCGGTCTTTTCCCAGCCCGAGATCGGCACGGTCGGCCTGTCGGAGGATGAGGCGGCAAAACGCTTTTCGGATCTCGAAATCTACCGCGCCACCTTCCGGCCAATGCGGCACACGCTTTCCGGCCGCGATGAAAAGATGCTGATGAAGCTGGTCGTCGACGGCGCCTCGAAAAGAGTCCTCGGCGCCCACATCCTCGGGCCGGATGCCGGCGAAATGGCGCAGCTTCTCGGCATACCGCTGAAGGCCGGGCTGACCAAGGATGATTTCGATCGTACCATGGCGGTGCATCCGACCGCGGCGGAAGAACTCGTCACCATGTACAAGCCGACTTACCGGGTGAGAGATGGTGAGCGCGTCTGACGCGACAAGAACCCATCGCGGCAACGGGATTGCCGCGATGGAAGTGCGTGAGTTTTTTTACAGCAGCGTTCCGCGCAGGATCACCAGCGCCACAGAAAAATAAATCACCAACCCGGTGACGTCGACCAGCGTGGCGACGAACGGAGCCGATGCGCTGGCCGGATCGAAGCCGATGCGCTTCAGGGCGAACGGCAGCATCGATCCAGACAGCGAGCCGAAGGTGACGATGCCAACCAGCGTGGCGCCGATCGTCATTGCGATCAGCGGCCAGTGGGGGCCGTAGTCGTAGAAGCCGAGATACTGCCAGAGCGCGATGCGGCAAACGCCGACTACGCCAAGGATCGAGCCAAGCACCAGACCAGTCGGCAGCTCGCGCAGGGCCACCCGCCACCAGTCGCCAAGGCCGATTTCGCGCAGCGCCAGCGCCCGGATGACCAGCGAGGTCGCCTGCGAGCCGGAATTGCCGCCGGAGCTCATGATCAATGGAATGAATAGCGTCAGCACGATCGCCTTTTCCAGCTCGCCCTCGTAGCTCTGCATCGCGTTGGCTGTCAGCATCTCACTGACGAACAGCGCGCATAGCCAACCGGCGCGCTTCTGGATCATCGCCAGAAAGCTCATCTTCATGTAGGGCTCATCCAGAGCTTCCATGCCGCCGAAGCGATGCACGTCCTCGGTCGTTTCCTCGATCATCGTGTCGATGATGTCGTCGATGGTGACAATGCCGAGGAGTTTGCCGTTGTCCACGACCGGGACGGCGAGCAGATCGTATTTCGAGATCAGCTGTGCGACCTTCTCGCTATCGGTCAGCGGCGACACGGTAATAGGCGCGCGATCCGGCGCAACCGCCATGATCAGCTCATCCGGCTCACCGGCAATCAGCCGGCGCAAGCTGGTCGAGCGCAACAGGACATGCGTTTTCGGATCGACGATGTAGATCGCGTAGACGGTTTCGCGTGTCCGCTCCACCTTGCGGACGTAATCCAGCGTGCGGGCCACGCTCCAGTCCGGCGGCACGCTGACATATTCGGTCGTCATGAGCGAGGCGGCGCTGCCCTCGGGGTAGCCTAGAATGGCAAGCAGCGTCGCGCGCAGCGGCGGCGCCAGGCCGCCGAGCAGTTCGGAACGAGCCGGTTCGTTCAGATCGCGCAGTATGTCGGCGGCGCGGTCGACCGACATGGCCGCAAGCAGCCTGCCTGCCCTGCTGCGGGGCAGCGCCTCGACCAGTTCGGACGCGCCGTCGAGTTCAGGCTGGTCGAAGATCTCGACCAGCCGCTCGAACGGCACTTCGCAGAGCAGATCCGATGCTGTCTCGCGGGGCTCCTGATTCAAGGCCTCGACGATATCGGCGATGTGTTCGTTGGCAAGCACGCGGGCGATGGCGATAGCATCGCCGCCCGCGACAGGGGAAAACTCGTTCATGGCTCACTCCTTGCCGTCCGGCAGGACGTGAGCCGGTCAGGTCACGTCAAGCGGACGGCGGTTGCGTTCGACTGTGACTGTCGCCAGGCATGGCGCGGTGACCTTTCTGCTCGCGGGTTCGGGTTGGGATCTCTGCGAGCCGGCGCAACATAGGAGCGCGCCTTGCCGAGTCAATCGCGAGAGCGGGTCAAAACGGCGGCAAACCGACTGGATCGCGAGACTGTGATCGGGCTGCGTGGCAGGCTGGCTGGATGCCGGCAGTGGTGCCGCGGCTATCTCTGCTTCAGCCGGCGGGGAAAGCGCAGCCATTTGTCCTCGGCCGGCCGCGTCGGCTGCGTGAGGATGGTGGTGAGCTCGACCGGCAAGCTCGGAACCAGCGGCTTCTTGGTCGCGACGCCGTCGGCGATCGCAACCACGCTGTGGTAGAATTCGGTTCCCGCGACCGATCTCGGCGGCGTCGCCTCATGCATGATCGAGATCACCGTTGCGTCGGGGCAATTGTCCTTGATCGCCTGATGGAAGGCAATTCGTCCTTCAGGATCGAGCGCGCCGGTGGCTTCATCGAGGAACAGCAGTCCGGGCTGCTGCAGCACGATGCGGGCGACGACCAGCTTCTGTTTCTGCCCACCCGAAAGAACCTGATCCCAGATCTTTCCTTCACGGCTCTCATCGGCCAGATGCTCGATGAAGTCGCCGAGGCCGGCCTTGTGCAGGGCGGATGCGACTTGCCGGTCGGCGTAATCATGCTCGGAACCGGGCAGGCAGACAAGCTGCTTCAGCGAGACCTGCTGCAGCTTCACCTCCTGGGCGGCGTAGAAACTCCTGACCCCTTCAGGGAAGACAATGGTGCCGCGGCCATAAGGCCACAGGCCGTTGATCGCCTTGATCAGCGAGGTTTTGCCGCATCCGGATTCGCCCTTCAGGAACGTCCACTCGCCACGCCGGAAGCGCAAGTTTGCAGCGCTCAGGAACGGGGTGGCGTCCTCGCCCTGATGCGCCAATTCGAGCTTCTGGATGGTCAGGCCGAACACCGAGTTCTGGCGGTCATAACGAAAATCGGAGCGGCCGGTCAGCCCGTAGAATTCCTGCGGGTGCTGGACGTTTTCGATCGCATTTGCGAGTTCGGTGACTCGCTGGCTGTTGGCCCGCACCGCGGCGATGGCAGGCATGACGTGGATGAACCATGAACACTGGCTGATCAGTGAATTGACCATTTCAGAGCCAGTTATGTAACCCTTGAGATCGAACCCGTTGTGGATGAACGGCACTAGCCCAGGCCCGTAGGCCACAATGCGGGCGCCGATGAAATTGTAGATCAGCTCGAACGAATTGTAGCCTGTGTTGACGATGTTCAGCCGCGCCCAGGTGCGGTCGATGTCGACATAGCGCTGGCTGTGCACCGTCTTCTGCACGTTCTCGCCTTGCGATGCGGCGACATGAAAACTGCGGCGTAGGAACGTGATCAGCTCGCCGCGATAGCTGCCTTCGGCCTGCTGCATTCTGACATTGAGCCGTTCCAGCAGCCTGCCCAGCTTGACCGCGATCCAGGTGTTCAACGGCACGTAGGTGGCGACTGCCAGAAACGCGAGGACGGCGCTGCCATAGCTGCCGAGGAACTCCAACCCTTTGACCTCCGCCGAGTGTGCAAGCAGTTGCTGGCCGACGAAATACAATGAAGTAGCAACGGCCAGGACCCCCATGGCGAGGCCGATGGCTCCGCCCGTCATATCCTTGATCGATTCCTGGATGCGCTGGTCGATATTGTCGGGAGCGGCGGCGCCTGACGAACCATGCTGAGCGTGGAAATGCGTGTGATTGGAATCAAGCAGGGCTTCGTTGAACTGGCTGTCGAGCCAGCCTCGCCATTTGCGATGCAACGTTGCGGATACCAGGCTGCGGATACCGGTAAAACCCGCATCTTTGAGCACGACCAGGAGGACAAGTATCCCGGCATTGGTCAGCAATGTCTGAAGCGGCGTGGTGTTTGCGGCATCGTGGAAAAAGGCGATCGAGTTGACCAGCTCTCCGGATGCTACGGCAAACCATACGCCTGCCTTGCTGGAGAGCGCGGTGAGCAGGGCGATCACCAGTGTCAGCGTCCAGGCTTCCACCCAACGGTCTGAGAACCAGTAGGCCCGCATCAGTCCCCAGAAGCTGCGCATCGACGATACGGGCGTCAGAGGCGACTGCCTTGCGGCACCGCGGAGCCATTTTTCCGATATTGAATGTCGCGTTGGTCTATCGACCCGAATCACTAATCCCGCCCAAACGGTTTTTCTTTTGTTACGGACAGTAACACCAATTGATCATTTTCCATTAGCTTTTCTCCAACCGCAGGTGGATTGGCTGGCCGGCCGTTGCAGTGGAGCAACAGAATGAATGCTCACGGCGCTAAGCTGTCACGTTTCGAGGGGCGGAATATCAACGCAATTTCAAACAGTTACTTGCCCGCCCCAGAGCAGGTAGACACCTTCCCCTAGGGAAGGTCTTCACACAGCTTTGTGAACATAGAAGCGCCGTCCAGCAGTCGATTTTCACAAGCTGAACCGATCTTCAGCCCGCCTTTACGGTCAGGTCCGACCTCGTCGGTGGCCAGAACGTGACCGTATGATTCGTGGTTGAAGCCGCCTTGTCACGAACCCGTAATCAGCCAAGCAATGACTTCTCCGGCACAGTCTAGGATGCGGACCAACATCCATTAGACCATGCTTTTTTAGAGCGCGAACAAAACTGCGTTTGACAATGATGCGCTACGGATCGAACCTGCCGGGGCGCATCCACGTTTGAACCGGGGGGAGTTCTTCATGCTTGCACGGACTTTTTTTGCCGCGATGCTCGCAACATTTGCCTGGCTGCCGCAAACATATGCCGGCAGCCAGACCGTTCCTGCACACGCCGAGGGGCAGGTCGAGTTCAACACTCCGTCCGGCAATATCGGCTGCATCTATACGCCGAAGGGCGGCACCAGCACCTACGAGCCGCAGGATGGCGGACCGGAGCTGAGCTGTTCGCGTGTCGAGCCCAGCTACGACACCATCATCCTCGGGCCGAAAGGCCCGGCGACGCTGATCAAGAATCCGGGCGAGCAAGGCTGCTGCGGCGACGTCACCAAGCTGGCCTACGGCAATAGCTGGGGCAAGGGACCGTTTTCCTGCCAGTCATCCACCAAGGGATTGACCTGCACCGGCAAGCATGGCCATGGCTTTTTCGTCAGCAAGGCCAAGGTGACGGTGAAATAGTCCGGCTCAGTTCGCCGTTTCCAGCTCGCCGCGCGCCTTGGCCGCTGCAACCTGGCGGATCGCATCGGCAAGCGTATCGGCGTCCTGGGCGCCCATTACGGCATATTTGCCCTCAAGCAGAAAGCACGGCACGCCCGATATGCCCATGCGCGAAGCGGTGGCGATTTCGGTGCCCACCGCCTCGACATCAGCGTCGGTCGGCAGCAGCGTTTCGACCACGGAGGCATCCATGCCGGCCTCGCGGGCGGCTTCGATCAGCACGGCATGATCGCCGAGATTGGCGCCTTCCTCGAAATTCAGCTGGAACAGCCGGCGCACCAGCCGGTTCTGAACGGCCTCGCCGGCCGTCCCGGCCCAGCGAATGAGCCGGTGCGCATCCAGCGTATTGGGCGCGACCTTGATGGCGTCGAAGGCAAAGGAAATCCCTTCAGCCTCGCCCAACGGCTCGATCCGGGCATGGATTTCGCGGATGCGTTGCTCGCTGCCGAATTTCGCCACCATGTAGTCGCGGCGGTTCTTGCCTTCGGGCGGAATCGTCGGGTCGAGTTGGAAGGGCCGCCAGCGTATGTGAACGTCGATATCGACGGCGGCAATCGCCTTGTCGAGCCGCTTCTGGCCGATAAAGCACCAGGGGCAGACGACGTCGGAGACCACATCGACGGTAATCGAACTCTCGTCGTTCATCTTGATCTCCTGTTCTGAAGAGGTCACTTCGGTTTGCGCCACCAGGTCGGCAACTGATAACCGTATATGGGCGTCTTTTGCGGATGTTCCAGATAGTTCCAATAAGCGAGCCATTGCCGGTTGTTGTGCTGCGTCGGCACCATGTAGTTACCGGAGATCAACAGCCGGTCGAGGACGCGGACGGCGGCGACATAGTCCTCCTTCGAGCGAGCTCTCAACATCGCCTCGATCGCCGCGTCCACCGCCGGATCGGCGACGCCGGCGAGGTTGAACGAGCCTTCGGCGTTGGCGGCAGCGGATCCCCAGCGCCCGGTTTGCTCGATACCGGGCGACAGCGAGTTGTTGAAACCGGTCGAGCCGACCAGCACCTCGAAATCGAAACGCTGCTTGCGCGACTGGATCTGATCACCGTCGAGGCTGCGGATACCGACATCGATGCCGAGCTTCTCAAGCGTGCGCTGATAGATAGCGGCAAGTCGCTCTTCGTCCTGCGAGGCGGTCAGGATCTCGAAACCGAACGGCTTTCCCTCGGGATCGAGCATCGCGCCGTCCTGCACCGTATAGCCTGCGCTCTTCAGCAGCTTGAATGCGGCCTTCAGCACCTTGCGGTCCTGGCCAGAGCCGTCGGTGACAGACGGCCTGTAGGTGCCGTCCATGACATCTGCAGGCACGCGGCCGGGGTAGGGGGCCAGCAGGGCCTTTTCCTTTTCGCTGGCCGGGTGGCCGAGCGCGGAGAGTTCGGAATTCTGCCAAAAGCTCATCGTTCGCGTGTATTTGCCGCCGAATAGATTCTTGTTGGCCCATTCGAAATCGTAGAGCATGCCGAGCGCACGCCGCACGACCGGATTGGAAAATTTCGGCAGCCGCGTGTTGAACAGAAAACCGTTGACCACCGGCGGAATGCCGGTGTCGAAAGTTTCGGCGATGACCTCGCCCCGGTGGAAGGCCGGAAAGTCGAGATCGCGCTCGCGTTTGACCGGGTCGCTGTCGTCGTCGATGGCGCAGATGCCTTTCTTGAACGCTTCCTGCTTGGCGTTGGCGTTGAGGAAATATTCGATGGTGATCTGGTCGTAATTGTCGAAGCCGCGCTTGGACGAAACGTCCTTGCCCCAATAGTCCGGATTGCGCTTGAACACGATGCGCTGGCCAGGCACGACTTGCGCCACCGTGTAAGGGCCGCTGCCGACCACCGGCTTCAGCGTGGTCCTGTCGAATGTGTCCTTGTTGAAAGCGTGTTTCGGGATGATCGGCGTCAGCGCAATGATCAGCGGAAATTCGCGGTCGGCCTTGTCGTTGAAGGTGAAGCGCACGCTGCGGTCGCCGGTCTTTTCGAGCTTGGCAATCGCTTTCATCCGCTGGCTGTAAGGTGGCCGGCCCTTCTCGGTGAAGACGTCATAGGTGAACAACACGTCTTCCGGCGTCACCGGTTCGCCGTCCGACCATTTGGCCCTGGGATCGAGGTGGAATTCGATGCCCTTGCGCTCGGGATCCATGTCGGCGGTATCGGCTAGCAGGCCGTAGAGACTGAAGGCCTCGTCGTAGTTGCGCTGCATCAACGGCTCGAAGACGAGATTGCCAAAGGCTTGATCCATCATGCCGCGCGCCGTCGTGCGCAGGCTTTTCAGGATGAATGGATTCAGATTGTCGAAGCTGCCGCCGCCGCAATAGGTATTGCTGCCGCCCTTCGGCGCGTCGGGGTTGACGTAGTTGAAATGCTTGTAGTCGGCCGGCAGCGCCGGCTCGCCCTGCATGGCAAGCGCGTGCTTCGGTTCCGACAGGGTCGGTTGCAGGGAAAGGCCGACAAACAACATTGTGGCGATCAGCCAAATGACAACGCGGCCCATGACCGTCTCCTTCCCGATTCGATGCGCAGCATACATGAGCCGGTCGTGCACCGGCCAACCCCCTGAGCCAATCCTTCGGCCAAGATTCGCGAGGCTCGGGCTGGATTCGGCATCGCTTGCAGTGTAACACGCCGTCCGAAGTCATTCTGTTGCCTCATTTCGGCAACAGGTAGCTGGACCACACGGCGCGAAAAAGCCGGTTCCGGGATCATTTGAGAGGAATGCACGACATGACCAGCCTGAACAGCAACGCGTACCGCCTGTCGGTCATGGCCGCTGGCGTGGTCGGCATTCTCGACGCCGGGATTCCCGCTGCTTCCGCGCAGCAGCAACAGCAGATTCCGCAAGGCTGGTTCAAGGCCTGCACCAAGCAGGAAGACGTCGACATCTGCAATGTCCAGAACATCACCACCGCCGGCAACGGCCAGCTCATCACCGGCGTCAGCCTGATCGAATTGAAGGGCAAGGTGAACCGCAAGGTGTTCCAGGTGACGGTTCCGACCGGCCGGCTGGTTCCTCCCGGCATCGGCCTCCAGATCGACGGCGGCAAGGCGCAGAAGCTCGACTATGTGATCTGCTTCCCGGACCGCTGCGTGGCGGAAGTGCCGCTGACCGATCAGCTCGTCGCATCCTTCAAGAAGGGATCGGCGCTGACACTGACCTCGATCAATTTCCAGAACCAGCCGAATCCGATCAAGATTGCGCTGACCGGCTTCAGCGGCGCCTTCGACGGCCCGCCGCTGCAGCAGTCGGACATCGAGGACCGGCAGAAGAAGCTCCAGGAGTTCGTCGCCAAGAACAACCAGGATTTTGCCAAGAAGCTCAAGGAAGAGCAGGAAAAGGCGAAGGCCGCAAACTGATCGACGGGTTTTCGAACCAAAAAAAGCGGGGTTCATGCCCCGCTTTTTTTGTTTGGACCGGCCGTTTGTCGGGTCCAGCCATGTCTCAAGCCTGTCCCAGCTCCCAGCCAGATCCCGACTAAGTCAATGTCTCAATTGGTGCTTCGGTTCGTAGCGCCCGTCCGGCCTCTTCTCGAACATCTCACCTATCTGTGGATGCCGGACCGGTTCGCCCGACCGGTCCTCGAGCAAATTCTGCTCGGACACATAGGCGATGTATTCCGTTTCCGAATTCTCGGCGAGCAGATGATAGAAGGGCTGGTCCTTGCGCGGTCGCACGTCAGCGGGGATCGCCTCGTACCATTCGTCGGTGTTGGCGAATTGCGGGTCGACATCGAAAATGACGCCGCGGAACGGAAACAGCCGGTGGCGAACCACCTGTCCGATCGAGAATTTGGCTGTCTTCATCGCACTCACCACTTGAACTTCTTGGACGCCACGCATCCTGGAACACGCAAGGAACGCTCCAAGACTTTAGACTCTAACGCATCGGTCCGGCAAAGATTGGTCCAGACCTTGCCGTCGACATGTTCGTTATTTGGCGCAGACTCTGCGTCAATTCAATCCCGAAGCGCGTGACGCCGGGTTGAGTTCGCAAGATGCGGAGCAAGGGCGGTACCCAAGATCGCTAGCGCTCAGCCGGTTTTCGCAATCCACCAAAAAATGCCGCAAAACCGCTGCCGGGTCGCAGACCCTCGCGCATAAAAAACGCCCGCAACGGCGCCAACCCTTCAAGCACGCCAAGACCAGCGCTGCGCGCCAACTGGGCCGGCAGCATGTCGGAAAGCAACGACATGTTGAGCAGGTTGACCGCGCTGCTGCGCGCCAGGATGTCCGGCCGCCGCTTGAAATCATAGGTCGCAAGCGCCTTGGCGGCGCCCGGGTCCGAGCGATTTCTGCTTGCGGTACCAATCAGGTCGTCGATGTCCCTGATGCCGAGATTAAGGCCTTGCGCGCCGATTGGGGGAAACACATGGGCGGCTTCGCCGACAAGCGCCACGCGGTGCTGCGCAAACCGCCACGGGCTCACCGCTGAAAGGGGGTAGACCTGTCGGCCGGGCTCAACCGACACGCGGCCCAGCATCGATTGCATCCGCTGTTCGACCCGCGTCGAAAGCTCGGCGTCGTCAAGTGCTGCAAGGTCCCTGGCGGTATCGGGCTCGAGCACCCAGACAAGGCTGGACCGGTTGCCGGGCAGGGGAACCTGTGTGAACGGACCGGTCTCGGTGTGGAATTCGGTCGAAGTAAAGGCATGGTCGCTGCGGTGACCGAAATTGAGCACCAGCGCCGCCTGCGGATAGGATCGGACCGATGTCCGGATGCCGGCTGCCTCGCGGGCCGGCGACTGACGGCCATCGGCGGCAACCGCCAACGACGCCTCAATCTCGCTGCCGTCGGCGAGAACGGCATGGGCATGGTCGGCATCGAGGCGCCATGCCTCCACCATCGACTTTCGCCACTCGATGCCCGCATGCGCGCCGACAGCCTCGGCTAGCGCGCGGTTGAGAACGCTGTTGGGCACGTTCAGTCCGAATTGCTCTTCGTCGATCTCGCTGGCGCGAAAGGTCACTGTCGGGCCGCGGATCAGCCGGCTTGTTGCATCGACGATGCGCATCACCTTGAGCGGCGCTGCGTGCGGCCTGATTCTATCCAGGATCCCGAGCCGTTCTAACATCTTCAGGGCAGGGTTCATCAAGGCTGTCGTCCGGGCATCGGGGCCGGCTGCCTCGGGTCCGACGAGCGTCACCGGAAAGCCGGTCTCGGCAAAGCCAAGCGCCGCGATCAGCCCTGCGGGGCCGCTGCCGGCAACGAGTATCCGTGCTGTTTCCCGATGATCCAAATTCGGCTTCCCGATTGCGAGGTGAGGCCTATCCGACCTGCCGGTCCATATAGGTCAGGTGATGTCGCTTGATCAACGCGGCGATTCGGCCCATTCGGTTGCCATGACCGGCCAACAAGACGATTTCAGCCACCTGGACGGTATCGGCCGTGCGATGGCGAGCGTTGCGCGCAGCCCTCGACTGACGGTGAGCGTTGTTGCTGGCATGGGCATCGCCCTTGCATGGCTCCTTCTCGGCGCAATTGCAGTTCGTGGTGCCGTAAAGCCGGCTCCCGGGCACCGATGCACCCGGTGACACTATGCTGAGATATCTGCCGCAACTGCCGCTGCCGGATTTCCTTGCGCGTTTCTTCGCCCTCTGCCTTGCGCCGGCGCCGCTTCACGCAAGCCTAGGCGCGCAAGGCGGGGCACTCACCGCGATGTGGCTGTTGATGGCCATCGCGACCATGCTGCCCTCCGCGGCGCCGATGATCCGGACCTATTGCGAGATCGCAGATACCGCCAGGATCAAGAGGGAGCCGGTCGCCCATCCGTTGGTCCTCGTCGCTGGATATTTAAGCGTCTGGCTTGCCGTCTCGGCAATGTTCGCAGCCCTGACGCTAGCAGTCGATGCATTCGCGTCACCCGGGCAGATGCTCGATCCGGCGGTTGGAATTGCCGGAGCAGCCGCGCTGTCGATCGCTGGTCGCTATCAGTTCAGCTGGCTGAAGGAAGCCTGTCTGGAGAAGTGCAGAAATCCGTTCTCGGTCCTGTTCGCCAACTGGAGCGCCAGGCCCATTCGCATTTTCCGGCTCGGCATGGAGCAGGGCCTGTGGTGCCTTGGATGCTGCTGGGCGCTGATGCTGGTAATGTTTGCCGTCGGCGTGATGAACGTGTTCTGGATGGCGCTCATCGGCCTGTTTAGCCTGGTCGAAAAACAGACGGCAGGCAATCTGCCGACGCGGCTGGCCGGCGCGATACTGCTTGTCTGGGCAGCCACGCTGCTAGTAGTCTCGACATGAGGGGGAGAATTCGATGACAGACCAAAACTGGGCAATGAAGGGAGAGCTCGTCCTCTCCTGCAATTGCACGGTTTTTTGCCCTTGCGTGCTGTCGCTCGGCAATCATCGGCCGACAGAAGGCTATTGCCAGACCTGGGCCGGATTCCGCATCGATGCCGGCCATTTCGGCGAGGTCGACCTGTCTGGTCTCAATCTTGGGCTGGTCATGGAAATCCCCGGCTATATGAGCCGCGGCAATTGGACTGCCGGCCTGTTCATCGACAAGCGCGCCTCGGTCTACGCTGTGAAGGCACTGACGAAGATATTCACCGGCAAGGCCGGCGGAACCACATCGCTGCTCTCGATCCTGGTCGGACAGTTCCTCGGCGCCGAGCAGGTGCCGATCACCTACGAGACGCGTGAGAAAACGCGCATCTTTCAGATACCGAAGATCATCGATGGCGCGGTGACGCCGATCACCGGCAAGGATCGCGACAAGGATACGGTCATCACCAATTCGGAATACTGGATCGCGCCGGAGATCATCGTCGCCAAATCCGACAGGAGCAAAATGCGGGCCTTTGGCCGCAACTGGAACTTTGCCGGCCGCTCGGCCGAAATCAGCAAGCTGGACTGGCGGGGACCGTGAGCAAGAAGACGACGGCCAGGAAAATCGCCGACCGGATTCCGCGGCCGAAGAAGAAAGTCACATGGCCGCAGGCGCGGGCGTTCTCGGTCCATCTCTTGACCGCGTCGGGCTCATTCCTGGCGTTTCTGTCGCTGGTCGCAGCAAGCGAGCAGCGCTGGACGGCGATGTTCTGGTGGCTAGGGCTGGCGCTGTTCGTCGACGGCATCGACGGGCCGATCGCCAGGAAGCTCGACGTCAAGGAAATCCTGCCGACATGGTCGGGCGAACTCCTCGACAACATCATCGACTACGTGACCTACGTGCTGATTCCAGCCTTCGCGCTCTATCAGCGCGGCTTCATGGGCGAGCGCCTGTCGTTCCTGTCGGCGGCGATCATCGTGGTGTCGAGCGCAATCTACTATGCCGATACCGGCATGAAGACGAAGGAGAATTTCTTCAAGGGCTTTCCAGTCGTCTGGAACATGGTGGTGTTCACGCTGTTCGTCATCGAACCCGGACAATGGGTTTCCTTCGCCGTGGTCGTGGTGGCCGGCATTCTCACCTTCGTGCCGATCCATTTCATCCATCCGGTGCGGGTGAAGCGGCTGCGGCCAGTCAATCTCGGCATGACGCTGCTTTGGTGTGCTTTCGGCGCGCTGGCGCTGGCGCAGGCCGCGCTTGCCTCCTTCTATGACAAGATCGGCGTGCTGGGCGAGCAGGTCAGCGATTTCATCAAGATCGGAATTACGGTCACCGGGCTTTACCTAGCTTGCATCGGCGCTATCATGCAGTTCTTTCCAAATCTCGGCGCCAAGCCGGACAAGAAAGCCTGATCCCAAGAGAGCTGGAAAATGTCCAAAGCGATCCGCATCCACGCCAATGGCGGTCCGGAGGTCCTGACCTATGAGGATACCGATCCCGGGCAGCCGGGCTCGGGGCAGATTCTGGTCAGGCACACCGCGATCGGTCTCAATTTCATCGACGTCTATTATCGCTCGGGCCTTTATCCGCCGCAGGGCGGATTTCCGCTGATCCCCGGCGGTGAGGCGGCCGGCGTGGTTTTGGAGGTCGGCACAGATGTCGACTGGCTGACGCCCGGGGATCGCGTCGCCTATGCGGTGACCACCGGCGCCTATGCCGGGCAGCGCGTGATCGCCGCCGACCGCGTGGTGAAGGTGCCCGACGGCATCAGCGACGAACAGGCCGCGGCTATGATGCTGAAGGGCATGACCGCCGAGTACCTGTTGCGCCGTACGTTCAAAGTGAAGGCGGGCGATACGATCCTGTTTCATGCGGCGGCCGGCGGTGTTGGCCTGATCCTCGGCCAATGGGCCAAGCATCTCGGCGCGACGGTGATCGGCACCGCAAGTTCGACCGACAAGATCGAACTCGCCAAGGCGCACGGCTTCGACCACGTGATCAACTATCGCGAGCAGGATTTCGTCGCCGGTGTTGCCGCCATCACCGGTGGCAAGAAATGCGACGTGGTCTACGATTCGGTCGGCAACGATACGTTCCCGGCCTCGCTCGATTGCCTGCGGCCGCTCGGCACGTTCGTCAGCTTCGGTCAATCATCTGGGCCGATCCCGCCCTTCAGCATCTCATTGCTGGCGCAGAAGGGCTCGTTGTTCGCAACGCGGCCGACGCTGTTCGTCTATAATGCCAAGCGCGAGGACCTCGAGGCTTCCGCCGCCGCCTTGTTCGATGTCGTGCTCAGCGGTGCCGTCAAGATCAAGATCAATCAGCGTTACGCGCTCAGCGATGCCGGCAAGGCGCATTCCGATCTCGAAGGGCGCAGGACGACCGGGACAACGATACTTATCCCTTGAGCGCCCGCAGTTTCGGCCCGCCGACGCCGCGGTTCTTGCGAACTGCGCTTTACCGCTTGAGTTTCCGCTGAAATTCTTGAAGCTCTTTCAAGTCGTGAGGCGCTTACCGTCGAGAGCAGGGCGCGCATACGATGCTTGCGGGAACACAGAACATATCTGGCAAACCAGATGGAGGCACTGTGAGTGCAGATCAAGACGGCGCAAACCTGCTGGAGGTTCGCGGCCTCACCAAGATATTCGGCACGCTGACGGCGTGCGACCATGTCGATCTCAACATCGCCAAGGGCGAGATCCACGCGTTGCTTGGCGAGAACGGCGCCGGCAAGTCGACGCTGGTGAAAATGCTGTTTGGATCACTGGAACCGAATTCAGGCGAGATTTTCTGGAATGGCCAGGCAGTCCGGATCACCAGCCCCGGCACCGCAAAAAAGCTCGGCATCGGCATGGTTTTCCAGCATTTTTCGCTGTTCGAGGCGCTGACGGCGGCGGAGAACATCGCGCTGTCGCTGGATGACGGCTCGCCGATCAGCACGATCGCGGCCAAGGCGAGGGCGCTCTCCTACAGTTATGGCCTGCCTCTCGATCCGCTATCGCTGGTCGGTGATCTGTCGGTCGGCGAGCGTCAGCGTATCGAAATCATCCGCTGCCTGTTGCAGACGCCGCAACTCATCATCCTCGACGAGCCGACTTCGGTGCTGACGCCGCAGGAAGCCGATAAGCTGTTCGAGACGCTCGAGCGGTTGCGTTCGGAAGGAAAGTCCATCCTCTACATTTCGCACCGGCTGGAAGAGGTCAAACGCATCTGCGACCGCGCCACCGTGCTGCGTCACGGCAAGGTGGTCGGCCATTGCAATCCGCGCCAGGAAACCGCGTCTTCGTTGGCGCGGATGATGGTGGGCAACGAGGTTCAGGCTGTGGTGCGGGCGCCGGCCGAAGGTATCGAGACCGCGCCGGTGCTGCTTCAAGTCCGCGAACTCACCCGCAAGCCGGCGACTCCGTTCTCCATCCCGCTCAGGAACATCAATCTTGAAGTCCGCGCCGGCGAGGTGATCGGCATTGCCGGTGTCGCCGGCAACGGCCAGGGCGAATTCTTCGAGTCCGTTTCCGGCGAGGTGCTGCAGCAGGATGCCGGCTCGGTCCGCATCCGCGGCAAAGATGCCGGCGGCCTCACGATCACCGGCAGGCGCCTGATGGGCGCTGCCTTCGTCCCGGAAGAGCGGCTCGGCCACGGCGCAGCACCGCGCATGAAGCTTTCGGAGAACCTGCTTCTGTCGCGCCACGCCACCGATGGCAAGATGTTTGTCGGCGCCGGTGGAATGGTCAAGAGCGATGCAATCTATTCCGCTGCCCAGCGCATCATAAAGGCGATGGACGTGCGCAAGAGCGCGCCGGATCCGGAGGCTGCGGCTCTTTCGGGCGGCAATCTGCAGAAATTCATCGTCGGCCGCGAACTCGACCGCCGGCCAAGCGTCCTGGTGGTCAATCAGCCGACCTGGGGGGTCGACGCGGGTGCGGCGGCTCACATCCGGCAGGCGCTGATCGAGCTAGCGCGCAGCGGCTCGGCGGTGCTGGTGATCAGCCAGGACCTCGACGAGCTGTTCGAGATTTCCGATGCGATCACGGTCATGCACAATGGCGAACTGTCGAGGCCGCTGCCGATAACTGAAGCGACATTCGAGAAGATCGGGCTGCTGATGGGCGGCTCAGAACCCGGGCATGCCGAACATACGTTGGAGACGGCTTGATGCGCCTCGAACTTGTAAAACGCCCGCAGCGCTCGATGCTGTTTTCGGCACTCTCGCCGTTCATCGCTTTCGTTTTGACGATCATTGCTGGTGCTATCATGTTCGCGCTGCTCGGCGTCAACCCGTTGACGGCGTTCCGCATCTACTTCATTGAACCGATCAGCCAAGTCTGGCAGTTGCATGAGCTGGCGATCAAGGCCGCCCCCCTGATCCTGATCGCGGTCGGGCTGTCGGTCTGCTACAAGGCAAACATCTGGAACATCGGCGCCGAAGGCCAGTTCATCCTGGGCGGCATTGTCGGCTCGATCATTCCCGTGCTGTTTCCGCAGTTCGAAGGTCCATTGGTGCTGCCGCTGATGCTTCTGCTCGGCATGGTCGGCGGGGCCGCCTATGCCGCAATTCCGGCACTGCTGAAGACGCGCTTCAACACCAACGAGATCCTGACCAGCCTGATGCTGGTCTATGTCGCCCAGCTCTTCCTCGATTGGCTGGTGCGCGGGCCGTGGCGCGATCCGCAGGGTCATGGTTTCCCGCAGACCATCCAGTTCAACGACTCGGCTATCCTTCCGGAACTCCTCCCGGAATCCGGCAGGGCGAACTGGGGATTTGTCTTCGCGCTGATCGCGGCAGTACTGATCTGGATCCTGATGAGCCGGATGCTGAAAGGCTTTGAGGTCCGCGTGCTCGGCTCGAGCCCGAGGGCAGGGCGCTTCGCCGGTTTCGGCCTGAGCCGCATGGTTTTCTTTGCCTTTCTGCTGTCGGGCGCGCTGGCCGGACTTGCCGGCATTTCGGAGGTCTCTGGCGCCATCGGCCAGCTGCAGCCGGTGATCTCGCCCGGCTACGGATTTACCGCCATCATCGTGGCATTCCTCGGCCGGCTCAATCCGCTGGGCATCGTTGCCGCCGGCCTTGTGCTGGCGCTGACCTATCTCGGCGGCGAGGCGGTGCAAAGCGCGCTCGGCATCTCCGACAAGGTGGCGCGCGTGTTCCAGGGGATGCTTTTGTTCTTCGTGCTCGGCTGCGACACGCTCATTCACTATCGCATCCGCCTGACCGGCCTTTCCGCGCCGAAACTCGAGGCAGCACCGAAGCTGGAGGAAGCCCGCTGATGGACATCACCGTCAACATCCTCTTGACCATCGCGACGGCGGCGACGCCGCTGCTGATAGCGGCGATCGGCGAACTGGTGGTCGAACGTTCCGGCGTGCTCAATCTCGGCGTCGAAGGAATGATGATCATGGGTGCGGTCGGCGGCTTCGGCGCCGGCTATCTGACCGGCTCGCCGTGGATAGGGCTGTTGGCGGCAATTGCCATGGGGGCAGTGTTCTCGCTTCTGTTCGCCCTCATGACCCTGTCGCTGGCCACCAATCAGGTGGCCACCGGCCTGTCGCTGACGCTGCTTGGCCTCGGCCTTTCCGGCATGATGGGGACGAATTTTGTCGGCCAGCCCGGTGAGAGATTGCCCAACCTCGATATTCCCGGCCTGACCGCAATCCCCATCGTCGGCAGGCTGCTGTTCGGTCAGGATCCGATCTTCTACATCTCGATCGCGCTGACCGCCGCCGTCATGTGGTTCCTGTTCAAGACCCGCACCGGGCTCACTCTGCGTTCGATCGGCGACAGCCATGCATCCGCCCATGCGCTTGGCATCCACGTCATCCGTTACCGCTATCTCTCAGTAATTTTCGGCGGCGCTTGTGCCGGCCTCGCCGGCGGTCATCTATCGCTGGTCTACACACCGCAATGGGTGGAGAACATGACCGCCGGCCGCGGCTGGATCGCGCTGGCTCTGGTCGTCTTCGCCTCCTGGCGGCCATGGCGGGTGTTGGCCGGCGCCTATATCTTCGGCGCGGTCTGGATCGGCCAGCTTCATGCACAGGCATTTGGCATTCCGGTCCCCTCGCAACTGCTTTCTTCGCTGCCCTATCTGGCAACCGTCGTGGTTCTCGTTCTAATCTCCCGCAACAAGCGTCTGACGATGATGAACACGCCGGCTTCCCTGGGGCAGCCATTCGTTCCGGATCGTTGACAACAAAAAGACGGAAGCTCCAAGGCTTAACTCAGAGAGGTAACACAATGAAAAAACTGCTTATTGCCCTGATGGCGACGACGGCCGCATTGTCGCTGGCGGCCTCAGCCGAGGCGGCGGACAAGCTGAAGGCCTGCTGGGTCTATACCGGCCCGATCGGCGATTTCGGCTACTCCTACCAGCACGACCAAGGCCGCCTCGAGGTGGAAAAGGCACTCGGCGACAAGGTCGAGACCGCCTATCTCGAGAACGTCTCCGAAGGCCCCGATGCCGACCGCGCCTTCGAACGCCTGGCACGCGAGGGCTGCAAGATCATTTTCGGCACATCCTTCGGCTTCATGGACCCGGAAGTGAAGATCGCCAAGAAATTCCCCAAGGTGATGTTCGAGCACGCCACCGGCTACAAGACGGCCGAAAATCTCGGCATCTACAATGCGCGTTTCTATGAGGGCCGCTACGTGCTTGGCCAGATCGCCGCCAAACAATCGAAGTCGGGCGTCGCCGGCTACATCGTTTCCTTCCCGATCCCGGAAGTGGTGATGGGCATAAATTCCTTCATGCTCGGCGCGCAGTCGATCAACCCGAACTTCAAGGCGAAGATCGTCTGGGTGAACTCCTGGTTCGATCCGGGCAAGGAAGCCGACGCAGCCAAGGCATTGTTCGATCAAGGCGCCGACATCATCGTCCAGCACACCGACTCGACCGCTGCTTTGCAGGTGGCGGAGGAGCGCAAGCTGCACGGCTTCGGCCAGTCCTCCGACATGATCAAGTTCGCGCCGCACGCGCAGCTGACCTCGCTGACCGACGAGTGGGGGCCGTACTACATCAGCCGGGTCCAGGCGGCGCTCGACGGCACCTGGAAGCCCGACAATGTCTGGCTCGGCATCAAGGACGGCGCCGTCAAGCTGGCGCCGTTCACCAATATGCCCGACGACGTCAAGGCGATGGCCGAGGCCACCACCAAGAAGATAGCCGACGGCTGGAATCCCTTCACCGGGCCGATCGCCAAGCAGGACGGCACACCATGGCTGAAGGACGGCGAGGTCGCTGACGACGGCACGCTGCTTGGGATGAATTTCTACGTGAAGGGCGTCGACGACAAGCTGCCACAGTAAGCAACCGGAAACACATCGAACGAAAGGGCGCCACGCGGCGCCCTTTTTGTTTTGGATTGAGTGATATCAGACCGCCGAGCCGTAGAGGTCGTAAGCGTCGGCACGATCGATCTTGACCGTGACGATGTCGCCGGCGCGCAACGGCCGCCGCGATTGGATATGCACCGCACCGTCGATTTCGGGCGCATCGTATTTGGTCCGGCCCTTGGCCGAATTGCCATGTGCTTCGTCGATCAGTACCGGCAGGCGCTTGCCGATTTTCTTGGCGAGCTGCGTTGCCGAAATCTTCTGCTGGCGCTGCATAAAGCGGTGCCAGCGGGCTTCCTTGACCTCCTGCGGCACTTGCTTGAGGCCGAGCTCGTTGGAACGGGCGCCTCTGACCGGCTCGTATTTGAAGCAGCCGGCACGATCGATCCTGGCCTCGTCCAGCCAGTCGAGCAGCATCTCGAAATCGTCGTCCGTCTCGCCGGGGAAACCGACGATGAAGGTGGAGCGAATGGCGAGATCCGGACAGATCTCGCGCCAGCCGCGAATGCGCTCGAGCGTCTTCTCGCCATGGGCGGGCCGGCGCATGTTCTTCAGCACCTGCGGCGAGGCGTGCTGGAACGGGATATCGAGATAAGGAAGGATAGTGCCTTCGGCCATCAGTGGGATGACGTCGGCGACATGCGGATAGGGATAGACATAGTGCATGCGCACCCAGACACCGAGCTTACCCAGCTCTTCCGACAGATCGAGGAATTTCGCCCGCACTTCGCGATCGCCGAACATGCTGGTCTGGTATTTGATGTCGATGCCGTAGGCGCTGGTGTCCTGCGAGATGACGAGGATCTCCTTGACCCCGGCCTTGGCCAGCTTCTCGGCCTCGCGCAACACGTCGGCGGCCGGCCGCGATACGAGATCGCCGCGCAGCGCCGGGATGATGCAGAAGGTGCAGCGGTTGTTGCAGCCTTCCGAAATCTTGAGATAGGCATAGTGGCGCGGCGTGAGCTTGACGCCCTGCGGCGGCAAAAGGTCGATATAGGGATCGTGGCTCGGGGGAGCGGCCTCATGCACTGCCGCCATCACGCTTTCATAAGCTTGCGGGCCGGTGATGGCGAGGACGTTGGGATGTCTTTCACGGATGACGTCCGGTTCGGCGCCGAGGCAGCCGGTGACGATGACCTTGCCATTCTCCGAAAGTGCCGAGCCGATGGCGTTGAGCGATTCGTCGCGGGCCGAATCGAGGAAGCCACAGGTGTTGACGACGACCAGGTCGGCGCCGTCGTGCTTGCGGGCGATCTCGTAGCCTTCGGCGCGCAGGCGCGTGATGATGCGTTCCGAATCCACAAGGGCTTTCGGGCATCCAAGACTGACGAAGCTGACACGAGGGGCGGACATCAAAGCTTTTCCGGATTTTCAGGATTGGCGGCGCAGTACCACAGTTGTTGCCGCATTGGTATGGGCAGCGGCTGCAGCGAAACGCAAGCGCCCCCGAAGGCTGGCCGAAGTCGAAGTGCCGGCCGATGCGAATTCGAGTCGATGCGTCAGCTCACCGCACTGCTGACATGCGGCAAGACTTCCACCGCGCCTCGATAGATCATATCGAGTGCGACATAGAAGATGATCAAAAGGCCGATATAGGCGATCCAGCGATGGCGGTGCAGCAGCTTGGCGATGAAGCTCGCGGCAAGGCCCATCAGCGCGATCGACAGGACCAGGCCGATCACCAGCACCTGGAAGTGATCGCGCGCTGCGCCGGCGACTGCCAGCACGTTGTCGAGCGACATAGAGACGTCGGCGATGACGATCTGCAATGCAGCCTGACCCAGGGTCTTCTTACGCGCCTTCCCGGCCACCATATTATCGCTGTTGATATCGGAATTGGACAACGCCTCGGTCGCCTCCACTTCGTCGGCATGGGAGGTGCGCAGTTCGCGATACATCTTCCAGCACACCCACAGCAGCAGGATGCCGCCGGCCAGCAGCAGGCCGACAATCTGGAGCAGAGTGACAGTGATAGCTGCAAAACCGATGCGCAGCACCGTCGCCGCCACCACGCCGATAAGGATCGCTCTCTTGCGCTGCTCGACCGGCAGGCCGGCAGCGGCAAGGCCGATGACAATGGCGTTATCGCCTGCAAGCACGAGATCGATGGCGATGACCTGGAGCAGGGCAGAGAAGCCCGCGGCGGTGAAAATTTCCATCGACTGGGAGTTCCCTTGCTGGTTGGCCGGCCGTTCGCGTCGAATGCCTGGAGGCCCTAACGTGTATGGTTCCCGCACGTCAAGGGACTGGTTGGAACAAGGTCGGCAAACCGCTCGTCACGGCGGCAACATACAGAGTTTGCGACGATCGGCCCGAAACACCGGCGAAAATGCGGCCAGAGGTCGCGAATGCCTAGTTGTAGAGATTGTATTTGGGCCAGTCGCTTTCGGGAATTTCGTCGCCAATCCGGTAGCGGAGCTGCAGGACCTCCATATGGTCCGGCGCTGTCTCGCATTTAAATTTCAGCCGGTACCATTGTCCCTTGCTGCGAAACGCAGCGCCCGGGCTCCTGATCGCATCGGCGCCCATTTCGGGCGTCGCAAAGGCGTAAGCGACGACGCGATCGGCTCTGTATTTGTGGTCGTCGCGGGTAATCCGGTCGAGAATTTCGGCGTCGCATCGCTGCTCCAGCCGGGTTTGCGGGTCGAGTTTAAGCAGGCCGGCGCGCAATGCGCTGTCCATCGCGGTGGCCGGCCAAGCCACTATCGTCCATGCGAAAACCGCAGAAAATAGTTTATTCATAGGCGGGAGAAGCATCATATTCGGACGGAGAAATCAACCCGATCGGGGGTCACTTCCCGGTCATCTCGACGCAAGCCCAGGAGATTGCTTTCGGGACAAGGCTTCAAATGGCGGAGGGAGTGGGATTCGAACCCACGGTGGGCTTGCACCCACGCCGGTTTTCAAGACCGGTGCCTTAAACCGCTCGGCCATCCCTCCAAGGTGATTTTTCAATCACTTAGGATATCGCGAGAGGGCGGGTTCGAGCAGTCGGTACCGGATTGGCACCAGGACGTTCCCCAACCGGTTCGCGCTTCATTCCTGTAAAGCCGCATTCAACACCAAGTCAACCATGGCGACCGCACCTTTGGGCGCGATTCAGGACGGTGAGCAGCCCGGCATGGCGACCTGTGTTTTGTGCTGAGTGTGGAAAATCGTTTTTAAAACCCGCACAGACTATTAATCGTTGTGCGCCGATATGTTGGGCGCATTAAACACATGTAAGTAAATCGTATTCCGGAGTTGATTTTGGCCGTACTTGGCGCTCTCCCGCCCGGTCTTCGCTGTAGACCAATTCGAGAAACCGACTGGGAGGGAGTGGTCGACTGTCTGTGCAGGGGCTTTCCGGCGCGTAACCGGAGTTACTGGATACAGGCTCTGACCCGTTTGTCGCAGCGGCCCGCAGTTGCCGAGTTCCCACAATATGGCTTTGTTTTGGAGCATGTCGGTCGGATCGTCGGCGTTGTGCTCACCCTTTATGCTCGCTACCAGGGGTCGGAGGGCGACGAAATCCGCTGCAATCTTTCAAGCTGGTCAGTCGACGCAGAATTCCGTCCCTACGGCGCCATGTTGGTTGCGGCGGTTCTCAAGCGAAGGGATGTGACCTACACGAACATTTCGCCGGCACAAGCGACATTGAAAGCCAACCGGGCGCTCGGCTTTCGGCTCTTCTCCAGCGGACAATTTACCTTCGTGCCGGCTTTAAGTTCGGCGCAGCGGTCATGTCGCGTGCTCGAAGCGCGTCCCGATCTTCCGGAATTGGCGATGCTGTCCGAGAGTGAGAGATACATACTCTCTGAACACTCCACGCTGGGCTGCCTGTCGTTGATCTGCATTTGCGACGGAGCAGCGTTTCCCTTGGTGTTGATGCCGCGCCGAATGTTGCACGGTCTTATCCGATGCCATCAGATCATCTATTGCCGCTCGCTCGCGGATTTAAGCCGGTGCGCCGGTGCCGTGGGGCGCTTTCTCTTGCGAAGGGGAATCCTGGTTTGCTTTGTCGACGCCAAGGAGCCGATTCCAGGTTTGTTGGGGTGGTACCGCGCCAACAAGGGGCTGAAATACTTCAAGGGCCCCAGACCACCCGCACTTGGAGATCTGACGTTCACCGAGCTTGTGATATTCGGTCCCTGAATCTGCGCTCGGAGACATGCCAACGCCGGGCAGCAAAGCGTGCGGGCACGAATGGCGCTGGTGATCGATACGCGATGATTTTCATGCCGATCGGCGAGACGGTCGTGCCACAATCTCGCCCGGTTCCGACCACAATCGGTTAATACGGTGATAAACAATTCCTGCGCACAAAAGGATTGGGGTTGGGAGTCGCCGGCGTTTCTGGAGTGGGTGCTTTGGCACCGCCAACGTTAAAGCTGCGGTGCCTTCGTCGAGACTGTAGGGGACAATCGAAAATGCAGACTACGGCGCGCCCGCGTCTTCGTCGCGCTTCCGCTTTCGCGCTGTTTGCCTTGTCGGCAGCCTTTCTTGCGGCATGTGCCGGGCCGCAGCAAAAGGCGATGGTCAACAAGAAACCACGCTCCAAGGAATATTTTTCCGAAGCCGAATACGGTGTGAAAGCCAGCCCGCGCGTGACGTTCAAGACGTCTCGCGGACGCGATCAGCTCGGCAGACCCTATCAGGTGCGCGGCAAGTGGTACTATCCAAAGGAAGACAAGCGTTACGCCAAGGTTGGCCTCGCATCCTGGTATGGTGAGGCCTTCCACGGCCGGTTGACCGCCAACGGCGAAGTCTACGACATGGCAGATCTGACGGCGGCGCATCCAACCATGCCGCTGCCGAGCTATGCGCGTGTCACCAACATGAAGACCGGCAGCTCGGTGATCGTGCGCGTCAACGATCGCGGACCCTATCATGATGGACGCATCATCGATGTGTCTAAGCGCGCTGCTGAAATGCTCGATTATGCCAATATCGGTACGGCCGAGGTGAAGGTCGAATATGTCGGCCGTGCGCCGCTCGAAGGCAATGACGGTCAATATCTGATGGCCTCGTACCATCCCGGCAACAGGGCACCGGATCCATCGGACGGTCTGCCCAGCGGTGTCATGGTCGCCATGAATGGGCCGTCGCCGAGCCTGCCGGTAAGCGCCGCGGTGGTGCCGTTCCCCGGTCAGCTGACGAATTCCGGGCAGGCATCGGAAGCTGTCGTTGCGACGCAGGCACTGGCCTCCGGCGATGTGACGCTGCCCGAATTTGGACCGATCGTGCCGGAGCGTCCGGAAATCAACCTGCCGGCGCAATCGCCATTCACTGTGGCGTCGCTGTCCTATGCCAATGAGCGCGTGCAGCGCGCCTCCAACGCCTTCGCCGCGCTGGATGGCGTCGGCATGTCGCCCGCCGAGATTCTTCAATCCTGGAAACGGCAAGCTCCTCCAGCCGGGTCGCCCACGGACTATGTCGCGGCGGGTTCGTTCGAGGATGCCGCCGAAGCCGAGCGGGTGGCGGCCAAACTTTCCAGCTTCGGCAAGACCGAGATCCAGCGCTCCGAACTCGACGGCAAAGGCTGGTACTCGGTCAACCTCTATGCCGACGGCCATGGCAGCCTGGACGAGATGCTGCTGGCCGCGTGGTCGCATGGTGCGCCGGATGCGCTTGCCGTACGCAACTGATGGCGGGTCGCCTGGCTTTCTCGTGCGCGATTGATCCGCCGCGGAAAAGCCTGCTAGCTTCGGCCAACTTGCAAAAGAGCGCCGGCTGACTGGTCGAACCCGATGAAATTTTTCCGTCCTTCCACCGGGCTCATGACGCTCGGCCTGCTGCTGCTCTCGCTTGTGCCGGTCTCAGCACAGCTTTTCGAGACCAAGGCCGCGCAGGCCTTCATGATCGACGCCGAAACCGGCACCGTGCTGTTTTCCAAGGATGCGGACAGGTTGATCCCGCCGGCCTCGCTGGCCAAGCTGATGACGATGGAAGTGGTCTTCGACGCCATCAAATCAGGGCGCATGACGCTCGACGACACTTTCGTGGTCAGCGAGAACGCCTGGCGCAAGGGCGGCGCTCCTTCGGGGACATCGACCATGTTCGCGAAACTCAAGTCGACGATCCGGCTGGAGGACCTGATCCAGGGCGTGACCGTGCAGGCGGCCAATGACGGCTGTATCGTCATCGCTGAAGGAATGGCCGGGTCCGAAGCGAATTTCGCGGCGCAGATGACCGAGCGCGCCCGCCAGATCGGCTTGCAGAAATCGACCTTCGTCAATTCCACCGGTCTGCCGGCCGACGGGCAGCAAACGAGCGTTCGCGAGCTTGCGCTTCTGGCCCTGCATATCTGGCGCAACTACCCGGATCTCTACCGCTATTATGGCCAGAAGGATTTTAGCTGGAACAAGATTTCCCAGAGGAACCGCAACCCGTTGCTGGCCATGGATATAGGCGCCGACGGCCTTGCAGTCGGCGCCAGCGAGCAATCCGGATTCGGCATAGTCGGCTCGGTCAGCCACAATGGAACAAGGATGATTGCGGCAATGAGCGGACTGGCAAACGACCGCGAGCGCGCCGAGGAAGCGCGAAAGCTGCTCGACTGGGGCGTTCGCTCGTTCGAGAAGACGGAGATATTCGCCAAGGACGAAGTGGTTGGCGAAGCCCAGGTCTTTGGCGGCTCCAAATCCGGCGTCGCGTTAAAGGCCAATGGACCCGTGGAGATCTTCCTACCGATCGCCAACCGCGACAAGCTCACCGCCAGGATTGTCTATGACGGACCCGTGGCAGCGCCGGTGGAGGAGGGGCAGCCGGTGGGTACGCTGCGCGTCTGGATCGGCGATACGCTGAGCCAGGAGACGCCGCTTTTTGCCGCCGAGTCGATCGGTGTCGGTTCGTTGCCGCAACGCGCGCTCGATGCCGCCAAGGAACTGGCCGTCGGCTGGCTGCGTTAGCACCGTCGCGGTGGACCTTTTTTCCCGCCGGGACTATACGGTCCCCGAAGTATGGACAAAGGCTTTGGCGCGCGGATTTTTCATCACTTTTGAAGGCGGCGAAGGAGCAGGCAAGTCGACGCAGATCGGGCGGCTGGCAAAGAAGATGCGCGCCAAGAAATACGATGTACTGGTGACGCGTGAGCCGGGTGGCTCGCCGGGCGCGGAGGCGGTCAGGCATGTCCTGCTTTCAGGCGCAGCCGAGCCGTTCGGCCCCAAGATGGAAGCGCTGCTTTTCGCCGCCGCGCGTTCCGACCATGTCGAACAGGTCATCCGGCCGGCAGTCGAGCGCGGCTCGGTCGTGCTTTGCGACCGCTTCATGGATTCCTCTCGCGTCTACCAGGGCGTCACCGGAGGCCTCGACCCGGCATTCATGGACGCGTTGGAGAAGGTCGCCATCAACGGCATGGTGCCGGACATGACGCTGATCTTCGACATCGACCCCGCCGAGGGACTGAGGCGCGCTACCGCCCGACGGGGCAGCAGTGACGGCCCGGACCGCTTCGAGAAGGAAACATTGGCCATCCACCAGCGCCGCCGCGAGGCGTTTCTGACCATCGCCGCGGCTGAACCCGAACGCTGCGTCGTCGTCGATGCATCAGCAGACCCGGACACGGTGGAGGATGTCGTTACCGCCACCGTCTTCGCGGCTCTCGAGAAGATGATGCCGGCGCAAAGCAGACAGGCGGCGCCGGCATGATTTTCGAACGCATCGCACCCGAACAGCACGATACGCTGGACGGGGTGCCGGAGCCATCCGAGACGCCGCGTCTCGTCGGACATCTTCAGGCCGCCGATATGCTTGCCGCCGCCTATCGCTCGGGAAAGCTGCCGCACGCGCTGATCTTTGCCGGGCCGGTCGGCATCGGCAAGGCGACGCTGGCCTTTCACCTGGCGCATCACCTGTTGAAGCACCCAGCCTTCGGGCAGGCGCCGGAAAGCCTTGCCGTTCCCGATCCGGCATCGTCGCTGTTTCGTCAGATCGCCACCGGCGCGCATCCTTCGGTGCTGCATCTTGCGCGCCCCGCAAACGACAAGACCAAGAGCTTCAAGACCGTGGTCACCGTCGACGAGATCCGCAAGGTCAGCCGCTTTCTGTCGCTGACCTCGCATGACGGCAGCTACCGGGTGGTTATCGTCGATCCCGCCGACGACATGAACACCAATGCTGCCAATGCCTTGCTGAAGAATCTTGAAGAACCACCGGCGCGCACCTTGTTCATCCTCATCGTCCATGCGCCGGGCAGCCTGCTGCCGACGATCCGGTCGCGCTGCCAGATGGTGCGGTTGGCGCCGCTCGATGCCGAGAGCTTGATGACGGTTCTGGAGGGCATCGAGCCACCGCCACCGGAGGATCCTGCGGCGCGCGCGGCGCTGGCGGAACGGGCAGGGGGCAGCGCCCGCAATGCGATCCTGCTGACGCAATATGGCGGGCTGGAAATCGCCGCCACCCTTGACGCCCTGGTGATGGCCAAAAAGACAGATGTCGCCGGCGCCTACCGTCTTGCCGATGCGGTCGCCGGCCGCGACCAGGCGATCCAGTTCGACATCTTCAATCGCCGTGCGCTCGACCTGCTGTCGGAGGGCGCCAGCCAAGCCGCGCTGGCCGGCGATCTGGCGCGGGCCAAAACGCTGTCGGATACTTGGCACGAGGCTTTGAACGCTATATCTGAAACCGAGACCTACAACCTCGACAAGAAGCAGCACGCCCTAACCATGATCGACCGCCTGAATTCTGCAATGCGAATGTGACGGCCGCTGGCGTGGCTTTGAAGCCCCTGAGTTTTGATCCCAATCAATCGCAGGAACTTCGAAGCCACCACATTGGCGTCGGATGGCAATTGCCGTTTCGATGCGATATCTCACCGCGACATCTTTCATTCAGACATTCATGACGGCTCATCCATGGCACGCGAAAAATACTACGTCACGACGCCGATTTTCTATCCGAACGGCAAGCCGCATATCGGCCATGCCTACAATGTCATCGCCAGCGACACGCTGGCCCGCTTCCAGCGGCTCGACGGCAAGGACGTCTTCTTCGTCTCGGGAACCGACGAGCACGGTTTGAAGATGCAGCAGACGGCGGACGCCGAAGGCTTAGCGCCGAAAGCGCTTGCCGATCGCAACTCGGCGATCTTCCGCTCGATGCTCGAAGCGACCGGTTGCTCGAACGACGTTTTCATCCGCACCACCGAGGAGCGTCATTACAAGGCCTGCCAGGCGATCTGGACGCGCATGGCTGAGAATGGCGACATCTACCTCGACCGCTACAGCGGCTGGTATTCGGTGCGGCAGGAAGCCTATTTCGACGAGGCCGAAACCAAGGTCGGTGACGACGGCGTGCGCCGCGAACCACTCGGCTCGCCCGTCGAATGGACCGAGGAAGAGAGCTATTTCTTCCGCCTTTCCGCCTATCAGGACAGACTGCTCGCGCTCTACGAGAACAGCCCCGAATTCGTTGGACCGGCGGAGCGGCGCAACGAAATCATCAGCTTTGTCAAATCCGGCCTGAAGGATCTGTCGATCTCGCGCACCACATTCAAATGGGGCGTGCCGGTGCCCGGCGATGAGAAGCATGTGATGTATGTCTGGGTCGATGCACTAACCAACTACATCACCGCCGCCGGCTATCCGGATCCGGCCAATGAGAGATGGTCTTTCTGGCCGGCAAACGCCCACGTCATCGGCAAGGACATCATCCGCTTCCACGCGGTCTACTGGCCGGCATTCCTGATGTCGGCTGGCATCGAATTGCCGAAGCGCGTGTTCGCGCATGGTTTTCTGTTCAACCGTGGCGAGAAAATGTCGAAGTCGGTCGGCAATGTCGTCGATCCGTTCGCGATGATCGAGCACTACGGCCTTGACCAGGTGCGCTATTTCTTCATGCGCGAAGTGCCGTTTGGCCAGGACGGCAGCTACAGTCACGATGCCATCGTCAACCGCACCAATGCCGATCTTGCCAACGATCTCGGCAATCTGGCGCAGCGCTCGCTGTCGATGATCGCCAAGAACTGCGGCGGCGTGGTGCCTAAGCGCGGCCAATTGAGCAATGCCGACAAGGCGATCCTCGATCAGGCCAATGCCGCCCTTGTCACGGCGCGCAGGACGATGGCCGACCAGGGCATCCATCTGGCGCTGGCGGCGATCTTTGGCGTGGTGGCGGAAGCCAACCGCTATTTCGCCGGCCAGGAGCCATGGGCGCTGAAGAAGACCGATCCGGCACGCATGGAAACGGTGCTGTGGACGACGGCTGAAGTGATCCGGCGTGTCGGGCTGCTGTGCCAGCCCTTCATTCCGAAGTCGGCGGCAAAGCTGCTCGACCTTTTGGCGGTGCCGGCGGACAGCCGCGATTTCGCGAATGTCGCCGAGGCTCACGCGCTTGTATCCGGCACGGCACTGCCGGCGCCGGAACCGGTATTTCCACGCTATGTCGAGCAAACGGATACAAGCGCCTGATGCTGGTCGACAGTCACTGCCATCTCGACTTTCCGGATTTCGCCGAGGAGCGGGCGGCCATCGTCGCCCGCGCCCTTGCGGCCGGTGTCGGCCGCATGGTGACGATCTCGACGCGGGTGAAGCGGTTTCAACAAGTGCTTGAGATTGCGGAGACTTTCGATGAGGTCTATTGCTCGGTCGGTACCCATCCGCACAATGCGGCCGAAGAGCTTGATGTGACTGTCGAGGATCTGGTGCGGCTGTCCGATCATCACAAGGTGGTGGCGATCGGCGAGGCCGGGCTCGATTATTTCTACGATCATGCGCCGCGCGATGCACAGGCGCAGGGCTTTCGCACCCACATCGCCGCGGCTCGTGAGACCGGTCTGCCGCTGGTCATCCATTCACGCGACGCCGACGACAACATGGCTGATATCCTCGAAGAAGAAACAGGGAAGGGCGCCTTCCCCTTCATCTTGCACTGTTTTTCATCGGGGCGCCGGCTGGCCGAGATCGGCGTGGCGCTCGGCGGCTACGTTTCGTTTTCCGGCATCCTGACTTTCAAGAACTCCGCCGAGCTGCGCGCCGTCGCCGCCGATGTGCCGCGCGACCGTCTGCTGGTCGAAACCGACGCGCCATACCTTGCGCCGATCCCGTTTCGCGGCAAGCGCAACGAGCCTGCCTATGTCGCGCATACAGCCAAGGTGCTGGCCGACACGATCGGCGTCAGCGAGGCCGAGATCGCTGCCATCACCACCGACAATTTCTTCCGGTTGTTCAGGAAAATGCCGCGCCCGAGCGCGCCGGGCGCCTGACGCATGAGCGATCGGTTGCGTCTTACCGTCCTCGGCTGCGGCTCATCGCCGGGCACGCCACGCATCACCGGCGACTGGGGCAATTGTGATCCGACCAACCCAAAGAACCGGCGCATGCGCACCGCAGCGCTCGTCGAGCGGATCGCGGCGAATGGCGCCAGGACCACGGTCGTCATCGACACCGGCCCGGATTTTCGCGAGCAGATGCTGCTGGCATCGGTCAGGCGCATCGATGCGGTCGTCTATACGCATCCGCATGCCGACCACATCCACGGCATCGACGATTTGCGCGGCTTCGTGCTCGAGCAGCGCCACCGGATCGACATCCATGCCGATCAGGTTACCATGCTGCGGCTGAGGGAAGCGTTCCGCTACTGTTTCGAAACACCGAAAGGCAGTTCGTATCCGCCGATCGTCAACGCCCATATCATCGACCACAACAGGCCGGTGGTGATCGAAGGCGAGGGCGGCGCCCTCACCATCGAACCGCTGCCGCAAATCCACGGCGACATCATCTCGCTGGGTTTTCGTATCGGCAATCTCGCTTATTGCCCTGACATCAGCGACTTTCCGGGAGCGACAGCCGAGCGTATGCGCGGGCTGGACATGCTGGTCATCGACGCGCTGCAATACACCTTCCATCCGAGCCATCTGTCGCTTGGCCAGGCGCTCGGCTGGATCGAAAGACTGGCGCCGAAGAACGCGGTGCTGACGCATATGCATGTGCCGCTCGACTACGCCACGGTAATGGCCGAGACGCCGGCCAACGTCGAGCCTGCCTATGACGGCATGACGATCGAAATCCCTTACAAATCAGCGTAAAGGACCAAGGTTTTCATAGCTGGGTTACAGAGTTCGCTCCAAACCGCCCAGCGGCTCGCTTATGCTATCTTCGCCACGTCCTATCGGCCATGTCAGTTCCATAATCTATCTTATGCGACTGAAGCCTGTAGCGTCCACTGAAGCCTGTAGCGTCCGTTGGCAGCGAGACAGCATTTGTGGGGCAACGGCGTGCTAGGTTGCGAATCATGAACACACTGCTTGCAAGTCTTGCCCTCACCCTCGCCTGCGCATTCACTGACGCGCGAGCGCAGGACTTTGATCGTGCGCCAGGCGAGAATGACCTGGCTTTCGCGAAACGTGTGGTTGGGTTCGCGGACAACGCTGATCCGCACACCACAGCCGTGACCTGGAACGGCCTCCAGACACTGTTCGTCGATTACCAGACCACTGAGGAATATCCGGAACGCCCACTCGTCGCACTACAGCAGCAACCCGACGGGTACCGTACAATCCAGGTCACGCTTGGCGAACACGAAGGCGGCACGCCAGAGATTACAGCGCTCGGCCTCGTCAACGCCGATCACGATCCGGCAAAGGAACTGACTGTCATACTTGCCTGGCCTGTTTCGCACTACGACGTTTCGGGGACGCTCTACGAAGTTCGCATCTTCGACGCCCCCAAACCGGGCCAGAAGGCGCTGACGCAATTGAAAGTGAGCCAAAAGTTCGACGCCACCTGCGACTGCGGATGGCGCGACGGCACGACGAAGCGTTTCCGTTTCAAGACGATCAGGGCGGTCAAGGCTGAATTGAAGCGCTTGGGCGATTAGCCGCCGGCGAGGGCTCGCTTGCCGGATGCTGCCTCCGCCTACCCGGTGACCGGCAATCGTCACGAGCGCCGGCACAGGCTGGGTCGCTCGTCAGAATTCCATATCCCCGAAGTCACCGCCATTATCGGAGCTGGCATCGTCTGCCTGGTCGGCTTCGTCCGGCTGCGGTGCCGGCCGTTCGGCTGCCTGCGCTTCGCTGCCGCCAAACATGCCGGCGATCGCATTGCCGAGCAGCACGCCGCCTGCCACCCCCATCGCGGTCTGCGCGGCGCCGGCAAGGAACCCGCCGCCGGCCCGCTGTGACTGGTCTTGTGGCTCCTCCGCGGCAGCAGAGGCGGTGCGCGCTATCCGCGGAACCGAGCCTGAGCGCCTGCCGCCGCTGCGGCCGAAGAAGCCACTGAGCGGTCCACCGCCGGCAGGCTGCCGCGCCTGCTCCTCCAGCTCTTCGATGCGCGCCTGCGCTGCGTTCAGGGCCCGCTCCTGCACCACGATCGTCTGTGCCATGTAGTATGGCGCCCCAGGCTGCTGGGTGATCTGGTCCTGGATCAAGCGTTCCGCTTCGGCATCGCGCGGCGGCGCCTGGCGCTCGACATTTGCGAGCTTCTCGAAGAGCTGTCCGATCGCCTGCTGGTCGTTTCTGTCCATGATGTACTATTCCGGTCTCGGTCCGACGCGGCTATTCGCGCTCGCCGGTGAAGTTCAGCAACAGCTGGAAGATGTTGACGAAGTTCAGATAGAGCGAGAATGCACCAAAAACGGCGAGCTTTTGCTGTGTTTCGGCGCCGAAGTTTTCGGCGTACTGCTCCTTGATCGTCTGCGTGTCCCAGGCCGTGAGCCCGACGAAGACGGCGATTCCGATCACCGAGATCGCAAACTGCAGCGCTGTCGAACCCAGGAAGATATTGACGATGCTGGCGATCACCACGCCGATCAGGCCCATGATCAGGAAGGACGAGAACTGCGTCAGGTCGCGACTGGTTGTATAGCCATAAAGGCTGGTGGCGCCGAACATGGTGGCGGCGATGAAGAAGGTGCGGGCGATGCTGGTGCCGGTAAAGACCAGGAACACGGAAGCCAGCGACAGACCCATGACCGCGCAGAACGCCCAGAACATTGCCTGGGCCCCGGCCGCCGACATCGTCTGCATACGGAACGAGAACAGCAGCACAAAGGCCAGCGGCGCCAGCATCACCACCCATTTCAGCGGGGTGGAGAAGATCGGCACGTAAAGGGCGGGCGTGGAGGCCACCACGAGGGCGATCACGCCCGTAACGACGAGGCCAAGGCCCATGTAGTTATAGACGCGCAGCATGTGCCGGCGCAGGCCTTCGTCGTAGACGGCTCCGGCTCGGGCTCTGGTCCCAATGTATCCCAGATTGTTCATTTGGTTCTCCTTCTTAGAGGTAGTCGATCAGTAGAGTGTTTTGGCGAGCGCTTCGGCCGTGCGATCGAGGCCGCGGACATCGCTACGTGCGACGACTGCGTAGGCGACCTCGCCGATCTGGAAATAGGCCGAGGAAACCTCGCCCGACGGAACGACAGTCGGCTTGACGACGTCGAATGTTCCGGGCCGGATGGCGAACAGCGAGAGCAGCCCCATCTCTTTTGTCTCGACAGCCATCTCGACGCTCGGGCCGAACTGCGATGGGTAGATCTGCACGTCACGGACCGTCCAGTCCGTTGGCAGCGATGGCATGACGATCGCCGTGGCGGCGCGGATTTCGTCGGCATTGTAGCCGGGCGCCTCGAGTTGTGACGACATCGCCTCGCGCACGAGCGTCGTCCGATGCGCCCGGACTGCGTCCTCCACATAGGCGGGCGGATGGGTCGAAGCGACGACTTCCGTCACCGATATCGGTCCGATGAGCCCGTTCGCAAGCCAGCCGGCGGCGACGAAAACAGCGACAGCCGCCGCGCGCTGCAAAGCACCAAGGACACGGCCGCGCGCTAACCCCCGCTCCAGCCGCCGTGCCGCATCAGCCGTCGCCGGCCGCGCCATGCCTTTCGATCCGGCAAGCGCCACGCGCAGCTCGTCACGCGTCCTCAGATCAGTCATCACCCGCGCGGCCGCTTCCGGGCGAGCCGAAAGGAACGCCTCGACCTCGATGCGACGAGCAACGTCCAGCTGATCGTCGACATAGGCGTCGAGATCGGTGTCGGTGACGGGATCGCGCAGTTGGTTCATGATCCACCTCCGACGATCTTCAGATGGCTTTTCGTGCGTGCCGGTGCCGCGTCCTCCATCTCGCGGAGTGCCGCACGCGCCCTGCCGATGCGCGACATCAGCGTGCCAAGCGGCACGCCGCTAACCTCGGCCGCCTCGCTGTAGCTAAGCCCCTCGATGGCGACGAGATGCAGCGCGCAACGTTGCTCTTCCGGCAATGTGAAAAAAGCGTCGCGCACCTGTGCCAGCCGGACGGAATGTTCCTGCGGAGCCTGGACGCTGGCCTCGGTGAGATGGCCGGCCTGTTCGATGCGCACCGCTTCGGATTTGCGGGATCGCAAGCCGTCGATGAACGCATTGTGGACGATTGACAGCAGCCATACGCGAAGATTTCCGCCTGAGCGGAAGCTGCCGCGTCGCTCATAGGCACGCACCAGCGCATCATGCACCAGATCCTCTGCATCGGCGCTGTCGCGCGTCAGCGAGCGTGCGTAGCGGCGCAGCGAACCGAGCTGTCCCAGAATATCGAAGCGTGGCATCGGCCGTTTCATGTCCTGTTTACGGAGCAGGTCGGGGTTTTAATCCCGCTCTCCCCGAATTTTTTCGGCTCGCCGCGCTCTCGTCCTGGGAGATCTCGGGCCTGCCCTCGCCCGGCAGATAGTATCGGCCGCCCTCGAGGCAAACCGGCGCCGAGTTGGCGCATATGAAACCGCTGGCAAAGCACGGCCGGTTTGCGTATCACTCCGCCGCCAACGGAACCTTATCGATGTTCGAAAATCTCCAGCCCGCGCCCGCCGACAAGATCCTTGCCTTGATCGGGCTCTATCGCGCCGACCCGCGTCCCGACAAGGTCGATCTTGGGGTCGGCGTCTATAAGGATCGCGACGGCAAGACGCCGGTGATGCGCGCGGTGCGCGAAGCCGAAAAGCGGCTGCTGCGAGGCCAGGACACCAAGACCTATCTCGGCCTTGCCGGCGATACCGCCTTCAACGCGGCAATGGCTAGGTTGGTGTTCGGCCCAACCGCCGACATGACGCGCATTCGTGCGGCACAGGCGCCCGGCGGCTCCGGCGCGCTGCGGCTGGTGGCAGAGCTGCTGAAAAGGACCCGCGCCGACGCGACGGTCTGGCTATCGGATCCGACATGGCCGAACCACATGCCGGTGATGCGCGCCGCTGGCCTGCAGATACGCGAGTACCCCTATTTCGACGTTGCTTCTGGTGCGGTTCGCTTCGACGACATGCTGGATGCGTTGAGAACCGCGAATCCCGGCGACGTCGTGCTGTTGCATGGCTGTTGCCATAACCCGACGGGCGCCAATCTAGACATCTCGCAATGGGCTGCCGTTGCCGATCTCGTCGTTGAGCGTGGTCTGCTGCCCTTTGTCGACATCGCCTATCAAGGCTTTGGCGAGGGGCTTGATGCGGATGCCGCCGGCTTGCGCCTGCTGGCGGCGAAAGTTCCGGAAATGGTCGTTGCCTCGAGCTGCTCGAAGAACTTTGCCGTCTATCGCGACCGCGTTGGTGCAGCGCTGATCATGGCGAAAGACGGTGCGCAGGCGGATATGGCGATGGGCCAGATGCTGTCGGCGGCGCGCGCCATGTATTCGATGCCGCCGGACCATGGCGCGGCTGCGGTGCGCATGGTGCTCGAGGACGCTACGCTGCGGGCCGACTGGGAAGCAGAGCTTGAAGAGATGCGCCTGCGCATGCTGCGGCTGCGCGTCCAGTTCGCCGAAGCGCTGCGGCGGCAGTCCAACTCCGACCGTTTCGATTTCGTCGCCAGCCATCGCGGCATGTTTTCCCGGCTTGGCCTGTCGGAAGCGCAAGTCGAGCGGCTGCGCGCCGAGCATGGCATCTACATGGTCGGCGACAGCCGCATCAACGTTGCCGGCCTGCCCGAGGACGGCATGGACGCGCTCGCCAAGGCGATTGTCTCCGTGCTCGACTGATACTTTTTGCTTGACCATGATCTTTTCCGAAAACCGGCTTCCACGATCATGGTCTGGCCGCCGATCTGTGGACAAGGCGCCCTCACCGGCTGAAGCCGTTGGCCGCACAGCCGTGTACAGGATAGCGTTTCCCAGATGAAACCCTCGAAAGACATTTCCCGGCTGATCGAGATCATGGCAGCGCTGCGGGCGCCGGAAACCGGCTGCCCGTGGGATATCGAGCAGGACTTTTCGACAATCGCGCCATACACGGTAGAGGAAGCCTACGAAGTGGCGGACGCCATCGCGCGGGGCGACCTGGACGATCTGCGCGATGAACTCGGCGATCTCCTGTTGCAAGTGGTCTACCACGCGCAAATGGCCGAGGAGGCCGGCGAATTCTCATTCGGCGATGTGGTCGAGGCCATCACCACAAAAATGATCCGCCGCCACCCGCATGTTTTCGGCGACGAAAAGGCGCGCAGCGCCGGCATGGCGAAGGGCATGTGGGAAAAGATCAAAGCGGAGGAAAAAGCGGAGAAGCGCAGCGCCCGCCTCGTCCGAGGGCTCGACCCCGAGGACCATGGCAAGGGCTTTCTCGACAGCGTGCCGGTCGCCCTGCCCGCGCTGACCCGGGCCCTCAAACTGCAGGAAAAGGCCGCCCGCGTCGGCTTCGACTGGAGCGAGGCGGCACCGATCCTCGAAAAGATCGAGGAGGAGATCGGCGAATTACGCGAAGCGCTGGCCAAAGGCGACAGCGCACCGATCAAGGACGAGTTCGGCGACATGCTGTTTGCGATCGTCAATCTCGGCCGGCACCTCAAAATCGATTCCGAAGCGGCACTCAGCGGCACCAACGAAAAATTCCGGTCGCGCTTCCACCATGTCGAGCAGGCGCTGCAAGCGTCGGGAAACAACCTCGAAGAGGCGACGCTGGACGAGATGGAAGCGCTCTGGCAGCAGGCAAAAAGCGCGAAATAAACGCCCTACCCATTGTTTTGACGTCGCAATCGGCTTTCTATCTCTTGTCGAGCACTGTGTGTGGCCTTGAGCGCGATAGTCACGCTGCCATCCTCATTGTCATCACGCGAGACGATGTCGCCGTTGCGGTAAAGCCAGTCGACGACGCCGAGTTGGTCGGCCTTGAGCGTGACCGTGAACGTCTCCAGTTCGCCCGACATCATCGTCTCGATGATCGCCTTCAGCGCATCGATGCCTTCGCCGGTAACCGCCGATATGGCGATAGGCGGCGCCTTCCTGCCGTCAGCACCATCGGCAAGCAGCCGCGCGCGGTTGCCCTCGTCGAGCCGGTCGATCTTGTTCCACACTTCGATGACGCGCTTGCTATCGCGGGCATCAACGCCGAGATCGGCAAGGATGCGCTCGACATCTTCGGCCTGTGCGGCCGTATCGGGGTCGGAGATATCGCGCAGATGAATGACGAGGTCTGCCTCGACCACTTCCTCCAGTGTCGCCCTGAAGGCCGCGACCAGATGCGTTGGCAGGTCGGAAATGAAGCCGACCGTATCGGAAAGGATGACCGGCGTTCCGTGCCGCAGGCGCACGCGGCGCAGCGTCGGGTCGAGCGTGGCAAACAGCATGTCTTCCGCCAGCACCCCTGCTCCGGTCAGCCGGTTGAACAGCGTCGACTTGCCGGCATTGGTGTAGCCGACGATCGCCACCACCGGAAACGGCACCTTCTTGCGCTTGGCGCGGTGCAGGTCGCGGGTGCGGCGCACCGTTTCGAGCTCATGCTTCAGCTTGGTGATCTTGTCCTGCAACACACGCCGATCCGACTCGATCTGCGTCTCGCCAGGGCCGCCGAGAAAGCCGGCGCCGCCGCGCTGGCGCTCAAGGTGGGTCCAGCTCCGCACAAGGCGGCCCTTCTGGTAGTTGAGATGGGCAAGGTCGACCTGCAGCGTGCCTTCCTTGGTGCGGGCGCGCTCGCCGAAAATCTCCAGGATCAGCCCGGTGCGGTCGAGCACCTTGGCGTTCAACTCTTTTTCGAGATTGCGCTGCTGTACCGGTGTCAGCGGATGATCGACAATGACCACTTCCGCGTGCCCCTCTTTGACGATCTCGGCGAACTCCGCGACCTTGCCGCTGCCGAGCAAGGTCGCCGGGCGTGGATCGTTGACGGTCACCACTGCCGTGTGGACCAGGTCAAGGTCGATGGCGCTGGCGAGGCCGACCGCCTCGTCGCGACGGGCCTCGGCGGAACGGGTCAGGCGCGGGCGATTGGTGTCGTCGTTGCCACGCGGCTGCCGGGTAAGCACCGGCACGATGACCACCGCCCGGGTCGGACCGTTGGCCTCTGTCCCGGTCTGATGTGCTGGTTTTCCGCGAACGCTGCGGTCCGCGTCTTTCTCACGTGCCAATCAGGCGCCCTGGCTTTCCTCACCATCGAACATCTGAACCGGCTGGCTCGGCATGATCGTGGAAATGGCGTGCTTGTAGACGAGCTGGGAATGGCCGTCGCGACGCAGCAGAACGCAGAAATTGTCGAACGAAGTGACCACGCCGGTCAGCTTCACGCCGTTGATGAGAAAGATGGTGAGTGGGTTTTTGCTCTTGCGAACTGAATTCAGGAACAGGTCCTGAAGATTTTGCGATCGTTCCGCCATTGTTCTTGTCTTTCGCCGATCCCCTTCGGTTTGCAAGCCAATGCGCCAAATTAGCTGGCACATGTCAAGCACGCAAACACCATCTTGCCGTCAGTAACGACAAGCAGAACGAGATATATTGATGTTCATTCCATCTGTGCGGTTATCAGGCTGGACTTTTTTCCGCAACGTCAAAAAAGGCCCGCCGTAGTGAAACTGTTATCGAGCCCGGGTGGCCGTTGGCGACGGGAGCGCCATCGATTGCCACCACCGGCATGGCGATCGTGGTCGCGGAGCTGATGAAAACCTCGCGCGCGGCCTTGGCCTCGGCAACCGAAAAGCCGCGCTCCTCGATCTTCAGGCCGAGCTTGGCGGCGACATCGAACAGTGTCGTGCGGGTGATACCGCGCAGGATGCCATGCTCGGCCGGCCGCGTCACCAGCACGCCGTCCCTGGTGATGATCCAGGCGTTCGACGATCCACCTTCCTTGACGGTGCCGTCAACATCGACGAACCACGCCTCCTGGGCGCCTGCTTCCTTGGCTTTCTGTTTGGCCAGCACGTTCGGCAACAGGCCGACCGACTTGATATCGACCCGATCCCACCGGTTCTCCGGCACCGTGATAACCCGGATCCCGCTCTCGGCCCGCTTCGCGGCAGCTGCAGGATCGGCTTTTTTGGCGGTCACCACCAGCGACGGCTTCGTGCCCGCCGGCGGGAAGAAAAACTCACGGCTGGCGACACCGCGTGTCACCTGGACATAGACCAGGCCGTCGACGACATGGTTGCGGCGCACCACCTCACCCATGACGAGCGGCAGCACGCCGCGCGTGATCGGCCAGTCGATCGAGAGTTCGGTGAGCGAGCGGTTCAATCGGGCGAGATGGCGCGGCATGTCGACGATGAAGCCCCGCGCCACCTCGCAGACCTCGTAGACGCCGTCGGCGAATTGATAGCCACGGTCCTCGATGTGCACGGAAGCTTCGGCGTGAGCGACATAGCGTCCGTTCACATAGGCAATGCGCGGCATGGATAACCCTTGGAGAAGTCAGCGCATGAGCCCGAAAATCGGAATCGATTTCGGAAAGGATCATGCGCAAAAATCAAAATGCTACAGCCTCCTTTGTGCGTCCCAAAGACGCGCGGCGCTGCAGTGCTCTTATGCGATTCCACGACCGCCGTAACCGGTAATTGCGTGGGCCACGGCTGGTTTGGCTCTCAGACGCCCAGCGACTTCAGCTTGCGGTGCAGTGCAGAGCGTTCCATGCCGATAAACTCTGCCGTCTTCGAGATGTTGCCGCCAAAACGGTTGATCTGGGCGATCAGATAGTCCTTCTCGAATTGTTCGCGTGCTTCACGCAGCGGCAGTGCCATTATGTGCTGATCGGACTTGGTTGGAGTGCGCGGCATGACGTCGCCGATCTCGGCTGGCAGGAGGTCGGCGGTGATCGGCGCATCGACATCGTCGCCGCGCGCCAGGATCATCAGGCGCTCGACATTGTTGCGCAACTGCCGAACGTTGCCCGGCCAGTTGTGCGCCTGCAGCACCGCCAGCGCGTCGTCGCCGATGCGGCGCGGCTTGATGCCGGCCTGGCGAGCGATCTGCTTCATGAAATTGTCGACCAGATAAGGAATGTCCTCGCGACGCTCGGCCAGTCCCGGCACCATGACCGGAACCACGGCCAGGCGATGATAAAGGTCCTCACGGAAACGGCCGTCGGCGATCATGGCTTCCAGGTTCTGCGAGGTCGACGAGATGATGCGTACGTCGACCTTGACCCGCTTGGTGCCCCCTACCCGCTCGAACTGCTGTTCGACCAGCACGCGCAGGATCTTGTTTTGCGTCTCACGCGGCATGTCGGCCACTTCATCGATGTAGAGAATGCCGCGATGGGCCTCCTCCAGCGCACCGACCTTGCGTTCGACGCCGTTCGATTCGGTGCCGAACAACTCGATCTCCATACGCTCAGGCGTGATGTTGGCGGCACTCAGCGTCACAAACGGTGCACTCTTGCGCGCCGACAGTGCGTGGATGGCGCGCGCCGCCAGTTCCTTGCCCGAGCCGGAGGGGCCGATAATCATGACGCGGCTGTTGGTCGGCGCGACGCGCTCGATGGTCTGGCGCAATTGGCTCATTGCCGACGACATGCCGATGAGGTCAAAAGTCTCGCCGCTGCGCAGCTTGAGATCCGAAACCTCGCGTCTCAATTTGGACGTTTCAAGCGCCCGTTCGGCAATAAGGATCAGCCTGTCGGCCTTGAACGGCTTTTCGATAAAATCATAGGCGCCGCGGCGGATGGCCGAGACTGCCGTTTCGATATTGCCGTGGCCCGAGATCATCACCACCGGCAGGTTCGGGTGCATCGTCTTGATCTCGTCCAGCAAAGCGAGGCCATCGAGCCGCGAACCCTGCAGCCAGATGTCGAGGAAGATCAGCCTGGGTGCCCGGTCGGCAACCACCGCCAGCGCGCTGTCGGCGTCAAACGCCGTGCGGGTTTCGTGACCTTCGTCGCTCAGGATACCGGCGACGAGTTCGCGGATGTCTTCCTCGTCGTCGACGATGAGAATATCAGACGCCATTACCGACCTTTTCAGTTTCTTTTTCGTGTTCCGTCTTGCTTTCGCCGCGTATCGGAACGGTGGCGGCAACCGGCAGGATGATGCTGATCATCGCACCCCGCCCATCGTGGAATTCCGCTGGTGCATCGTGCAATTCGAGTCGCCCGCCATGGTCCTCCACGATCTTCTTGACGATAGCGAGGCCAAGCCCGGTGCCTTTCTCGCGTGTCGTCATGTAAGGCTCGAGCAAGCGCTGCCGGTTTTCGCGCGGCAAGCCCCTGCCGTTGTCGATGACGTCAATTCGAATCGCGCCATTCTGACGCCCGGCTTGAATCCGGATTATGCCGTGCGGACGATCCTCTGCATCAAGTCCGTCGATAGCTTCGGCAGCATTCTTGATGACGTTGCCGAAAGCCTGCGCCATCAGGCGGCTGTCGAACGTGCCTTTGAGCGGCTCATTGCCGAAGACGCGCTCGAAGATGATGTCGGCGCGGCTCACTTCGACCAGGAACGAGGCCTCCCGCAACGAATCGCGCAGATCGATGGCCTTCATTTCTGGTTTCGGCATGCGGGCGAACGCTGAGAACTCGTCGACCATGCGGCCGATGTCCTCCACTTGCCGGATGATGGTGTCGGTGCATTGATCGAAAACCTCACGGTCCTCGGTGATGACCTTGCCGTAACGGCGCTTGATACGCTCGGCCGAAAGCTGGATCGGCGTCAGCGGGTTCTTGATCTCGTGGGCGATGCGCCGCGCCACGTCGGCCCATGCAGAGGAACGCTGTGCCTGGACCAGATCGGTAATGTCGTCGACTGTCACGACGTAGGATTTATCCTCCGAACCGTCGTCGCCGGCTTCAATCGTGATCTGCACGTTGAAGGTCCGTTCGGTGCCGGCACGATAGAAGGTGACCTGTTCGCGATAGACCGGCTTGCCCGACTTGCGGCCGATCTCGAAGACGCGGCCGACATGCGGTAGCACGGCGGAAAGGTTCTGCCCAAGCGCCGCGGTGGCGGATATGGCCAGCATCGTTTCGGCGGAACGATTGACGATGGTGACGATGCCATATGGATCGACGCCGATGACCCCGGCGGTGACGCCGGCAAGCACAGCCTCCGAAAAGCGCCGCCGCTCGTCGATCAGATCCTTGGCCGACAGGATCTCGTTGCGCTGCGATTTCAGCTCCATCAGCATCTTGTTGAAGGTGTCGCCGAGCGAGGCGACGTCGCCATCGGAGGGGCGGACTGGCACGGCCACATCGAGATTGCCGGTAGCGACCTCGTCGGCCGCGCCGATGAGCTGACGAATCGGCCGCACCAGGCGGTCGGCCACCGCAATGCCGGTCCAGATGGCGGACAGGATGATGATCAGCGTCAGCGACAGATAGGGAAGCGCGAAAGCCACTTGCGAGGTGCGGCGATTGTCTTCGAGACCGCGATATTCTGCGGTGTTGGATTTGACGATCTGTCGTGCCTTGATCACCTCGGGATCGACGAGGCGAATGGTGTAGAGATAGAGCCCGTCGATCTCGCGCAGCTTGACGATGGCCCCCATGATGTTACGGGTGCGCGGCTCGATCAGCACCGGCTTGCCGTTGGCAGCGCTTGCCACAGCGCCCTCCGGCGGCTCCGGCATGGCAAAGTCCGCGTCGGTCTTGGCGCTCATGACGAAGGAACCATCGGGCTTGATGAGTGCTGCGTGTGCCAGGGAGCGTCCAACCGCCTCCTTGTTCATGAGGTCAAGGAAGCCGGTCCGATCGAGGCCGTAAAGCGTGCGCGAAGCGTCGAGGTCGTAAGCCATCGACAACGTCGTGCCCTGAAGATTTCGTGCGTTTTCCTGCACATAGGCGTCGGCGATCGACAACGACGAATTGACGATCGTCTTGGTGCGGATCTCGAACCAGCGGTCGAGGCCGATGTCGAGCGTGATCGACGCGATGATCGCCACCATGATCGCGGGGATGGCGGCGACCAGCGCAAACATCGCCACGATGCGCACATGCAGGCGCGACGCAGCCTTGCCGTGCCGGCGTGCCATCAGGATGCGATGCACTTCGCGGCCGACCAGCAAGATCAGAAACAGGACGAACGCGGCGTTAAGCGCGATCAGCGCCAGCGTCGTCCGCGCGTCGGGCGTGATCGGCGTGGCGCCAACCAGAATGGCGAAGGAGATCGCCGCCGTCACCAGCGCACCGGCAATGGCGACCACGCCGGGCAGCGCAAGCAGCCGGCGACCGTCTCGCGCGCCGGTAGTGCTGAAATGCGGTTTGCTCAGTGTCGGTGCGTGCAGAGCCATGTCGCCGTCTAGAGCCAGTGATTGCGTCGGATGTATGCAACGCATTGTGGCGATTATGCAACAAGTGTGGCCGAGACGGAAATCTTTCGGCGATCGATCCCCTGGAAAGCGCTCGTAAGGGGTTCGTCTAGACCTGCCTGGAGGACTTGTAGACGTTGACGCCGAGTTCGCGAATCTTCTTGCGCAGCGTGTTGCGGTTGAGTCCTAGCAATTCGGCGGCCTTGATCTGGTTACCGCGCGTTGCGGTCATCGAGGCGAGGACCAGTGGATACTCGACCTCGGAGAGGATTCGCTGATAGAGGCCGGCCGGCGGCAAGTCGCCGGCAAACGAGGCAAAATAGCGCTGCAGGAAATGCTCCACCGCCTGGCCGATGGAAAGGTCGTCGGGAATGAGGTTGCCGCCACCTGGAACGACAGGCCTTTCGCCAGTCTTCAACTCCGCCTCGATGATCTCGGCGGATATCTCGTCCTGCGAATACAGTGCAGCCAGCCTGCGGATGAGGTTTTCGAGTTCGCGCACGTTGCCAGGCCATGGGTAGCGCTTCATCAGCTCGATGCCGCCGGTGGAAATGCGCTTGGTCTGCAGGCCTTCACTGGCGCCGAGCTTGAAGAAGTGCCGGACGAGGTCCGGAATGTCCTCCGATCGCTCGCGCAGCGCCGGCAGCCTGAGCGGCACAACGTTCAAGCGGTAGAACAGGTCCTCGCGGAAAAGCCCCTGATTGATCAGCGTGCGCAGGTCCTTGTTGGTGGCAGCGACGATGCGCACGTCGGTCTTGATCGGCGTGCGGCCGCCGACCGTGGTGTATTCGCCCTGCTGCAACACACGCAGAAGCCGCGTCTGCGCTTCCATCGGCATATCGCCGATCTCGTCGAGGAACAGCGTGCCGCCTTCGGCCTGCTCGAAACGGCCAGTGGAGCGGCTCTGTGCGCCGGTAAAGGCGCCCTTCTCGTGCCCGAATAGTTCCGATTCGATCAGGTCGCGCGGGATCGCCGCCATGTTGATGGCGACGAAAGGACCGCCTCGGCGGCGGCCATATTCATGCAGCGCGCGCGCCACCAGTTCCTTGCCGGTACCCGATTCGCCTGAGATCATCACCGTCAGGTCGGTCTGCATCATCCGCGCCAGCATGCGGTAGATGTCCTGCATGGCCGCCGAGCGGCCGACCAGCGGCATCGTTTCAGGCGGCTCGTCGGCACGCGTATCGATCTTGGGCCGCCGCGGCTCGGAAAGCGCCCGATTGACGATGTTGAGCAGCTCCGTCAGGTCGAACGGTTTTGGCAGATATTCATAGGCTCCGGTTTCGGAGGCCCGGATCGCCGTCATGAACGTGTTCTGCGCACTCATGACGATGACCGGCAGTTCCGGTCGCGCCTTCTTGATGCGCGGCAGCATGTCGAAGGCGTTCTCGTCAGGCATGACAACGTCGGTGATGACCAGATCCCCCTCGCCCGCGGCCACCCAGCGCCACAGCGTCGAGGCATTGGAGGTGACGCGCACGTCGTGACCGACGCGCGAAAGCGCCTGGTTGAGGACAGTGCGGATGGCCGCATCGTCGTCGGCGACGAGAATATTGCCGCGAATGGTCATTTGCGGTCTCCTTCACCGTCGTCGTCGGCAAACTGGGTTTCTTTCCACGCCGGCATCAGGATGCGGAAGGTGGTCCCGCGCGGCGTCGATTCGCATTCAATGATGCCGCCATGCTCGCCGACGATCTTTGCGACCAGCGCCAGACCGAGACCGGAGCCGTTCGGCTTGGTGGTGATGAAGGGATCGAACAGGATCGGCAGGATATCCTCGGAGACACCCGAACCGTTGTCGCGCACGCAGAATTCCAATGGCAGCGACACCCGGTCCTGCGTTCCGGGCACGGAAACACGGATGCCCGGGCGGAAGGCAGTCGACAGCATGATCTCGCCCTGCGGATCGCTGCCGATCGCCTCGGCGGCATTTTTTACCAGATTGAGGAACACCTGGATGAGCTGGTCGCGATTGGCAAAAACCGGAGGCAATGATGGATCATAGTCCTCTAATATCTTGATCCGCTTGGCAAAACCGTTCTTGGCGATTGCTTTGACATGGTCGAGCACGACATGGATGTTGACGGGGTAGCGGTCGATCGGCCGCTCGTCCGAAAACACCTCCATGCGGTCGACCAGCGAGACAATGCGGTCGGTCTCGTCGGTGATCAAACGCGTCAGCGCGCGATCCTCATCGGACGCCGACAGTTCTAGCAGCTGCGCGGCGCCACGAATGCCGGACAGCGGGTTCTTGATCTCATGGGCAAGCATCGCGGCAAGGCCGGTGACCGAGCGCGCCGCACCGCGATGCGTCATCTGCCGGTCGATCTTGTCGGCCATTGAGCGTTCCTGGAACATCACCACGACGGAGCCTGGAAATTCCGTCACCGGCGCGACGTAGAGATCGACCACCTTCTCGATGCCGAGACGCGGCGACGACACGTCCACCCGGTATTCGTTCACCGGCGCACGGCGCTCGCGCACCTGGTCGACAAGCGTCAGCAGCGGACTGCCGAAAGGAATGAGCTTGTGCAGCGTGTTGCGGGCGAGCATCGTGGCGCTCGAGCGGAAAAAATCCTCGGCATCGGCATTGGCGAAGGTGATGAAGCCTTGCGGATCGACCATGATCACCGGCCGACGAATTGTGTTGAGCACAATATGCGCGGCGTCCGCCATGTCCGTGCTCTGTGTGACGGTGGCGTTCATGCCGCACTCCGCAGATTCGGCGCTTCGGGAGCGCTTGAAAACATGTCGCGCAGCAAGGCAATGACCCGCCCAGGCTCGAAAGACGTGAGGATGGCCTTGCGCCAGTCATCGCTTGTGACGGCATGGCGGTCGAGATACCAGCCGAGATGCTTGCGCGCCTGGCGCAATCCGCTTTCGGCGCCATAGAGCGTCAGCATGTCTTCGTAATGGGCAATGACGTAGTCGGTCAGCGCTTGCGGGCTGTCCGGCATGCCGGATACTGGCTCGGCCAGCGCGGCCGCTACAATGCTGCCGGCAGTCCACGGCGCGCCATAGTGCGCACGGCCGATCATCACCGCGTCGGCGCCGGACTGGTCGAGGATCAAGGCTGCCTCTGCCGGCGAGCCGACATCGCCATTGGCAACCACAGGGATGGAGACGGCCTGCTTGACGCGTGCGATGGCACGCCAGTCGGCCGTGCCCTGATAGAACTGGCAACGTGTGCGGCCGTGCACCGTCACCATCCTGACGCCGGCCTGCTCGGCGCGTCGCGCCAGCATCGGCGCGTTGAGCGCGCTCTCGTCCCAGCCAAGCCGCATCTTAACCGTGACCGGCACGTCGACCGCGCCGACTACCGCTTCGATCAGCGACAGCGCGTGGTCGAGGTCTCGCATCAGTGCCGAACCGGCATAGCCGCCCGTCACCTTCTTGGCCGGACAGCCCATGTTGATGTCGATGATGTCGGCGCCTTCGCCGGCTGCGATTCGTGCGCCCTCGGCCATGTGCACCGCCTCGCGGCCGGCAAGCTGGACCATGTGGACAGGCAGCCCGGAATGACGGATGCGCAGGCCCGAGCCAGCCCTGCCCTTTGCAAGCTCACCGCTCGCCACCATTTCGGATACAACCAGCCCGGCGCCATGCGCATGGGCGCGCTGCCGGAACGGTTCGTCGGTAATGCCCGACATCGGCGCGAGAAACACGCGGTTGCGGATTCTCACGCCACCCACCTCCAGCGGCGAAGCCAATTTGGTCACATCAGGCATGCACAAAAACCAAGCACCTTCGATTGCTGCACATTCTCTAGCCAGAACGACGGCAATGTGCAACGCGCAATGTCGTGACATTAAGGCGCATTTGGGAAAAATATGGATCGCCGGACGGCATCAATCCTAGGTCTTGTGAAAGCGATACCACTTTTCAGGATCATGCGCTAAGCGTCTCGGCATGAGACATGTCAGCGAAAAGCCAGCTGCCGACGACAAGGTCGCCGTGGTCATCGTTGCTGCCGGGCGCGGCGCGCGCGCGGGGCAGGCCAATGGGCCGAAGCAGTACCAGCAGATTGGCGGCGGCGCCGTTATCGCACGCACGCTCGACGCCTTTCTGACGCATCCGAAAATTGGACCTGTCGTCGTTGCTATCCATGCCGAAGACGGCGCGCTTTTCCGCCGCGCCGCCGGCGCGAACGCCGACCGTGTCGTCGCTGTGATCGGCGGTACGTCACGGCAGGAGTCCGTCCGGCTTGGACTGCTGGCGTTGAGAAGCCATGCGCCGGGCCGGGTCCTGATCCATGATGCGGCTCGGCCGTTTGTCGATGCGGAACTGATAGATCGCACGATCGCCGCCATTGAAGAGCGCCAGGGAGCGCTGCCTGCTTTGCCCGTTGCCGATACGCTGAAGCGCGAAACGGCCGAAGGCATGAGCGGCGAAACAGTGTCCAGGGCCGGGCTCCATGCCGCACAGACACCACAAGGCTTTCCGTTCTGGCCGATCCTGGCCGCGCACGAAAAGGCTCATCAATTGGGCAAGGCGGATTTCACCGACGATGCGGCAATCGCCGAATGGGCGCATATTCCGGTGAAGATCGTTCCCGGCTCGCCGGACAATGTCAAACTGACCTGGGCACGGGATATTGCGATGGCGGATCAGCGGCTTTCCAGCGCCTCACGTTTTCCGGACATCCGAACCGGCAACGGCTACGACGTCCATGCCTTCGAGCCCGGCGACCATGTCACCCTGTGCGGTGTCGCTATTCCGCACGACAGGAAATTGTCCGGCCATTCGGATGCCGATGTCGGCCTGCATGCGTTGACCGACGCGCTGCTCGCCACCTGCGGCGCCGGTGACATCGGCACGCATTTCCCGCCCTCCGACCCGCAGTGGAAAGGGGCCGCTTCACGCATCTTCGTCGAACACGCAGCGAAGCTGGTGCGCGAGCGCGGCGGGCGCATCGCCAACGCCGACATCACATTGGTTTGCGAGGCGCCGCGCGTCGGCCCGCATCGCGAGGCCATGACCGAAACGCTTTCCGCAATGTTGCGAATTTCGCGCGACCGCATCTCGATCAAGGCGACAACCAATGAGAAGCTCGGCTTCGTCGGCCGTGAGGAAGGCATAGCGGCCATCGCGACCGCCAGCGTTGTGTTTCCAGGGGATGTCCCCGAATGAGCAATAGCGATCTCGCAGATGCCCTGCTTCAGGCCTGCCAGCAGCGCGGCATCATGCTGGCGACGGCGGAGAGCTGCACCGGCGGCATGATCATCGCCACGCTGACCGACATTGCCGGCTCTTCCACTGTGGTCGATCGCGGCTTCATCACCTATTCCAACCAGGCCAAGACCGAGATGCTCGGCGTCTCGGCCGTTACACTCGAGGCGAACGGGGCGGTCTCGCGCGAGACTGCGGTGGAGATGGCGGCCGGCGCCTTGGCCCATTCGCCCGCCGGGCTTGCGCTCGCGGTGACCGGCATCGCCGGTCCGGGCGGTGGCTCAGCGGAAAAACCTGTCGGCCTGGTCTGGTTCGGCGTTGCCGTGGCTGGCCGGCCGGTGGTCAGCGAATGCCAGCTGTTCGCCGACAAGGGCCGTGATTTCATCCGCCGGGAAACGGTCCGGCATGCGCTTGAACTGGGTCTGCGCGCGCTCGCTGCGGATCAGGCCGCCGATGGCGTGCCGTAGATGATTTCGGCGCGTTTCTCGAACGCCTCGGAGAACATGCGGAAGGCGCGGTCGAACATGGTTCCCATGAGCGCACCCAAAATGCGGCTCTTGAACTCATAGTCGATAAAGAAGCAGACGTTGCAACCACCGCCGTCCGCCGGGTCGAAGCGCCAGACATTGCTCAGATATTTGAACGGGCCGTCGATATATTTGACGTCGATGGCGTTCTCGTCAGGCTTCAGCAGCACCTGCGTGGTGAAAGTCTCGCGGATCGCCTTGTAGCCAATGCTCATGTCGGCGATGAGCAGCGTGCGTCCGTCGCGTTCCTTGCGCGAACGAACCGTAAGTGCCTCGCAAAGCGGCAGGAATTGCGGATAGGATTCGATATCCGCGACCAGAGCGAACATCTGTTCAGGCGTATGCGCGACGCGGCGATGGGCTTCGAATTGTGGCATGAAACCAGTTTGTTAGGCGGACTTCCTGAGAAACGCTTCGCGCGCCGCGCGCAACCTGGCGAAATCGTCGCCGGCATGGTGCGACGAGCGCGTCAGCGGGCTCGACGCCACCAGCAGGAAGCCCTTGGTCCGGCCGATCGTCTCGAAAGACTTGAACTCCTCCGGTGTGACAAAGCGGATCACCGGATGGTGCTTCTTCGACGGCTGAAGATATTGGCCGATGGTCATGAAGTCGACATTGGCCGAACGCAGATCGTCCATCAGTTGCAGGATTTCGTTCCGCTCCTCGCCAAGGCCAACCATGATGCCGGACTTGGTGAAGATCGAGGGGTCGAGTTCCTTGACTCGCTGCAAGAGCCTGATCGAGTGGAAATAGCGCGCACCCGGCCGAACCGTCAGATAGTTCGACGGCACGGTCTCGAGATTATGGTTGAAAACGTCGGGCTTGGCCGCCACGACGATCTCCAGTGCGCCGTCCTTGCGCAGGAAGTCGGGCGTCAGGATTTCGATCGTCGTCAGAGGCGTTGCCGCCCGGATGGCGCGGATGACCTCGGCAAAGTGCTGAGCTCCGCCATCGGCGAGATCGTCGCGGTCGACTGAGGTGATGACGACATGGCTTAGGCCCATTTGCTTGACGGCGTGTGCGACGCGCGCCGGCTCGTCGGGATCGAGTGCGGTCGGTATACCGGTAGCCACGTTGCAGAACGCGCAGGCGCGCGTGCAGATCTCGCCCATGATCATGAAGGTGGCGTGCTTCTTTTCCCAGCACTCGCCGATGTTGGGGCAACCGGCCTCTTCGCACACCGTCACCAGCTTATGCGACTTCACGATCTCGCGCGTCTCGGCATAGCCTTTCGACATCGGCGCCTTGACGCGGATCCAGTCGGGCTTGCGCAGCACATCCTGGTCGGGCTTGTGCGCCTTTTCGGGATGCCGCAGGCGCGGCGCATTGGCGATCGTGTCGAGGACGGTGACCATATGAAATCCGGTTCATTCGCGATCGCCTGTCCGACGTTCGCTTTCCCAAGTCATCTAGGACTTTTCGCTGCAAAGAAAAAGGCCGCGGCGGCGCATGCCGCCACAGCCGTTTTCGCATGGCATGAGTTCAGCAATTAACGGCGCACCATGCGTCCTACCCAGATCAGCAGGCAGGCACCAATGAAACCGGTGATCAGATAGGCGATCCAGCCGGCGCCGAAGGCGCCGATGTTGAGCGCCTGCAGGATGGCATTCAGCACGATCGCGCCGACGATGCCAAGAATGATGTTCATCAAGATGCCGGTGTTGCTCTTCATGAACATCTCGGCAAACCAGCCTGCCAAACCGCCGATGATGATGGCTGCTACCCAGCCCACGCCGTTCACGTCCATATGCCCTCTCCTGTGGTGATGAATGCATCCGGAAACGAATTACCTTGCCGTCGAGTTCCTTGACATACATGTGTGAGTCTCGCGCAGCCAATTTATCATGCGTTCAGCGCACGGCCATAGGCGTCGAGAACACTCTCCTTCATCATCTCCGACAGCGTCGGGTGCGGGAAGATTGTGTGCATCAGCTCTTCCTCGGTGGTTTCCAGGTTCATAGCCACGACGAAGCCCTGGATCAGTTCGGTTACTTCTGCGCCAACCATGTGGGCACCCAGCAACTGGCCGGTCTTCTTGTCGAAAATGGTCTTGACGAAGCCTTGGTCTTCGCCCAGCGCAATCGCCTTGCCGTTTGCGGCGAACTGGAAGCGGCCGACGCGGATGTCCTTGCCATCGGCTTTCGCTTTGGCTTCCGTCAGTCCGACCGAGGCGACTTGCGGATTGCAATAGGTGCAGCCCGGGATCTTCAGCTTGTCGATGGCATGCACGCCGGCGAAATTGGCAATCTTTTCCACACACACCACGCCCTCATGCTCGGCCTTGTGGGCGAGCATCGGCGGTCCGGCGACATCGCCGATGGCATAGATGCCGGGCACGTTGGTCTTGCCGTAGCCGTCGACGACGATGCAACCGCGTTCGGTCTTCACGCCGAGCGCCTCGAGGCCGAGATTTTCGATATTGCCCTGTACCCCGACGGCTGAAATCATGCGGTCGGCGGTGATCTTCTCGACCTTGCCGTCCTTCATCTCGACATGCGCGGTGACCGAATTGGCGCCCTTCTCGACCTTGGTCACCTTGGCATCGAGGATGATCTTCATGCCCTGCTTCTCGAACTGCTTTTGCGCAAACTTCGACACTTCGGCGTCCTCGACCGGCATCACAGCCGGCAGCAGTTCAACCACCGTCACCTCTGCGCCCATAGTGCGGTAAAACGAGGCGAACTCGATGCCGATGGCGCCCGAGCCCATCACCAGCAGCGACTTCGGCATCTCTTTCGGCACCATCGCCTCGAAATAGGTCCAGATCAACTTGCCGTCCGGCTCGATGCCGGGCAATGCGCGCGGCCTGGCTCCGGTCGCCAGGATGATGTGCTTGGCGGTGTAGGTGCCCTCGCCTTTGACGCCCTTGGGCGCCGGCGGCTGCGGCTCCATCGGCTTCTTCGACGATTTCGACACGACGATCTCGCCGGGTTTCGTCAGTTTGGCTTCGCCCCAGATGACGTCGACCTTGTTCTTCTTCATCAGGAAGCCGACGCCGCCGTTGAGCCGCAGCGAGACCTTTCGCGAGCGATCGACGACGGCGGCGGTGTCGACGCTGACCTTGCCGTCGATCTTCAGGCCGTAATCCTTCAGATGATCCGAATAGTGCATGATCTCGGCCGAGCGCAGCAGCGCTTTGGTCGGAATGCAGCCCCAGTTGAGGCAGATGCCGCCCAAGTGCTCGCGCTCGACAATCGCCGTCTTGAAGCCAAGCTGCGCCGAACGCACTGCAGTGACATAGCCGCCGGGGCCGGAGCCGATGATGATAACGTCGTAGTTCTCAGCCACGGCTTTTCTCCTTCACAATTCCAGCATGACGCGCACGAGCGGCGTCAGCGCTTGCCCGATGCTCCGCGTGTTTTCCGCGTCAAGGTGGACGCCGTCCAGCGGCGTCGTTTCGGCCACCGTGCCCGCATTGAAGAAGCCGCAGCCGGCCTCGTCGGCAAGGGCGGAATATTGCGGCGCCAGCCGCTTTGACGCGTCATCTCCGCCGGCGAACATTTCTTTGAACTCGGCGTTTTCCGTGCGGCTGACTACGGGCGGCGCGACGATCAGGATCTGCGGCGCCGGCCAATCGAACGGGTAATCATGACCGCGCACAATATCGATCAGGCGTTGCACGCCTTGTTTGGCCGCGACCGGATTGCCGTGAATCCACGGCTTCATATCGTTGGCGCCGAGCATGATGACGATCAAATCGATCGGCGCATGAGTCGTCAGGATCGTTGGCAACAGCCTTGCGCCATTGCGGTCCGCTCCGGCCAAGTGATCGTCGAAGGCGGTGGTTCGGCCATTCAGGCCTTCGGCGATGACCTCGACGCCGCTGCCCAATGCCGCCTGCAGCACGCTCGGCCAGCGATCTTCCAGCGGATGTCGGCCGAGGTTTGCCGCGTCATAGCCCCAAGTAAGCGAATCGCCGTAGCAGAGGACCGTCTTCATGTGCCTGCCCCGCCGAAACCTGGTTGCGAGCGCGCCAATCGCCAGCGCACGAAAAGCCACTGGACCAGCACCGTAGCGATGCCCGGCAGGACGAGACCCGCGACTATGGGAAGATCGCCCGACCATTGGCTCTTGCCTGGGGGCTGGGAGAAAGTCCAGCCGATCAGGGAAACTCCAACGAGCACAAAAAACGCTACCCCTATGGTCGCCGTCAGCTTTGTTGCCCGTCGTGGGTACGACATGAATTGTGCGATGAAGAACGCGACCGTCACGAGGACGGTGACGAGAGCCGAGATCATAAACACAAGGATGTACTCTACGTCGGCATTGGTTGCGACGGCGAGCCACTGCGCCACCAATCCGCCGGCCAAACCGGAAAGAAAGAAGGCAAAAAGGCTGGTGAAGAATTTCCGCACCGCCCTGTTCCCTTCTCTTAGACCAGCATGCCCATCGGGTTTTCGACCATGCGTTTGAAGGCGACGAGCAGCTCGGCGCCGAGCGCACCGTCGACGGCGCGGTGATCGGTCGACAACGTCACCGACATGATCGTGGCGATCTTGATCTCGCCGTTCTTGACCACCGCGCGTTGCTCTCCGGCGCCGACCGCCAGGATCGTCGCATGCGGTGGGTTGATGACGGCAGAAAAATCCTTGATGCCGAACATGCCGAGATTGGACACTGCCGTGGTGCCGCCCTGATATTCTTCCGGCTTCAGCTTGCGGCTGCGGGCGCGGCCGGCAAGATCCTTCATCTCGTTGGAGATAACGGACAGCGTCTTTTCGTCGGCACGCCGGATGATTGGCGTGATCAAGCCGCCGGGGATCGACACTGCAACACCGACATCGGCATGCTTGTGCTTGACCATGGCGTTTTCTGTCCACGACGCATTGGCATCCGGCACCGCCATCAGCGCCATGGCCAGAGCCTTGATGACCATGTCATTGACGGAAAGCTTATAGGCCGGCGTTTCCCCCTTCTCGGTCTTCTTCACCGGGGCGGCCGCATTGATCTGCGTGCGCAGGGCCAGAAGTGCGTCGAGCTCGCAGTCGAGCGTCAGATAGAAATGCGGGATGGTGGTCTTGGCCTCGACCAGCCGCCGCGCAATTGTCTTGCGCATATTGTCGTGGGGGACCAGCTCGTAGGAGCCTTCGGCAAACAGTTTGAGCACCTGCTCGTCGGACATTGGCTTGGGTGCTGCTGCCGCAGGTGCCGGAGCACCGGCGGCCGCTGCTTTTGCTGCTGGTGCCGCCTTGGCGCCGCCACTGGAAATTGCGGCCTCGACATCGGCCCTGACCACGCGACCATGCGGGCCGGAGCCCGTCACCGCCGACACATCGACACCGGCTTCCTTGGCGATGCGGCGGGCCAGCGGCGAGGCGAAGATGCGGCCGTTCGCGGATTGGCTGATCTCCCCCCGTGTGGGGGAGATGGCCGGCAGGCCCCAGGGGGGCGCCACGCGCCAAGCGGCAGGAGGGACAGCGCCCCCCACAGACGCCGTCGGCCCCATATACCCCCCGGGGGGGGAGT